>JBJMXE010000010.1:0-29466 GCA_045809745.1 Chthoniobacterales bacterium | reverse complement strand
TGGAAACTCCCTGAAATTGTCGAACGTGGTTACGCAATCCGCGTTCAGCAGTTCGGTACAGTATTTATCCAAGAGCTTCACGTTCGCCGCCGATCGCTCCCTCACCACAGTTTCGTTCCGCGACGCATCGGTGATCACCGATTCGGTTGACTCCTACCTGGATAACGTTCAGATCAATCCGACCGGGCCGACGCCGACGCCCACACCAACCGCTACTCCGACGCCCACACCAACCGCTACTCCGACGCCCACACCAACGGTTACTCCATCGCCCACACCGACGGCCACTGTAAGCCCGACAGCCACAGCAACACCTACTGCCACCGCGACGCCGGTGCACACACCTACTCCGGTTCCCACGCCTACAGTAACGCCGCCACCGACACCCACGCCGACTCCCACCCCTACCCCTTCACCACCTCCGACAGCCACGCCGACGCCTACTGGCACACCGGGCCCGAACTCGACCGTGGTGAGCAACACCAGTGATTCCGGCAATGGGAGCTTGCGTGCCGCCTTAATCGCAGCATTCGCACGCTCCAGAAGTTCACCACCTCTTTCAAGTACGATCACCTTCCACATTCCGCTTAACGACCCGGGCTTCGACGGCAGCGTGTTCACGATCAAGCCGGTTTCCCCGCTGCCGGCTATCCCTGCGCAAACCTTTGTCGACGGCGCCAGCCAAACGACATTTACTGGCGATACGAATGCAGCCGGCCCCGAGATCGTGATCAACGGCTCGCGCCTTGGCTCGTTCGCGAGTCCTGGGCTCACGTTGAACGAGGCAAATTGCCTGATCCGAAACCTGGTTATTAACGGCTTCCCTCAGCAAGGGATCCTGATCTCCGGAAATCAAGCGGGCCAAAATAATATTACCGGATGTTACATCGGAACGAACCCAGCGGGGACGGCTGCGGTGGCAAACGGTCTCAGTGGCATTGAATTCAAGTCCGGTGCGCACGCCAATACCGCCGGTGGCCTCACGATCGGCGAACGCAACTTGATCTCAGGGAACTCAGGGTGCGGAGTGAAGATTAGCGATGCGGGCACCACTTCGAACGTAATCGCGGGTAACTTCATCGGAGTGAATACTGCCGGCACCTCGGGCGTGCCGAACGGCTTGCAGGGCGTGGCCATTTCGAGTTCAGCCCAATCCAACGTGGTCGGCGGCACGGCTACAGGCGCAGGCAATCGGATCTGGTCTAACGGGCAGGAAGGTATTGCGGTCTACGACGCGACAACTTTTCACAATCAGTTCAATCAGAATTCAATCTTCAGTAATGGCGCACGCGGCATCGTTCTTTACGACAATTCCAACGGTCAGCAGTCAATTCCAACCATCAGCTCGGCAGTCGCCGGGGCCACCGACCAAAACGCCGGCGGAGTCGATGTAGCCGGTTCTGTGACCAGCACTCCCAACACGACATTCCTGGTCGAATTCTTCGCGAACTCGGTGGCGGATCCATCCGGTTTTGGACAGGGACAGACATTTATCGGCACCACAACATTGACGACTTCATCGACCGGAAACCGAACCTTCGGAGTGAAACTTGCCGCAGCGGTACCGCCAGGCTACTTCATTACCGCAAAGCTCACCAGTTCGGACGGGAACACGGGATCGTACTCGGCTGCTCGCATGGTCACCAGCAATGACAACGACGGCGACGGAATGCCTAACCGCTACGAAGTCGTTAACAAATTGGCTCAATCAAATGCCTCCGATGCCAACCAGGACGCGGACGGAGATGGCATGACTAACCTCCAAGAATATCGCGCAGGCACAGATCCGAAATCGGCCGCCAGCAGGTTCGCTGTATCTTCGATCAGCTTTTCCGCCGGTGCCCCACAGATCAGTTTCCCGCCGGCAGCCGGCAAAACATATCGCATCGAATACAGTGATAACGTTTCGGCAACAGGAGTATGGAAGGTTCTGGTATCGAACGTGTTTGCCGCCGATGCATCAACCATCCAGGTGTCCGACGCGCCCACGAATCTTTCCGGCCGGCGGGTTTATCGGGTCGTGGTCGAACCTTAGCCCTTAGACGTCGAGCAATTTGCCGCGAGCCGGCGCCCGTTCCTATTCCGGCATCACCGTCGGCAGCGCAAGCCGGGGCAATGACGACCGCAGGTTCACTGCGATTTTTCCAAGTTCGATACTGGGACGTTCACAGAACCGAAAGAACAGGGAAGCGATGGCCACCGTCGGGATCCATCCGCCAAGACACAGAAGAAAAATCTTCACCGGATGAGCCGAGCCGACGATATGTATTTCGTAAATCAACCATCCAACCGCGAGCAGAAACGGCTGATGTAGCAAATAGATGCTATAACTCCAGACACCGGTCTGCCGCAGATGTTCTCTGCAGAAGTTCGGCAACGCCGGCAGCGACCGGCCGCCGCGCTCCAGACTCCGGGAGATGACCGCGGCCGTTGCAATTGCGATCATCGGAAATGCCATCAAGAAGAGAGGCTTGATCATGACACAGATCAGGCCTAACGAGGCGAACAAAGCCGGTGGATATTTAACGAATGGCAGATTCTCACGTTCGACGTAGGCGGCGGCGATTGCCGCGCCGACACCCCAGCTATACCAATAGGTAAATGGCGCACTGGCGATCCACTCTGGCGGGTATGTATTCGAGGACAGGAAAATCGCGGTTGCTATCAATCGCAGTGAGAATTCGATCGTAGCGGCGACGAGTAAAGCGTTGCGCCAACCAATCCTGTTCGCCAGCGCCAGCAATACCGGATACAGCAGGTAAAGTTGCGCTTCTACCGCAATCGTCCAAAAAGAGGGCGTAACCGAATAAGTCCACGCTGAGTTAAAATTGTGAACTAGGAAAATGTGGCTGATCAGCTGTTCAGCTCCGGCGACTGAATGCATCGGCAAACGGCTAAATGGATAAATGAATGCGAAGAAAAGCAGTGCCGCCAGATAGGGCGGATAAATGCGAAAGATTCGGACGTAATAAAAAACCCGCAGGCTGGGGTTCTTGTGAAAGCTTAGGTGAATGCAGAAGCCGCTGATCACGAAGAAAATGGAAACACCGGCCCAACCCCATGTGGCTGGAAACAGCACAATGAATGACGTCGGAACGTGCCAGTCCGGCAGCCAGTGGTGCCATTCCGGATGAAACCGCCCGAACGCCGCACCGAAGCAGTGGTAGATGAACACCGACAAGACCGCGATGCCGCGCCAATGGTCCAGAAAATCCACCCGTGATCTGGCCGGACGCTCCGGGGGGGAAAGGGCGACCGCCGCGGGAACGCGTTGGCGGAAGGGCGGCTGACGAGCCACTGGTGGCGGAGAAATCATTCCGAGGCTCCATGGTAGGATCTAAAAATTATGGTGGTTATCAGACTTCACATAAAGCGGACGTCAGGCGGGAGATTATACGCGCGTAATGTGAAAACCCGCACCGGCGCCCGCATCGCCTCAAGCGCTCATCCCGGATACAACTAAACACGTCGCCTTCCCCATTTCGGCTCGCGCTATCCTTCGATTTTTGACCCCCGGAAGATAGGATTGCGGGCCGCGGCTTTTTTGGTTCAAATGACCGCCTGAGACAGCCGTTGCCTCTGACATAACCGAATCTCACTGAACCAGATGCCTGATGAACTAAGCAGCGCCATAGAGGCGGAAGCGGAAAAGCCGACAGTAGCGGCACGAGCGCCCGTGATCGAGCCGGGCGAACCGACGGATCTGGAACTGATGCACGGGATCCAGCGGGAAGATCCCGACGCCCTTTCGAAGCTATACGACCGCTACAACGGGATCTTGAAGGCCCTGATCCTGCGTGTGATCCATAACGAGTCGGAAGCTGACGATTTGCTCCAGGAAATTTTCATGGAGATTTGGAATCAGGCCAAGAATTTCTCAGCCCACAAAGGTAAACCTCTGGGGTGGATGGTAACGCTGGCGCGGCGACGCTCGATTGATGGGCTTCGCAAAAAACAGGCCTACGCTCGAGCGGAGGAGCGCCTCCAGAGCGAAACCGAGCAGCAGCCAGACGCGTGGGTGATTAACACCACCGCGGAGGAGATTACCTTCGGCGACACCCGGGTGTTGGTCCGTAAAGTCATCAGCGGCCTGCCCCCTGCTCAAAAAGAAGCGATAGAATTAGCATTTTTTCGCGGTATGAGTCAGCGCGAAATCGCCGCAAATACGAATACACCGTTAGGCACGGTGAAAACGCGCCTTGAACTGGGTTTAAAAAAGATATATGACGGGCTCAAGGAACTACAGCATGAGCTTTGACGAATTCCAGAATCGCTCCCGACTGTATGTGATCGGGGCGCTCGAATCGGACGAACTGGAAGAGTTCGAGCAAGCGCGCAAGGACTTCGGGCAGAAGGGTGAAGACTTCATCAGCGAATGCTACGGCCTTCACGAAGCATTTGCTCTCAGCCTCCGGCCGGCCAAAGCGTCGTCCTCGATCAAGGATCGTCTGATGACGATGGTCCGGCAAAAGCAACAGCACAGTTAGGCCGAAGAGTCTTCCCGACAGTCGATCAGTTCACGCAGAATAAACTCCTGCAAGAAACCGTAGAAATTCACCTGAAACAAACTCAGGTCGCGTCGTGATCCAATCGGAGATCGGTAGTTGTCGCTCAGGTCGCGTTCACTGAACTCATTTCGCGCTGCGATACTGAGACGCGCTTGATTCAAAGCATTGAGCCATGCGTCTGCGTTCTTCGCCGGAATCACCAGCGTCCGGTTTGCGAACGTCTTCTCATTTCCGCTTAGCTGCTGTAGATCGGCAGCGACAGTGTCGGTAGCCGATCGAAACAACCGCCGGAGTTCCGGCTCCACGTATGTCTTCCACTCCGCGCGCATCTCCGTCTCCTTCGCGTCCGCCGGCGGACAGAACAGCCGCGCCTCCGCGGCGGGTGAGTTGTCGGGCGAAGCACTGGCAGGAATCTGACGGAGAAGCTCGGCCAAGAAAGGGTCCAGTTCCGAGATCTCCAGCCCGTCTTTTAAGCGGCAAATGTCCATCCGCTCAGTTCACCTTCTCCAACGTCGCCAATAGGAGATAGCCATGCAGTTGTTGCACGTACAGCTCAGCTCGCTCCCGAACGCCGGTCCAAAGAATCGAACGGCCTTGCTGATGCACTTCCAGCATGTGGCGTTCGGCTTTCTCACGGGGATAACCAAATACTCGCTGGAACACCATGGTGACGTAAGTCATCAAATTCACAGGATCATTGTGCACGATCACCTGCCAGGGAAGATCCAGCTCCTGTTCGGATTCGGTACTCTTCTCAATCGTTGGTTCCGCTACACCGCCCGATATGTGGTCGGCAAAAATTTCGAGCTGGGATCTGCACGGTGCCATTTCCAGCCTGGCAAGCCCTACCTGGCAGATCATGACTAAATGCTAACATACGCAGCCCCTACTTCAAACCGTAGCCTGGCGAAGAAGGGCCGCTTCCGCGGCTCGCATTCGTGAGCGCTGACTCGGGCTGTGGTCATCGAATCCCTGAAGATGCAGAATTCCGTGCACTATATACAGTTCGATCTCCCGGACTGTTGAAGTGCGGAACTGGCGACTCTGACGGCGGGCGGTTTCAACGCTAACGAAGATCTCTCCGTGCTGAAAAGTGATCACATCCGTCGGGCCCGGCTCATTCATGAATTGTTGATGTAAGAGCGCCATGCGCCGATCCGAAATCAACCATACAAAAAGGTCTGTCGGCAAATCGGCTATCGCGCTGGGCTTAGGCTGCGCCGAAAGGGCAAGCGTTAACACTCGGTCGGCGAAACACTGGAGGGGCCTCAGGTCCAAACGAACGGCTCGTTGCCGATTTCTGACATGGATTCGGCTGGGTGAAGCGACCCCCTGGTGATCAGTCGTTTTCCGGCTGCGCCTCATTGAGCTTGTTCCAGCCGGTCCAAGGATTTGAGCGCGGCGTACATCTGCAGCAGCCGCGGCATCTCGGCCCCGGCCGCCAGCGCGCGGCGCAACGGCTCTCCCCAAATCGCTTCGATCTCAAGCGGTTTGCCGTTTTCGAAATCGACCAGCGTCGATGGCTTATACTTCCCCATGGTGCGAGTCCGCCGCATCTGCTCTTCTACGGCCGACGTTTCGAGCTGAAAGCCACAACGATTAGCGCCGGCAATGACTTCGTGCATCAGCTGCACTGCGGCTCGGTTGAGGTCGGCGTCGCCCAGGATGGCCGCAGTGTCGATTCCACCTGCCAGGATCGTTAGTCCGTTGAAAGGTATGTTCCAGACCAGTTTGCGCCACCGTTCGAGCAGCAGATCGTCGATCACCCCGCATTTGATTCCGCATTTTTGGAATGCACCGGCGATGGCGCGGGTCCGATCCTGCGGCGGACGGCCATACTCACCAATATTAATATGGCCGTGGTCGTAGCGATGGACCACGCCTGGAGCGCTGCGGCAGAGACAAATGAAGCACAGGCCGCCGATGATGCGATCAGCGCCGAAGACTTCGGCCAGGAGCTCTTCGTTGCCGAGCCCATTTTGCAACGTTAATACGGTTGTCTGGCCGTCGATCAACGGTGGCAGCAATTCGCCCACTAACTCGTTCGAAGTGGTTTTGATCGCCACCACCACGAGATCGCATGTGCCGATCTCGTTAGTCGAGCGATAAGCATTCACCTGCCGCACACGGACATCTTCGCCGGGTCCGGTGATGCGCAGGCCGTTCTCCTTCACCGCCTCGAACCCGGTACGGACGAGAAAACGAACGTCGTTCCCGCCAGCCGCGAGCTTCGCTCCGTAATAGGTGCCGATGGCACCTGCGCCAACTATGGCAATTCGCATCTGGGCAACGTTATCACACCGCGTCCCATGACTTTGTCATTCCGACCGAGGTAAGGAATCTCTTACTTTGAAATCTCAGAGTGAGAGATGTGTTGATCTCGGTCGACATGACAAGAAGGGCTACCCGATTAGCTGCGGTTATCGCCAATCGTTAAATCACCTTGTAAATGGGTTAGACCGGCGGCCGGAGTTCGGATTGGAAGTTCCGAGTAATCAGTCTCGCTCCCTTGTTGAAAGTGACGTAGGCCCACGCCCACTGGAACAGCACCGCCACCCGATTACGAAATCCGACAAGAAATAGAACGTGGATGAAAGCCCAAGTGAGCCACGCTGGAAGTCCGCTTAAGTGCACCCAATGCAAGTCGGCAACCGCTTTGTTTTTTCCAATGGTCGCCATACTTCCCTTATCCCAATACCAGAACCGCTGCGGTTTCCTGCCTTCGAGTATTCCCAGAATGTTTGCGGCGGCATGACGGCCCTCCTGCATTGCAACGGGTGAGACGCCTGGCAATGGTTTCCCCGTCTGATGGGAGAAATTCGCCAAATCGCCGATCACCTGCACTTCGGGGTGTCCCGGAATTGTCAGATCATCGTTGACGATCACCCGCCCGGCCCTGTCCAGGGGGGAGCCTAACGAGGCGCCAACCGATGAAGCGGTATTGCCAGCGGCCCAGACCTTGACCCGGCAGGGAATAAACTCGTCGCCGACCTGCAACCCCTCATCGGAGAGATTCGTGGCGTGCACTCCCGTGCGTAGTTCGACGCCTAAATCGCGGAGCTGCTGCGCAGCCTTTTGCTGGAGGTCTTCTGGAAACGATGCGAGCACACACGGCTCGCCTTCGATCACTATAATCCTGGCCTGCGACGGATCGATCCGCCGAAAATCGCGCGCCAGCGTGTAGCGTGCGATCTCCGCAATCGCACCTGCCATCTCAACGCCGGTGGGCCCGCCCCCGACGACAACGAAAGTCATCGCCGCTTTGCGGGCGGCTTCGTCATTTGTCTTCTCGGCGAACTCGAATGCCATCAAAATGCGACGCCGTATTTCAACGGCATCTTCCAGACTCTTGAGCCCTGGCGCGAATCGCTCCCATTCCGGATGGCCGAAGTACGAATGTCGCGCGCCGGTGGCAAGGATCAGGAAATCGTAATCCAACTGACCATCTACCATGATCACCCTACGCGCGTTCACATCCACCGAAACGACTTCGGCGAGTATCACGTTCATGTTGTTGCAACGGCTCAGTATTCCTCTAACCGGCGCCGCAATGTCCGCCGGGGAGAGCGCCGCCGTCGCCACCTGGTAAAGCAACGGCTGGAATAAATGGTAGTTCGTTCGGTCGACTACGGTTACCAGGACATTTTCGCCCGCTAGTTTCTTGGCCGCCTCGAGGCCGCCAAAACCGGAGCCAATGATCACCACTTGCGGTTTGCCAGCCGGAGCCTCAGCCATAGCCCAATGTTCTAGCAAGACGGCGGGGGGAAAGCGACAATTTCAGGTGTGCGCCGTGTGCAGAAACCATCGTAGAAAGGATTTGTGATCGTAGCGCAGCCGCATATCTTTCGCGCTTCATGCCCAAATCGATCGCACGCAGCAAAACCCGGAAAGCCGTGGCTAAGCGGTTCAAGATCACCGCTCGCGGCAAGGTGTTGCGCGCGCAGTCGTCCCGCCGTCACCTGATGTCATCCAAAAATGCCAAACGGAAACGGCAGCTGAGCAAAGCAGCGCGGGTTGATAAAACGGACGAGGCTCGGATCAAAGCGAACCTGCCGTTCGCTTAACCCGTCGCGCCGCAGCGGCCGCGATGGACTCGGTCTGATCGGACGTGGCATTGGCATCCTGCCAATGATCTAAACCACATCGGCTGGAAGCCCATGCCACTACGGAATACCGACTATCTGAATGGTGGCGGCGGTGACGGTGCTTCACTTGCCGGAGCCGTCGTCGTGGTCGTGGTGGTCGTGGTCGTTACCTGCCCGGTTAGCTGCCGCGCTCGTTCGTACGAGTCGGGCCCCGGTTCAGGACTGTAGAGATCACGCCGGGTGACCAGGGTATCACAAGAGGTCAGACCCAAGACCAACAACAGCAGAGGCAGACGTTTCACCGGGCGATGCAACCAGAACAGGCCCGACCTGTCAACGTCCCGCGAAACGAGCGAAAACCGTCGTTGCAGACGTTTGCAGTCAGAGCGAAAGTCGGGCTCCGTCAGGGGCTATGGACTGAGGACTTACGAACCCCGCCAGGGCAGGAATGCAGCAACGGTAGTCTGATCCTCCTTGCCGTAGTTCTCTGGCGGACTTTTCCGTCCGAGGCTCATGAATCTGCCAAAGCAGTAATCGACGCAGATTCGATCGAATGAAACTGCTCAACGTGAAAACGGTCCGATTTGCGGATGTCGTGGATAAAGCTGGGAAACCGGAGGCTTACACGCTGTGGCAAAAACCTGCCGCCGATCGGCACTTTCAGAGTGCGCTGAAGAACAACCGAGTAATGACGATTCAACAAACCGCCACCGGAACGGAGTTCGGCTTCGCTGGCTTCAAGCAATCGAAGACGGGGAGCTATCTGTTATTCCCCAAGTCGCTGAAGCGGTATGCCGACAAACGGATCGTCGGGGTCAAATGGGATCTGGTGAAGTAGCGCACGAAGCGAAGCTGGAACGCAATTTGATTCGTTCAGTTCCGCGCTCTCACCGGCTGCCCATCGCCGGCTTCACCATCCATGTCGCGGCCCACGCCGCTTCATTCCGAGCGGGTTGGTAACATTGAGCGCCTACCGCACCCAATGTGCGCAGCGTTGCTGCGATAGGTATCTGCATCGTCATCGGACAGGACGATCTACTAATCGTCGTGTGGGCCGAGACTGAATATGATAAGATGTGCCCGGTGAAGGAGTCAGTTGTCGACGGTGATCAAGCGGCGGGGGCGGAATTCAGTGCCGAGGAGATGCAGCGATACTCGCGCCACCTTCTGATGCCAGAGATTAAACTTGAGGGGCAAAAGCGTCTCAAGACCGCGCGGGTTCTGTGCATCGGCGCGGGCGGCCTCGGCTCTCCCGCCTCATTATATCTCGCCGCCGCGGGTATCGGCACACTTGGGGTTATCGATTTCGACAGCGTCGACTTATCAAATCTTCAACGGCAGGTGTTGCACGGAACAGCTGATGTCGGTCGCTCAAAACTAGAGTCCGCGCGTGATCGATTGCTGGACTTGAATCCGAACGTCAAAGTTGTGTTGCACGAACAAAAGTTCACCAGCGCCAACGCCCAGGATCTTGTCGACCAGTACGATCTCGTTGTTGATGGTTCCGATAATTTCCCGACCCGCTATTTGTCTAACGACGTGTGCGTTTGGGCAAAGAAGCCGAATGTGTATGGCTCCGTGTTCCGGTTTGAAGGACAAACGACCGTTTTCGCACCGCATCTTGCCGGACCCTGCTATCGGTGTTTGTTCCCGGAACCACCGCCACCAGGTAGCGTACCGAATTGCGCTGAGGCCGGCGTTCTCGGCGTCCTTCCGGGCATCATCGGTCTCCTTCAGGCGATTGAAGCAGTCAAACTGATCGTCGGTATCGGCGAGGTACTCACCGGTCGGCTAGTGTATTTCGACGCGTTAAAATTAAGCTTCAGGGAGTTTGCAGTGCGTCGCGATCCTGAGTGCCCCGTTTGCGGTAGTTCGCCTTCAATCACTCAGCCAATCGATTACGATGCCTTCTGCGGACTGCGGCAGGAACCTGCATCGCCGACAATGCCGAGCATGTCAGTCCACGATTTGAGTCAGCGGCTAAATGAGCAGAACCTCGTCGTCATCGATGTTCGCGAGCCATTCGAATACGACATCGCGCGCATCGACGCGGCTCGACTGATCCCGTTAGGTGAGCTGTCCGACCGGGTTGACGAACTTCCGCGAGACAAGCAGATCGTAGTAATGTGCAAAACGGGTGCGCGCAGCGCCAGCGCCTCCGCATTCCTTCGGCAACAAGGTTTCGCGGAGGTATATAACCTCCAAGGTGGAATTACCGCCTGGGCCATCGAGATCGATCCCGACATGCCCACATACTGATTTGTTAGGGCATCGCCGCATCGAGTTCCTTAGCGTCTGGGACGCCTGACCAGTCCCTCAACAGAATGCCACTTCCGGAAACAACCAGAACTCGGAATGGAAAGATGTGAGGATCCAGCCCCAACTCTGACGCCACCTGCGCATCAAAATCAGCGACCACGTAGACGTCGCGGCGCGGATCGCGGGTGAGCTTTTTGGCGAGATATCGCTGCCTGAGCTGTAAGGCTTCATTGTCCACTCGGCGGCGAATCAGTGAAGACAAAATGTATCGGGTCGCTCGATTCCGGGTTGGCTGAAACCGGATCACGGTCACCATTCGGGATGAAGGATTCCCCAGGCAACGTCCCGGAACGCGGTCAGCGACCAATTTTACTTTCTCCGCGTCTGGTCGACTGGTGAGAACAAGAATCGTGACGACACCTTGTGAAGCAGACAAGGTGCGACCGTCGACATCGACGAGCTTATACGGGCACGGTTGTCCAACCACCGGCGCCGCCACGATTGAGCAGGCGATGACAAAATAAGCGAATAGTGCGCGAATGAAGAGTTTTCTTACCATTGCCATTGCTGTCGTGGAGACGTTGCCGAAGGTATGGTCGGTGGCAAGCTGACATGCGATTAGAATGAGATTTGATATTCGTGCTTTCAATTACCTTCGCGCAACGCTGCCTCTGATCGGGGTGGTCACCATTCTTGGCGGCTGCGAGCGGATGATGACACCGCGCACGGTTCAGATCGGCAAGGACGCCGATGCCAAGGCTGCCGAAGGTGACTACCTGAGGGCGATCAATCTCTACGAAGCGTCGCTCGATGACAGTGCCCGCTGTGCCGATATTCACTACAAGTTGGCATTGCTGTACGACGACAAAATGAACGAGCCGCTAAATGCGCTCCATCATTACAAGAGATATCTGACACTGAATCCCACCGGATCGCATGCCGCCGAAGTCAAGAATTTCATGAAACGGGATGAGGTTTCATTGGCGACCGCACTTTCGGGCGACGCCATCGTTACCCGAACAGAAGCGGCCCGTCTCAAGAATGAAAATCTTACATTGCGAAAAGAACTGGAAGATCGCGCCGAGAAATTGAAGTTGGCTAACGACAATAAGGCCGAGGTGCGGAAAGCGTCAGCTGCGGACGGAACGAAGAAATCCAGCCGGACCCGCAAACACTAACCCAGGCCTAACGATCTGTGCGTCACCTGACATCGCCGCCGTTACTGTTTCCGGCGCCGTTCCGGATTCCACCGATTGGAGGGACGAGCTTGTGTCGTCCCATAATTGCTCGATTCAGCGTTGCTTCGGTTCCGGGCAATCGCGTTGACCGGCATCCGGCCAAAGTGGGAAGAGACGAGCTCGTCCCTCCGTTAGGCTACCGGCTGCGTCGGCCGGGGGGTGGCGACGGCTCGGGGACCGGAGTTGGGGTCCCGTGCATCATGCTCGGCAACGTAGCGGCGCGCTGGTCGATCGCATCAAACCCGGTCGGATCGGTCAGCCCTCCGGGAGGTGGCGCACTTTGTTGGTTTGCGACCTCCGCTTCGATCAGCGCCCAAGCCCATTGAGGCAATTTGGCGAACCGGATCAATATGGATTTATCGGTTAACTTCTTCAGATTGATGTTCTGAATTTTGGTGAACTCTTTCGCGCCCGGCGGCAACGCAATCATCTGTCCCGACGTCAGCGTCAACGTTTTGCCGGAGCTTTTTAGCGTCACCACGCCCTGGCCTTCAATGATGATCAGTTTAATCCAGGCATGCTTGTGCGTTTCAGCCATGGCGATGCCGCCGCTGATGGCAGCGGTAACCGCCGGTGCACTGATCCGCGCGCTTCCAGCCTCCGGAGGCAAGCACATCAAAATCGCACCCGACGTTAGGTTCACATTCCGCCCACCCTGCTCAAAACTAAACACGGTGTTAGCACCCAGACGGGTCAGCGTTTGATCGGCGAAGGTGAGTTCGGCCCGCGATTCGTTCCCGGTGCGAACCCCACTGCCCTGTCGCACGGTCTCGTTGATAGAAGCCGGGCGGGACGCAGCACCCGAGGGAAGAACCTTCACATCATGAACAATTTGTGTCACCCGCGCATCACGTTTCTCAGCGGCGATAGCAATAGCGGTGACCAGCACCAGCGCACCAGCAGCAATTGCCAGAATCTTGCTGGGCTGACCAAAGACATTCTTCATAATCTCGCGCCTGCGGTTAGACTTATGCCTAAAATTTCGGCTTTGTGTTCAGTGTTAAAATCGGATGGAAAATGATACCGCACCCCCAATATCGCCGACTTGGTAGTCGAACACGCTGTGGTTGGACTGGTTCACGGCATAGCTGGCCATCGCATTCGCGCTGAACCACTGCGAAATTGCGTAGTTCGCATTCAACGTCACCATCTCGGTAACATCGCGGCGATCTGATACTACGTACTCGTGCAGGACAATCCGGCCAGTCGCACTCAGGCTTAGTGCTCGCGTCACCTGCATACTGTAACCCACCCAGCCATCAAAATCATGCCGGCGCGGCCCCTGAGGAGTGGCGTCCATGCTGATATTCGCATCCACTCCAAACGAAAGCTGCTGTGCCCGACTGATTCGAACCGGGATATCGGCTCCAAGCAGCAGCACATGATTCTGGAAGAAGTCATTGAAACTATTTTTCTCGGTCAGCCGGTTGTAATCGTATCCGGCATGCAGCGCCAGGTTATAGATCTGCGGAACCGTGTAGGTCAGTCCGACTTCGGCATCGAAGCTGCCAAAATTGAAAGCAGAGTGATCGGTATAAAAGAACTGCTGCTCACGCAAACTGACGTAGGCATACAGATTCTTGGCAATGCGCGGCTGATACGCTATCGCGACCACTGGGGATATCAGAAAATCGTCCTGCTCGCCTCGGTTAGTCAAAGCCACGTTAGACGTCCAGTAGAACGGAACTGCCACCGAAGCCACAAAAGGCTGATACGTGTCGTTCCGCTTGAGGATCTGTTGTTCACCAAGATCAGCATCGTTAGGGCTGGTGACGACATGGCTATCGTCAACACTCGTTGTCGTGACGGTCGGTCCGGGCGCAGCTCCCACCTGATCTCGACTCATCTGCGCTCGATCGATCTGACCACTTTGAGCGTTCGACGAGTCAGCTAATCCGCACATCAGAACCGATGCCAAAGAAATCGCGGCCACGATTGATCGGTTCATTCGCGGAGTGAGTTATTCACGTCATTCACTGGCGCGTCAAGGCTTTGGCAACCGAATGCCCATGTCGCGATCGCGATTTTGACGAGGTTCCCGATCCCGCTGCGGGCGCGGTGAATTCCGAATTCCGTTGTGTCTCCCTTTGTTTTTGCCCGGTGCCGGTTGGGCGGCCGAAGCGTCGATCGGTGAGTTGGGATGCTCGAGCATGTCCAGAATCTGACTGCTGTCCGACACGCGAATGGTGACGCCGTTGACCTTCGTGGCAGCAGTTGGGGTCGTCGATTTCTGCGGCGGGGCGACCAGCGGTGGAGCGTTCTTTCCTTTAGTCTTCGAGGGTATCGGCGTCGGACTGGCGGCTAGACCCGTTGGCTTTGAAGAGATACTCGCAGCTGCGAGCGCCGGCGGCGCGTCATCAAACGAAGGGGCGTCGGACAAGGAATGAGTCGTCGCGCCCATCCCCGAGAAACTGCCCGTGGTCATGCCGTTGCCTCCGCTAGCCATCGCGTAGTTTGCATGATTCGTATAAACGGACGCGGCAGCCGGGCCCTGAATCGTAACCACGATATCATCCATGATCGTCACCGTGTTAGCGGCGATGATCTTCACGCTGTTTCCGCTGAGGGTAACGGCTGCGGTGAACTTAATCGTGCCGTTACTGCCACCGGCATAGAGTTTCAGCATGGTATCGGCGCTGAGCGAACCTGAACCGATGCTCAGCGTGCCATTGTCACTCAGTGCGCCAACCTTGATGACATCCGCGCGCATGGCGACAAAGTCCGGGCTAGTACCACCGAGATAAATCTCGCCGGCGCTGCCGGTGTCCCGGATATCGATCAGCCCCTTGTCGGCGGTCAGCGTGCCCTTCACATCGATTTCGGCGGCCCCGCCGTCTGCAATAAGAGCAATCGTTCCACCCGGCCCCGGGGCGCCACTGGATAGCAGCGATAGAAGTTGGGCACTGTTCCCGATGCTGATCGCCGTGCTATCGACCGCGCCGCTGTGAATACTGATGTTGCCACCCGCTGCACTCAGTCGGCTCGGACCGGGCGTCGGCTCTGCACTGGAGACCTGGATCGTTGAATCGATACTCACCTGCCCGTTTGACGAATTCAGTTCGACGGTGCCGCCGGTGCCGGAGAAACCATTCGAGGTGATGCCGGTCGTAGCGGTGATCGACGAAGCACTGGTCATGGAAATGCCGTTGGTGGCATTCACGATGAACGTTCCCCCGTTACCGCCGGATGCCTGACTACCGCCGAACGCCCCCTCGTCCGCGCCGTTGAAATTCGCGAAGGCAATTCCATCAGTTGGGTCAAACGCGATGGTATTCGCGTTGATGGTCAGTTTACCACCAGGGCCGGGATTGGTGGTAAAGTCGAACCGATTTCCGTCAAAATCGATACCGTTAGGCGAAACAATCGAGTCGACGTTGAAAGTGTGCTGATAAGCCGCACCATCTCCCGAACCAAAAATTATCACAAACGGCACGATTCCCCCGCTGCCGACGCGCAACACGCCGGTTGTGTCCTGGATATTGGGAATCGCCACGGTGTCGGCCGTGATGTCGCCCGTAGCGGTGGCGCCGCCAAATCCGAAAAGTCGGCCGGTTACATCGATGGTGGTTCCGGCGGTCACACTGCTAACGAACAAATCGCCGCCCACCGAAATGCTGCCATTGGTGGCGGTCAGGTCGCCGGTGGTGACGCCGCCCACCGCGGTGAACGAGCCGTTGGCGGTGATCGTACCCTGCAGGAAGCCACCGAACAGGTCCGCGCCATAGATATGAATGTCGCCGTCGGAGGTTAAAGTAAGATTCGGCGACAGGAACCCGACGGAACTTGCCTGGATGCCTCCGGCGCCTGCTCCAAAGGTGGCGGAACTGGTATTGCTGAGATCAAGAGTGGTCGGCGAACCCGTCATTGTCAGCGTGTCACCAGCATGCACGTCGATCGAATTCGCCTGATGGAAAACCGACTGATCGCTGGTCACATCGATACTGATGTTGCTCGATGCCGTTAGGCCCAGTGAGATTCCGGTGAATTCACCGGGGCTAAAGCGCGCTGCGTCAAAAGTAATATTGGATAACGAATTTATGTAGATTCCCGCGGCGGTGATCTTGCCGGTGCCACCGAGGAAGTCGCCCCCGCTAAACGAGCTGAAGTTCAGCGTACTGAGATCGCCGTCGATGGTAACCGTGCCTTCGCTATACAGCCGTAAGTCGTTGTTAGTCGAAATTTGCGAACCGATGGCGAGGTTTGCTCCCTCACCGCGGGCATAAATAAACATGCGGTCCACTCCGCTGAAGGAAACATCCGAACCGAGACTGATCGAGCCGTTCTGGGTCGCGAGAAGCAGGGTGCTGATCCCGGAGAAAGTCAGCACTCCATCTCCATCCGTTGTGATTCCGTCCACCCCAACCAAGCCGAGGTTTGTGACACCGTTAGTGGTGTCGATCGTTGGATCGGAAACCAGGGTCAGGCTCTGGAATTTGAAGACCGCGATCTGGTTCAGGAAGTTGCCAGTGTCGATTCCGCCTTCGAACCCGCTGGCAGTGTCGAAACTCGAGGTGGAGCCGAACAGCCAGTTCGTGCGAGATCCATCGGTCGCGGCGTCCCGATAGATCTTTCCGTATTGGGTGTCGTCCGCCGTCAAGATTGATGGATCGGTATTAATGGTTGTACCCGACGTGATGACATACGGATTGGAACCACTCGTGTCGGGCGGTCCAAACTTGGATGGCGAGCCTCCCGGCGAGGGGCCGGGCGATGGATCCGGACCATCGAAATCCGGCGCTTCGGAGAGCGGATGCGTCGTTGCGCCCATCCCGGCGAACGTACCCGTAGTATGATCATTACCACCCCATCCGGCGTAATTCGCGTTATTTGTATAGACGAGGGCAGCCTGAGCGCCTGAAATCGTGACAACAACATCATCGTCGATCGTGACCGTGTTGGCCGCGATGATGACTAACGAGCTCTGACTACTGAGCGTCACGTTCGACACGAATTCGATCAAGCCATTGCCATTGGGAGCATAAAGTCGAAGCATGGTGTCAGCCGAAATGGAGCCTCCACCGATTCTCAAACCTCCGTTCTGAGTGAACACGCCCGCTTTGATCACATCCGCGTGCATATTGGCGTTGTTGAACACGATGGTGCCGTCGTTGCCCGAGATGGTTGCCCGAAATGTTCCGCCGACTTGGTAGGTGCCGCCGTTAAAAGTAATCGCGTCACCCGCAACCACAGTCGTCGCTGCGTCGGCTCGCGCTGCCGCCGCGCTCGGTGGTGTTGTGATAATCTGAAAGGTGGCGTCCGAGGTTGTGGTCAGCGTCCCGGAGATGTTGAAGGTAATCGTGGCGTCACCGCCGATGAAGCCGCCTTCCTTGCTATCAATCAACGCGAGTAGTGATCCGGCGGTGAAGTTAGCCGCGGTGACCTCAATCGATGCGTTCTCGCCGATCTGGCCGCCGTTCGCAAAATCGATGCCGTAATTGAAAAGTTGGAAGGTAGCGTCGGTGCCGATGTTGACGTCTCCGCTGACATTCAAAGCGATGGCTGCGTTATCACCGATTTGGCCTCCTTGATCGTTATAGATGGTTTGATTGTAGTAGCCAGTAGTCGAAACACTCCCGGCATTCACGGTGACGGTGGCATCGCCGCCGATGCTCCCCGGTCCCTTGCTCGTATCCGCGGGCAGGGTGGACACATAAATATCGGTGTCCCCGGTGATGCCGAGCGCCCCACCAATGTTCATCATCACGTTCGCGTTCCCACCGATGTTTCCTTCGGAATGACTCCAGATCGCCACCTCCATATAGCTCCCGATGGCTAGACTCCCTGCCGAAAAGTTAAGCGTGGCGTTCCCATCGATATTTCCGCCGTTGAAGAAGGTGTCGCCGGCCGGGTACCAGGAATTCTCGATTCTCGCGGTGACGGTGTCGGCAGAAAGCGCCCCGTCGACTCCGACCGTCACAACTGCATCTCCGTGAATAGTGCCGCCTCCGTTCGTGCTGATGGCGGTCACCAGATCGGTTCCGACCGACACGCTGCCTGCGGTAAACGTCAGCATTGCATTCCCCCCGATGGTGCCGCCGTTCAGATCTTCAGGGCGGGTTGAAATGGCAAGCGTGAGGAAATCATCCGTCGTTACCGCGCCGCCGACTGTCAGAGCCAAATCGGCATTTCCAGAGATTTCGCCGCCGTTACGACTGTTAATGAAGCCGAACATCGAATTGGCGGTAAATGCCCCGGTGGCGGCGATGTCGATCGCGGCCGGTCCTCCGATCATTCCTCCATTCTGGTTATTGATCGTTGCGACCAAACCTTCGGTGTCGATGCTCGCCGCATCCACTCCGATGCTGACGCCTGCGTCAATCGTACCGCCTCCAGAGTTGTTGATGGTCAGCTGGAGCGCGTGTGACGCTTCGGAATCGCCACCCGGATTCGTGCTAATCGCTCCAGCCTGGACGAAGATGTCGCCACCATCGTTGAGTTGCCCCCCGTTCGAGTTGTCGACGCTCAGATTCAAATCGTTGCCGACACTGAGATTGGCACCCGC
This sequence comes from Chthoniobacterales bacterium, assembly GCA_045809745.1. Classification (GTDB taxonomy): domain Bacteria; phylum Verrucomicrobiota; class Verrucomicrobiia; order Chthoniobacterales; family UBA10450; genus DATFCK01. The sequence goes on along the minus strand of JBJMXE010000010.1, from coordinate 10,874 downwards.
CCGAACTGTGATGTTCAGCCCGGATGATACCCCGCCGTTGATTCGGTTGATCGTGATGTCGTGAGTCGAGTTGATGTTGCCCCCCGCGCGGAGGCTCACGTTGCCGCTTCCGGACGTCGTAGTTGCACTCGTGTCAAGCGACTGAAGGTTGATATCGCGTCCGGCGAAAAGCGACATGGTCGGCGCCTGAAGACTCGACGTAACGTTGATGTCGCGTTCACCGTAAAGATTCAGCTTTTTTGCGACGTTGATGTTCGAGCCCAGGGTGAGGTCGCTGGTTGCCCCTCGCGCGTACATCGTGAGTTCGTTAAAGCCGGTAAAGCTTATCTCCGGACCTAACGTGATGGGCCCGTTTACTGTCGCCAGGAGCAGGCCGTTGATTCCACTGAATGTCAGCGCGCCGCCCGGCGCGGCGGATGTAATGCTGTTCACCGCGATAAGACCGAGATTGTTTTCCCCGCCTTCGGTGATCACGGCTGGATCGCCGGCTAACTGAAGCGCAGTGAATTTGAACACCGCGCCGGAACCATCGATCTGCGCATCAAAACCGCTGGAAGTGTCGAAGGCAGATGTTGACCCAAACGCGAACGCGGAGAATGGGCCGTCAACGCCCGGACCGCGATAAATTGTTCCGAAGTCCGTGTTCCCGTTGGTGGTGATGGTCGGGTCGGTGGTGATGACCGTCGACGAATCAATCACATAAGGAACGGGCGACGATATCGTCGGCGGTGTCCCGGTTTTTGAAGGAGTCGGTGTAGGACTGGACGGTGTGGGGGTCGGCGTCGCCGGCGTTGGCGTTGGAGTGGCCGGTGTTGGTGTCGGAGTCGGCGTAGCCGGAGTTGGTGTCGGAGTCGGTGTAGCCGGTGTTGGTGTCGGAGTCGGCGTGGCCGGAGTCGGTGTCGGGGTTGGTGTGGCTGGTGTCGGCGTCGGAGTCGGTGTGGCCGGCGTTGGCGTCGGAGTCGGTGTGGCCGGCGTTGGCGTCGGAGTCGGTGTAGCCGGTGTCGGAGTCGGTGTGGCTGGCGTTGGTGTCGGAGTCGGTGTGGCCGGTGTCGGCGTCGGAGTCGGTGTAGCCGGTGTCGGCGTCGGAGTCGGAGTTGCCGGCGTTGGCGTCGGCGTCGGTGTAGCCGGCGTTGGCGTCGGAGTCGGCGTGGCCGGTGTCGGCGTCGGAGTCGGTGTAGCCGGTGTCGGCGTCGGAGTTGTTTCTGGCGTTGGGGTAGGAGTACCGGCCGGCGTTGCGGTAGGTGAGGCGTCGGTTCTCTCGCTTATGATGTCTTGAGCTGTCTTGTTATTGGGCAGCGAGGTATTCGTATTATTCTCAGTCTCTTGCTGCTGAATCACCTGAAGGATCAAGTCCAGGTTAGGCAAAGGTGCGAAGTCGGTGATTAAAAGGGAGGTCTCTGTCACCAGAGCAACATCGAATTTTTCAGCCTGGCCAATGTGTCCTCCGGGGGTCAGCCAAACCATCTCACCGGCATGGATCGTAACTGCCAGCTCGGGGTGTCCGGTTGGCCAGACTTTGCCGATGCCTTCCAGCACCATGAATTTGCCGGTCGCGGCGTCGAATATGGCGGTACCACCGCTGATGGCGGCTGACACCGCCGCCGTGCTCACCTTCACCTCGGGAGCGTTAGGCGGCACCTGGATTAGGATCGCACCGCTCTGCAGTTTTAAATCGCGTGTTCCAGGTTTAAAGCTGAATACGGTATTTGCGCCAAGGCGAGTAATCGTTAGATCGCTAAAGGTCAGCTCGGTTCGCGAATCTGTGCCTGTACGCACCGCTGTTCCCTGCTTAATCTCGTCATTAACCGCCGCCGGTCGCGGCGCTGCCTGATTGGGCAGCAATTTGACGTCGTTGATGACCTGCGTGACGCGTGCCTGCTGCAGTTGCTGACCGAGCGCTGGATCGACGAAACCCGCTCCGGTGAGGAACACAATAATGAGACTCAATATATGCCGTTTTGTCCGGCGAAATCGTACATGCATGGGGTTGAAGGGGACCAAATTATCGGGGTCAGCTGCAGTTGTCATTAATAATTACCATGCGTGAAAGGTCTGGATGTAAGGTTCTCTGCCACGAGGTTCGCAGCGACGGAATTACGGTTCGCGACCTTAGAAACGGATTGAGAACGAAAGCGTACCGCCGAGATCCCCCACCTCATAGTCGAACACGCTGTGGTTCGATTGATTGGCGGCGTAGCTAGCCAATCCCGTCACGGTAAACCAGTTTGCGACGCTGTAGTTCGCATTCAACGCCACCATCTCACTCACGTCTCGCCGATCGCCGTGAAGGTACTCGTGCACCACGACTCGGCCGCTTCCGCTGATACTGAACGCGCGGGTCAGCTGAACGGTATAAGCAACGTAGGCGTCGAAATCGTGCCGTCGCGGCGGCTCTGGATTCGCCGTTAGGCTGATGTTGCCGTCGATCCCGATCGAAAGCTGCTGGGCCCGGCTGATCCGCACCGGCAATTCCGCGCTCAGCACCAGCATATGATTCTCGAAGAAAGCGTCGAAGTTATGCTTGTCCGTGAGCCGGTTGTAGTCGTAGCCCATGTGCAGAATCACGTGGTAGAACTGTGGCACGGTATACGTTAGGCCAACGTCTACATCAAAGCTGCCGAAATCGAAATCATGCAGGCGCTTGTAATAAAACTGCTGCTCCCGCACCCCTACGTAACCTGAAAGATTACTCGTTATTCTCGGTTGGTAACCGACCGCGGCCACTGGTGAGGTCAGCAGGTCACCCTGCTCGCCACTGTTCGTTAGGGCGACATTGGATGTCCAATAGATCGGGATCGCCACCGACGCGGTAAATGGCTGATAGCCTTCCGTCCGTCTGAGGAGTTGTTGTTCTCCAATGTCGGAATCGTTCGGGCTGGTAACCATTTCCAGCTCGCCTGTGCCGCTCGGAGTCGGACTCGGTCCGGGTAGGCCGAGGTTTTGATCGCGAGTGATCTGAGCGCGGTCGATACTTTGGGTGGTCTGGCCCGCCGCAGCGCCGACGAACGCGAGGACGGTTAAAAGGCCGAAGAACGCAGCACGGGCGCGAACCAAGCGCAAACTCGTCACCCCGCGGCGGCGAGACTGATTATGGCCTCGGCGAACCCACGCTGGCCAGGGCCATTCGGCCGCGGCTCGCCGAAAAAGTTCGTCTGGAATCCTGCCTGTTACGCTCGCGGGGACTGTCGATTCGATCACGCTGAGCCTTACCTACTTTAGACCGGGCATGTTTAGCCAGCGAAAATCCATCTGAAGCAGTATCGCCAATCAGATCGAGAAGGTCGCTGCTATCCGCCATACGAAGCGCCATACGTGCACCGCCGGTCGTCTGGCGAACAGGATTTGCTATCGCTTTCGTGACTGTGGCCAGCCGGGGATGACGTCTTTTCGGCGGGGTTTCGACGGTAGTGGATGGCTGAGTAGAAGTCGCAGAGCCGGTCACGAGGGTAGTAGATCTCGAGCTCGCTCCGTCGAATGGAGGAGCGGAGGCGAGCGGAAGAGTGAAAGCGAGGTTGCCGGCAAAGGTACCGCTGGTGGTGCCGTTGCCTCCCGAGCCGGTGTAATTACCATGATTCGTGTAGACCAAAGCGAAGCCGGAGCCACCAGCGAGAGTGACAACAACATTATTTTCGATGGTCACGGAGTTCGCAGCGATGACGGCAGCGCCTCCACTGCTCAAGGTGACGCTGCGGACGAAATCGATCATTCCGTTGCTTCCGGGTGCGTAAAGCTTCAGAAGGGTGTTAGCGTTGAGCGAGCCGCCGCCGATCTTCAGCACGCCGTTACTGCCAAGCGTTTCAACCTTCACGAAATCGGCATGCACATTGGCGTCGTTGAAGGTGATGGTTCCGTCCCGGCTACCAACGAAGGCATTGAAGAAGCCTGCTCTGTAGGTGCCGCCGTTAAAGGTGATGGTATCCGCCGCCGCGCCGACAGGTGAATCGGCCTGCTCAATATGAAAGTCCGCCAGACCCGCGGTTTTGACGGTGCCTGAAATATTAAATGTGATTGCTGCATTGGTGCCAATCGCTCCGCGATCGCCATCCATATCTGCGACCAGAGTATCAGCGGTGATGTTAGCGGCGGTGACGGTGACCGCTGCGATGCCACCGATGTTGCCGGAGGGTAATCCAGCGCCATTTCCGGAATTGAGTAGGCGAAATTGCACCAATCCGCCCGCAGCCGCAGTCAGGTCACCGGACAAGTTCACAACGATCGAAGCGTTGCCATCGATGATTCCGCCTTTTGAGTTGTCGAGGACGTAACTGAAGCTGTTAGCCGAAACGTTCGCTGCAGTTAGGCTGATTGCTGCATCGGAACCGATTCTACCGTTGCTGTTGTTTAACGAAACATCAATGGGACCGGATGTCAGCACGTTTCCACCCGCGGCAATCGAAATAGCGCCGCCATTGCCGATGGTTCCTCCGTTGCTGGTATCCACGCCCAGAACAATGCCACCAGCAGTGCTGGTGGACGTCGTCTTGACGTCACCGAATGCCTCGAGGCTGAGATTGGCGCCCAGTGTGACTGCGGTGCCGGCATCTACTTTGATTCCGGCCTGAATAGTCTGCGCACTAACGTTTCCATTGCTTGAGGAAACGCTGATGTTTCCGCCGCTGGTCAGGTTCGAAACGAGTTCGGTGTTCAACGCCATTGCTCCACCCACCGCTATGTCGCCGCCGGCCGAAAGCGTCATGTCGCCCCCGGTGTGGATTAAGTTCGGCATCAGACTAATCGTCATCGGTCCGGCCCAAGTGAGGGTTCGACCGGCCTGAAGCGTCAATGTTGTCACGGCGTCAATCGAAGCCGGACTGGCGGTGCCAACATTCAGGTCCCCGGCCGAGGACACATTAACAACCGCCGCGGTTAGTGAACCGCCGAGAACGATCATAGGTGGCGCTGCGCTAAGTTGAAGCACATTGCTCTGCGCGGTTGAAGGAACCGAATTGGAAATGCTGATCGTCCCATTGTCCGCTTCGATTTCGCCATTGGTAATAATGTCCCCACCCCGTGTCGTTAAGCGAATGGTGCCCCCGGAAGCTGCTTCCGAGTTCAGCAGCGAAAGCAGTTTGGAACCTGCTTGCAGATCAATGCCCGCGCCCGACGTACTACCGCTCCGTAAACTGATATTCCCGCCACCGTGCGAAATGGCCGCGCCATTCATCGCGATACTGCCTTCAGCGTTGAGATTCAGATTGGCAATGTCGTTGAATTGCGACGAGAGCGTCATGTTGCCGTTAGGCCCACGAGCGTAAAGCAACAGCCGATTGATGCCCTGAAATGTGATTCCCGAGCCGAGGTTGATGGACCCGTTCTCGGTGGCGAGAAACACGAAATCGAGACCTGAGAACGTGAAGTTCCCTCCGGCACCGGCAGAGGTAATTCCATCGACGCCGATCAGCCCGAGCCGGGACACGCCCCCCTCCGTGGAAATCGTGGGCGGCCCATCCAGCTGCAACGCCTGGAACTTGAAGACCGCCGTGTTGTCGAATGACGTGCCGCTATCCGAACGGAAACCGCTGTCTAAATCGAACGCCGATGTCGTGCCAAACGCCCACGTGGCAATCGCACCGTCCTCCGATTGATTTCGATAAATTGTGCCGAAATCCGTAACGCCATTACTGGTGATTGTCGGATCCGTCTTGATCACCGCGCCGCCGATTCCATAAGGGTTTGGAGACGTGATCGTCTGAGGCGAGCCAAATTCTGACGGTGGCGGAGGCGCTACCTCCGGAGCCGTGGACGCCGCGATCTTCTGGTCAATAATGTCCAGGAAGGTTTTGGTCAGAACCGCGAGCTGTCCGTCCGCTTGCTCATTGATGACCTCCAGAATCAGCTTCAGGTTTGGCAACGGGGCGAACCCGCTAATCAACTTGGACGTTTTCATTACCAATTTCACGTCAAAGGACTTCGGACTGAGGATGTGACCTCCGGCGAACCACACCATGTTGCCGGCGTAAATCGTTAGCTTGTGTTCCGGATCTCCAGTCAGCCACATCCATCCTTTGCCCTCAAGCACCATGAATTTGGCGGTGCTTGCTTCAAATATTGCGGTGCCGCCGGTGATCGAAGCGGATACAGCCGCGGTCCGTAACCTCATTTCCGGAGCGCCGGGCGGGATCTGAATTAACGCCGCTCCGCTGCTAAGCGTCAGCTCGCGCGTGTCCCGGTTGAAACTAAAGACGGTATTCGCGCCGAGACGGGTAATCGTTAGATCATTAAATGTCAGCTCGCTTCGAGAGTTAGCGCCGGTCCGTATTCCTGTACTCTGACTGATCTCGTCATTGAGCACCGCCGGTCGAGCTGCCTGCTCTTTCGGCAGCAACTTCACATCTTGCACAACCTGCGTGACACGGGCCTGTTTCAACTGCTCGCCGGCTGCAAAATTAACGCAGCAAACCGCGACCAAAATCCGCAGATAAAATTTCGAAACCACAGTCGCCCCCCGGTAAACTCCTGAATCCATAAGTCTTAGAGGGAATCAAGACTATATGGTCCGAACCCGTTTGTCATCATTATAGAGAGGGGGCGAAGAAATGGTCGTTTTCCGACTCTCCGGCGTGTCCCACGGACGGCTGTTTGCCTAAGGCGAAGGCTTCGGGGTCGCCGCGGGGCGGGTATTGGCCGGCGGTGTCGGACTCGGCTTGTTCGGCTGCGTCACGAGTGTCCCTCGGCCGAAGATCACCAAATTGCTATCCGCGAACCCACCATGGGTCTTGCGTTCGCTCTGGGCTGCTGCGGCCTTGGTTAGTCGGTCCTGCCCAGGCAGTGGGCCAAATTGAGTGATGAAATGGGATGTCTCAACGAGTCGCCCCAGATGAACGTCGACCGCATCGGGCAGACTTTTAGGCGTCGGACCGGCGATGAGCATCTGGCCTGCTCGCAGCAAGACACAGTCGCTTCCCAAGCCGCCGGTCCGCAGACAAACACGCGAAGTGCCGTCGACCACGATTATTTTCAGGTATGCTTTCGGAAGCGCTTCCGCGGTGAGCGTCGTTCCAGTCGTGGTCGCAGTGATTTGGCCGATATTGAGAATCGTGGCCCCTACCCCGCTCGGAACCTGCGTCAACACCGCTCCTGAAATGAGATCGAAACTCCGTCGGCTGGCGTCAATCCGCACATCCGTGTTGTCGCCCAACCGAAGAACCGTCTGATCGTTGAATTTGATCTCGGCGCGCGATTCGCGGCCTGTTTGAACGGATCCATCGCCCACCGCGCTGCCATTCGCCGGATGCGCCGGTGGGGCGCCGGGGTGCGACATACGGACGTCACGCACCATCTCCGTGAGATGCCCGTCCCGCAGCGGCGCCGCATGAACACCGCTCACGCCACAGCAGATTAGCAGCAATAGCCAGCCGCCGCGAAGATGGTTAGGCAAGCGGTGCGCCGGTTCGACCCATCGCGATGTCATGTCTGCGGTTTCACGGCCAATGGTGGATGCACCGAAGCTAGACAGCGCTCGATGTTTGAGCCAAACCGAGAAGTTCGCGTTGCCACGGCACAAGAAGGTTCGCGGCGCGTGATTCGTCCACTGCGATAGATTCCAGCGCGGAACGCGGAGCCACGAACGCCGCTTCCAGCTCCAGTTCGCCCGCAACCTCGTCACGACGTCGACGCAAATCTTCGACCCGCTGGTTTGCTTCAGCCGTCCGTCGCATCCCGAAGCGCCGGCGTGGAACCGGCCATTCGGATTCGGCCAGGTTCAGTCCGCGTTCCGCCGCGGCTTTGAACGCCTCTCTGCGACGAGGAGAAAAGTGGCGATAATCCGGTTTTTCGCCGGCATGGAAGCGTGAGGCCGCCCGAAGCAGCTCTTCATTCTGTAAAATATGAAACACCGGACGATCCACCGCCTCGGCCTCCTTTTCGCGCCAATGCCAAAGCTCTCGCAGAATAGCAGCCGGACGTCCCCGCAGCGCACCCGATCCGCTAATACGCCACACATCGTCAGGTTCGCGAGTACGATCCATCGCCGCTTGCTCGATCGCCCGCTGACAGGATTGCCTGAACCATTCGAAGCGTCCGATCGCGGCCAGCTCCGACTCCATTTTTTCGGCCAGACCCAGAAGGTAATGCGTGTCGTTGATCGCGTAGGCAAGCATCTGCTTCGGCAACGGGCGCCGCGCCCAATTGGCCTTTTGCGACCCTTTCGGCAGTTCGACCTCGAAGTATTTGTGAACCAAAGCGGCGAGACTGAACTGTCGCAGCCCTAACAAACGGGCGGCAATGACGGTATCAAACACGCGTTCGGGAACCAGCCCGATTCCGCGACGCAGCAGCCGCAGATCAAAATCGGCGCCATGCAAAACGATCTCTTTGTCTTTTAAAACTGCCGCTAACGAGCTGAGGTCGGCGAGAGCCAGCGGATCGAGCACGAAATCTGATCCGTCGATACTGAGCTGAAGCAGACAAAGCTTCTCGCGATAGCAATGCAGGCTGTCAGCTTCGGTATCGATCGCGATTCGGTCCTGGGCCGGGAGACGGCGGAGGAGCTCTCGAAGTTGCGGGAGCGTCGTGATGAACTTGTCATTCTCCTCACCCATCAACTCAAGCTCCAGGTCACAGCCGAGGTCGTCGTGTTGTTCACTTCAGCCCGCTCAGGAGCAATTCGGCGTTGGTTTTCGTCGCTTCCAAATTCTCGATTAACTTCTCCATTGCCTCGATCGGTGGCAAAGCCGCCATGGTTTTGCGCAACAACTGCACCCGATCCCATTCATCCGGGTGGTACAACAACTCTTCCCGACGCGTGGCCGACTGGAGCACGTGAATTGCCGGATAGAGTCGTTTCTCCACCAGAGCCCGGTCGAGATGCAGTTCCATGTTACCGGTGCCTTTGAATTCTTCGAAAATCAGCTGGTCCATTCGACTGCCAGTCTCGGTCAAAGCTGTCGCCACGATCGTTAGGCTGCCGCCTTCCTCGACATTGCGCGCTGAGCCGAAGAACTTCTTCGGCTTGGTCAGCGCCTTGGCCTCAACACCGCCCGACATGGTGCGGCCTTTGCCCGGCTGGAGGTGATTGTAGCCACGCGACAGGCGCGTAATACTGTCGAGCAAAACGACCACGTCTTTCTTCTGTTCCACCAACCGTTTCGATCGCTCCAGAACCATTTCCGCGACCTGCACATGACGCTGCACTGTTTCGTCAAAGTTCGAGTGATAGATCTGACAATCTACTTCCCGTTCCAAATCGGTGACTTCTTCCGGCCGCTCGTCCACCAGCAGCATGATGAGCACAATCTCGGGATGATTAATGCGGATTGCCTTGGCGATTTCCTTGAGCAAAATCGTTTTGCCTACCCGCGGCGGCGCGACGATGAGGCCGCGTTGGCCACGCCCGAGCGGCGCTAACAGATCGATCGCTCGAGCGCTGATCGAATTAGTTTTCGGATTTTCCAGCATGATCCGCCCCTGTGGAAATTGCGGCGTCAGCTTTTCGAAATCGGTCGGCGTCGTCCACCGATCAACCGGCTGGCTCTCGATGGAGGCGATCTGATCGATCACCAGGGATCGTTCCCGGTCCCGTGGCAAACGCACGGTTCCCGCAATGTGTTGCCCCGGGCGCAAATCATATTGCTGAATGAAGGCACGCGAGACGCATACATCCTCCGGAACAGCCAGGAAGTTGAGCTCGGGCAGGCGCAGAAAAGCAGAGGATTCGCTTTGTTCGAGAAAACCTTCAATGGTTACGCTCGCCCCGCGCCCGATTGCCGCCCTAACTATGTCGAGAATGTGTTGATGACGGGAGCGAGCGGGAAAAAGCCGCAGATCAAACTGTCGGGCGAGCGCCTGCAACTCGTCTGCCGAGGAATCCTGCAGGGCATTGAGATGAAGTGACGCGACCGGGCGAGTCGCCCCGTCACTGGTAACAGGATTAACCGGCTCCGCATCATCCCTCGGCGATTCCTCGGTTGACTCGGTTTGATCGGACATCTTGTCGATCACTTCTGGGTCCATGAATTTGCTGTCCAAAGTCTCACCAGGTCCGCCGCTTGGGCGGCAAGAACGGGTTCACCGTCGTTATTCCACATGACGTGATCCGCTCGGCTCGCCTTCTCTTGAACTGGCATTTGTGCTTGTATCGTTCTTATCGCTTCGGCCTCGCTCACCGTTCGGCCCGTTCCGGGACTCGGCTCGCTGGACGATCCGCGCTGCATGAGCCGGCGCAGTTGGACCTGTTCTGAGCAGGCGACCACCACCACCCGGTCACACAAGGTTTCACCGCCCGTTTCATAAAGAAGTGGGATGTCAGCGAAGAAAAAATCTGAGGAATTGCGATACCGTTGCGCCTCTGCGCTCCACTGGCTGCGAATGCGCGGATGAAGAATCTTTTCGAGCGCCTCCCGTTTCGCAGCGCTCGTCAGTATTATGGCGCGGAGTTCGGCTCGCTTCAAGTCGCCACTCTCCGAATAAATGTTCGGACCGAAAGCCTGACGAATGGCCACCTGGACTTCCGAATCGCTATCGGTTAACACCCGGGCAGCCTTGTCGGCATCGAAGAAAACGCCGTTGGGCATAAGCTCACGCAGAAAACGACAGAATGTCGTCTTGCCGGTAGCAATTCCGCCGGTAATTCCAATCGCTGGCATCAGCGAGTCTTCACCTGTTTTTCCATTGCTAGGCAGTGCGTTTCGACGATCGCTCGGCGGCCGTTTGGTAGGCTTCAGCCAATAAGGCTTGGACGGTATCGCGGAAAGTTGATTCAGACGGATTCAGAATGCTGACCCACGACTGTGAGCCGTACACTGGATGCGGTAATAGTTGATCCAAAGCCGCGAAATCGTAATCAGCCGCCGCAGAGTTCAGCCCGCCGGGTTCCCGCCGGTCGGTATAGCTTGGAAACAAAGTTCGAAAGGTCTGTCTAGTCAGCCCAATGTTCA
>JBJMXE010000009.1:0-21167 GCA_045809745.1 Chthoniobacterales bacterium | reverse complement strand
TGTGGATGGGATTGAAAACGTTCTGCCGGAGAATCTGGACGCGTTTGTTTTCACCGAGAGAGGGATCTATCGGCCGGGAGATGAAATTCACGTTGGACTGGTGGTGAAACAGCGGAACTGGGCTGGCCAGCTCAAAGGCCTGCCAATTGAAACCGAGGTTCTGGACGCGCGGGGCCATTCAGTTCAGACCAAAAAAATTAGTCTGCCGGAGGGCGCGTTTGCCGAGTTTGGCTACACCACCGCCGGCGAATCCCCAACCGGCCTGTACACTTTCAACGTTTACCTCACTAGGAATAACAAACGCGGAACACTGTTGGGCAGTACGACGGCAAATGTAAAAGAGTTCCTGCCCGACCGGCTGCGGATTCAAAGCCGCTTATCGCCCGAGGCGGCCTCCGGTTGGATTGATCCGAAGACCGTAGAGGCATTCATCTCGCTAGCAAACCTCTATGGGACGCCCGCCACTGATCGACGCGTAACCGCGCGGTTGGAACTCGTTCCCAGCGCATTCCGTTTCGCCGAATTTCCGAATTATCTGTTTTTCGATCCGTTAGGCAGCAGCCGCGGTCTGCATCAAGAGCACACGATTGACCTGGGCGAAAAGCACACGGATGACAAAGGGGAGACACAATTCGATCTGCAACTGGACCGGTTTCGTGATGCCACCTATTCGATGCGGTTCATTTCCGAAGGGTTCGAGGCCGAAGGAGGTCGAAGCGTTACCACCATGGTGGAGACCCTGGTTTCAACCCTGCCCTATGTGGTCGGATGCAAACCAGACGGTGACCTGCGTTACGTCGAGCTCAACAAAGCGCGGGTCATCGATCTGGTAGCGGTCGATCCGCGTCTGCATCGGATCGCGCTGGAGAACATCACGGTCAACATCATCGCGCAGGAATACGTGTCTGTGCTCACGAAACAGGACAACGGAAATTATGCCTACGAATCCGTGCTCAAAGAGCGCACGGCAAAATCCGAATCCATATCCATATCGGCCAATGGATCGCGCTATGCAGTGCCCACCGATGAACCGGGCAATTACGTATTCGAACTGCGCGACGATCAGAATCGCCGGCTGTGCAAACTAGAGTATTCCGTTGTCGGAATCGGCCGCGCGAATCGTGCGCTGGAGAAGAACGCGGAGCTCCAGATAAAGCTGGACCACGCAGAGTACAACAGCGGCGATGATATCGCGATCAGTATAACCGCTCCGTATACCGGTAACGGATTGATTACCATAGAACGCGATCGCGTTTATGCGCAGGAGTGGTTTCACGCCGATAGCGCCAGCAGCGTTCAGCACATTCGGGTGCCGGCCAACTTCGAAGGGAGTGGCTACGTGAACGTCGCGTTCGTCCGATCTTTGGATTCCAAGGAGGTATTCGTTAGTCCGTTGAGCTATGGCGTTGTTCCATTCACCGCCAATCGCGAAAAGCGGCGCCTGAATCTCCAGGTCGATTGCCCGAGCAAGGCGAAGCCGGGCGCCAAACTGCGGATCAGTTATCTCGCTGACCGACCCTCGCGGGTCGTCATTTTTGCGGTGGACGAAGGCATTCTTCAGGTCACCAATTTCGAAACTCCGGATCCGCTCGCGTTCTTCTTCCGCAAATGCGCGTTGCGAGTGGAAACGGCTCAGATTGTTGATCTGATCATCCCGGAATTTTCGCTACTTCGTTCGGCATCGGCATATGGCGGTGGGGGAGATGTCCAAAAACTGAATCCGTTTAGGCGAATCACCGATAAACCGGTGGTCTTCTGGTCGGGAATCATCGAGGCCGGGCCTGAAAAGCGCGAGGTTGTTTATGACGTGCCCGACTATTTCGATGGCACGCTCCGCTTGATGGCGGTGGCCGTGAGCGATGACACCGTCGGTGCGGCTGAGCGGAAAACACTGGTCAGCGGTCCGTTTGTAATCACCCCGAGTGTTCCAGTGCTGGCGGCGCCAGGGGATGAATTCGAGACGGGCGTCACGGTGGCGAATAATGTGGAAAAATCCGGCCAGAACGCGGAAGTCGAAGTATCGGCCAAGCCTAACGAACGGTTAACCATTATTGGCCCGGCCGATAAGAAAACCGTCATTTCCGAAGGACGAGAGCAGAGCGTGGTGTTCCGTTTTCGGGTGAACGACAAACTCGGCAATGCGGAAATCGCGTTTGTGGCCCGAACCAGCGGCCAGGAAGCGAAACGACGCGCCACTCTGAGCATCCGGCCCGCGGTGCCGTATGTAACCGAGGTCCGGAGCGGTCTGTTTACCCATGGCAGCGAGGAAGTTCCGATATCGCGTGCGACGTATGACGAGTTTCACAAGCTCGATAGTACGATCTCCGCATTACCGATCGGGCTGGCCCGAGGTCTGGATGTTTACCTCAAGAACTTTCCCTATGGTTGCAGTGAACAAATCACTAGCGGTGCATTCTGCCGCTTGATGCTGGCCGATGAGGCGGATTTTGGTCTCAGCCGCACTGAGGTAAATAAGCAGCTGGAATACACTTTTGGGGTTCTGCGCAGACGTCAGAATGATCAGGGGGGATTCGGCTATTGGATCCCCGAGCCCGACGATCATATCAGCTTCATCTCCGCCTATGTGATGGATTTCCTGAGTGACGCCAAAGCTGCCGGATTTCCTCCGCCGGCCGACATGTTCGCGAGTGGTTTACGGAACCTGCAGAAGATGGCAGCACGACAGCCGGCGGGTCTCGGCGAAGCGCGAACCGTCGCTTACGCCATTTACATTCTTAGCCGTGAAGGAGTGATCACAACCAATTACATCCTGAACCTTCAGGATTATCTGGAGAAGAACGAACGCGATCACTGGCAGGACGACCTAACGGGTGTTTATATCGCGGGTGCGCTTCATCTGCTGCACAAGAACAGCGAAGCAGAAAAACTGATCGGATCGTATCGGTTGGAACAGCCGGCCAGGCGGACTGGTGATGATTTCTGTCAGCCGCTCGGGAGCGATTCGCAATATGTGGCCGTGCTGGCCAGCGAGTTCCCCGCCCGACTGCGAAAAATGTCAGGGCAACAATTCGAACGAATTGTGCAGGCAATCGGTGCCGACGAGTTCAACACCCTGTCGGCGGCCTACGCAGTAAAGGCATTGAAAGCCTACTCGCAAGCTATCGCAGAGAATCCACCGGCGCTGAGCATCACAGAATTACGTCGCGACAAATCGGAAGTCCGACTGGCGGCCGGAACGAAAGTCTTGTTGCGCTCAGACTGTTTGCCAGGTGCGGCCGCGATTCGATTCAATGCCAACCGGCAAGGCAGCGGGCCGGGCGTCTTTTACCAACTGGCTGAATCTGCATTCGATCGCAAAGCGCCTGATCATGCGGTAACCGATGGGCTCGAGATTTACCGCGAGTTGTTGGGCAAAAACAACGAGCTGGCGGCGGAGACACATTTGGGCGAACCGGTCCGGGTCCGGTTGCACGTACGAAGCCTCAAGCATCAGCCGATCACGAATGTGGCGATCATTGATCTTCTGCCGGGTGGGTTCGAGGTGGTGGATTCTTCAGCGCGGACGGGACCATGTTCCAGGATGGGAGCAGATTATGTCGACGTGCGTGAAGATCGGGTTGTTTTCTTCGCCACGGTACCGGTAGCTGGGCTGGATATCGATTACACGATCAAATCGTGCAACCGGGGAAAGTTTGTGGTGCCGCCGGTGTTCGCGGAATCGATGTACGACCGCAAGATCAAAGCATCGGGAGTCGGTGGAAAAATCACGGTCGTTGAATGAGCGCCCATCTGGATTTCTGGAGAGCACGCCCGTTTCGGGCGTGGGTGAAAGCGTCTCGCTTTCGCGAACTTTTCTCTCTGAAGCATGTTTCGGTGAAACGCCGAAACCAACGCCGGAGACGGGCGTGCGCCCCAGAGCACCGCGCTCGGGTTTTGCGAACGGGCATCGCTGTAGTCGGACTCGCGGGCACTGTTTGGCTGGCCACGCCCAAGCCACCGCTGCTGGATGGGATTACTTTCTCGCAATGCGTTCGTGATCGAAACGGGAAGCTTCTCAGGCTGACGCTTAGCGCAGATCAGAAGTTTCGGATCAGAACGTCTCTGCATGATATTTCACCGGAGTTAATTCGAGCGACGCTGCAATACGAAGACAAACATTATGGCCAGCATCCGGGAATCAACCCGCTGTCGCTGGTGCGATGTGCGGTTCAATTCGTTCAATCGCGACGCATCATCGCTGGCGGCTCAACTATAACGATGCAGGTCGCGCGGCTGCGGTTTCATCTCCAGACGCGCAGCTTATCGGGCAAACTCGTTCAAGTGATACGAGCGCTTCAGCTGGAGCGGCATTATTCGAAAGACGAGATCCTGGAAGCCTACCTGAATCTTGCTCCTTATGGCCGTAACATCGAAGGCGCCGGAGCGGCTGGCGAGATGTATTTCGGCAAGCCGGCTGCCCGCCTAACGGGACTCGAGGCGATGGCCTTGAGCGTGATTCCACAAAGCCCGACTCGTCGGGCGTTGTCGGCGGATCACGGCAACCCTTCGCTCAATAAAGCGCAGGAGAATGCTTATCGCCGAACTGATCGGGCGATTTACTCGAGCTTGCCGGCAACTGAGTTCAGTGCCCGAATCGAAACCAGCCGGGATCTTGTCGCGCCTCATTTCGTCCAGCAGGTTCTCGAAAGCTCGAAAACGAACGTGATCCTAACGACGCTCGACTTGTCGCGGCAGCTGGTGGTCGAGAAACGGATCCGTGATTACATCGCCGTTAGCCGAAGCCGGGGAATCGAAAATGCCGCGGCTTTGGTGGTGGACACGCGATCGATGGACGTCGTGGTCCAGGCCGGATCGGCCGATTTCCGAAACATCACTATTCATGGACAGGTAGATGGAACACGGAGCCTCCGTTCTCCTGGTTCTACTCTGAAGCCATTCGTTTACGCACTGGCGATGGAGCAGGGTCTTATTCATCCTTCATCCATTCTTCCGGATGCGCCGCGGAGTTTCGGACAATACAATCCTGAAAACTTCGACCGTGACTTTCTGGGACCTATTCGTGCGTCGGACGCGCTGGCCAGGAGCCGGAACCTGCCGGCAGTGCTCCTCGCATCGCAATTGTCACATCCGACACTTTACGAATTTCTGCGAACAGCGGGTGTTTCGCTACCGAGGCCGAGTGGATTTTATGGACTGGCCTTACCGCTCGGCGGTGCCGAGGTGTCGATGCAGGATCTGGTACGATTGTATGCGATGCTTGCGAATAACGGTGAACTGAGGCCGTTGCGTCGAACGACGAGCGATCCGTTAGTCCGGCACGGGCAGCGGGTCCTCAGTCCCGAGAGTTCCTTTTTAACGCTGGAGATGTTACGGAACGTGCCGCGACCAGAACTGAATTGTAGCGATGGCGTCACCGACACCCCGGTGTTTTGGAAAACCGGAACGTCTCACGGATTTCGCGACGCCTGGTCGGTGGCCGTATTCGACCATTATGTGGTTGCGGTTTGGGTTGGCAATTTCGACGGGCGCGGTAGTCCGGCTTTCGTAGGGCGCACCGCTGCTGGGCCACTCCTGTTTCAAATCATCGACAGCTTGCGCGCGATGTGGCCCGAGCCGACCCAACCGCATTTGCCGCCGCCCGGCGCTAATCTCAAGCAGATCGATCTATGCGCGGTATCGGGCGATCTGCCGCACACCTATTGCCCTCAACGGATCAAGGGTTGGTTCATCCCGGGAGTGTCGCCGATCAGAACGTGCGATATCCACCGGGAAGTGTTGGTAGACGTTGCAACGGGGTTGCGCGTAGCGGTGGATGATGGAACAAGGCAGCTTCGGCGCGACGTCTACGAGTTTTGGCCCGGCGAACTACAAGCGTTGTTCGAACGCGCCGGGTTGGCGCGCCGAATTCCGCCACCATTCGTTCCTGGAACAAGCTCAGACGTGGTGGGGCGTGAGGGTCGGATTCCGGAAATTCTCCCGCCGGCAGGTGGAGCGCGCCACGAAGTTTTCCTCGCTAGTTCAGCCACGGTCCCGTTACGCGCCAAGGTCGAAGCCGATGTTCGCGCGGTGTACTGGTTTGACGGTAACGCGCTGATAGCCAAAGCAGCGGCCACGGAAGTGGTCTCGTGGAAATGTAATACCGGCGATCACGAAATCATCGCGCTCGATGATCACGGCCGGTCCGGCACCAGTTCGATAACGATTCGTTAAGCTGTCGTCCTGGCATGGCGAGCGACAGGGCTCAGTCTGTCGCGGCGATTCCTGGACATCCCGTCGGAATTAGCTCCATAAGATTCACGATTCGATCCGTAAATTCCCGTTGAACAGCCGAACAGCCAACAGCAGCGTAGGTCCGAGCCGGACTGGCACTTTTCATGTCACGGGAATACACCTTACATCGCCCCTCCAGCTCCACCTCGATTCACATCGATTACCCTGCCGAGCTGAACGAACAGCAGCTCGCGGCGGTGACTGCGTCGCCTGGTCCGATGTTGATTATTGCGGGTGCGGGATCGGGTAAGACGCGCACTCTGACCTATCGGGTCGCTTACCTGCTCGAGAACGGCATTGATCCGCGCAACATTCTGCTTCTTACGTTCACCAATAAGGCAGCGCGCCAGATGCTGGATCGGGTTTCCAATCTGCTGCCGTTCGACGCGACCGGAATCTGGGGCGGAACCTTTCACTCAATCGGTAACCGGATGCTCCGTCGCCACGGCACCGCGCTCGGTTACGGCAGCGGCTTCAGCATCATGGACCGCGAAGATCAGAAGGACCTGATCAACACGGTAGTAGCCGATCTGCGCATCGACCCGAAAGAGTTGCGGTTCCCGAAAGGCGACGTGCTGGCCGAAATCTTCAGTTTCGTGATCAACACCGAATGCCCCATGGAGGAGCTGCTGGCGGAGCGTTTTCCTTATTTCCTTCCGCTTCTGGAGAAAATTCGGGAGGTCCACGCCCGTTACGAGAAGAAAAAGAAGGCGACGAACTCGATGGATTTCGATGATCTGCTGGAAAAAACCTTACGAATGTTGAAGGAGCACGAGGGGATCGCGTCGTTCTACCGGCGGCAGTTTCAGTTCATCCTGGTCGATGAATATCAGGACACCAACAAGATACAGGCCGACCTGATCGATACGCTCGGACGGGACCACCGGAACGTGATGGTCGTCGGTGATGACGCGCAATCCATCTACTCGTGGCGGGGCGCCAATTTCCAGAACATCCTCGAGTTCCCGAAGCGTTACCCCGAAGCGCAGGTGTTCAAGATCGAGATGAACTACCGGAGCGTTCCGGAGATTCTACACGTCGCCAACGCGGCGATTGCGACAAACGTCGATCAGTTTCAAAAGAATCTCAGTCCCACGCGAGAATCACAGGGGGTCCGGCCGGCAGTGGTAGCGCTGAATGATGGGTCGGAACAAGCGCAATTCGTGGCCCAACGAATTCTCGAGCTGCGGGATGAGGATGTTGACCTGAACGACATCGCGGTGCTGTATCGCGCCCACTATCACGCAATTGAGCTGCAACTCGAACTGTCCCGTCGCGGTATTCCTTACCAGATCACCAGCGGAATTCGTTTCTTTGAGCAGGCGCATATCAAAGACGTAACCGCGTTTCTTCGGCTGGTCGCTAATCCCCGCGACGAAGTCGCCTTCAAACGAATGGTGAAACTATTGCCCGGAGTTGGAAATCGCACTGCTGACAATCTCTGGCGCGATTGGGACGAGGCAGTCATCGCGGGGGGTGCTGTAGCCGGCGATTCGGATTCTGCCATTGTAGCCGGGGTCGGTGACCCCGGTTCTAATGATTCGGTCTCGGACCCCGCCGATTCCGAGATAGCAATAACTGAAACGCCAGCCGGGGTCGCCGGTCCGAGCCGGACTGGCATCTCCGGCTACAACGGGAGCTTTGGCAAGATTCTCCGCGGCATGAGCGTGGGGCCGCGTTCCAGAAAATCGTGGGAACAGCTGGCCCACACGATGGATGAGATCGCCCCCGACGGCCGGCCGAACCCGCCTTCGGAAATGATCACGTCGATCGTCGAAGCAATTTACGACGACTACGCCAAGGTGAATTTCACGAACTATGAGCTACGCCGGGAAGATCTGAATCAGTTGGCGGCGTTCGCGCGTCAGTTCAAAGATCTGAACGAATTTTTGTCGCAGCTGGCGTTGATCAGCAATGTTGACGCTGAAGCCGCGCCTAACCAGACTGCCGAGAAGGAGGCGGTGAGCCTTTCCAGTGTCCACCAGGCCAAGGGGTTGGAGTTCCACACGGTCTTTGTGATCTGGCTTACGGACGGAATGTTCCCGAGCTCGCGATCGTTAGATCGGCGACAGGATCTCGAGGAAGAGCGCAGATTGTTTTACGTCGCGGTCACGCGTGCTCGCGATGAGCTGTATCTCAGTTATCCGCACATGCGATTGAACGCCGGTTACGGCGATATTTTCCAACGACCCTCGCGATTTTTGAAAGAGATCCCTAACAAGCTGATCGAAGACTGGCAGGTGAAACGCGCCTGACGGCGCGTAGATGACGGAAGCACCAATTACGGATGCGTTCGCTACAGAAGATTGGCCACAGATAAACACAGATCTTCACAGATAATGCTCGAGATCGGAACGGAACAGGAACGTGCTTTTCCGCACAAAGAGATTACCGAGGCAATAGTCGGAGCTGCATTCGAAGTCTATAACGAGCTGGGTTATGGCTACCTGCACCGGGTTTATCAAAACTCGTTAAAAATCGAGCTCGATCGCCGCGGCCGTTGCAGCGAATTGGAGAAAAGAATCAACGTCAGTTACAAGGAACTGGCCGTTGGATATTATGACGTCGATGAAGCGGTCCTGATTGAGATTCAGATTGCACCCCAATACGACAAGCGTGATGAGGCACAGCTACTGAATCTGCTCAAGGCGTGTCGGTTGAAAGTCGGCATGCTAGTCAATTTCGGACGGTACAAAGTAGAGTATCGGCGACTGGTCTTCTGAATCCGTGTCAATCTGTGTTGATCTGTGGCTGAATGAATTTGTCGCCAGAAAAAAAGATCGCCGGTGTGTTGGCGCCGCTATTCGCATTGCGGACAGAGAACGATCTCGGCATCGGCGATCTCGCGGCGCTGCGGGAGTTCATCGATTGGTCAGTGACCGGTGGATTCAAACTTGTGCAGTTGCTGCCGATTAACGAAACCGGAGGCGATAACAGTCCCTATAACGCGATCAGCGCCGTCGCCATCGATCCGACTACGATTGAGCTCGCGCCCGGAACTCCAGTTGACCTGACCGAAGCGATTTTCAATGAGGTCGTGAGCACTGTTGACCTAACGAAGCTGCGTCGCGGTCCTATCAAATATCGGCAGGTCAAGAAATTGAAGCGCGATTTGCTGAAGGCAGCATTTCGCGCGTTCGGGGATTCCGGGAGCGAGGAACGGAAACGCGAGTTTCACGAGTTTGTGGAAGGCCAATCCGGTTGGCTGCGAGATTACACGTTGTTTCGCGCGTTGATGGAGGAGAACGGCGGATCGGAGGCGTGGGATCAATGGCCGGAAGAACATCGGACGGTCGACCGCGCGCGACAATGGTTGAGCGAATTGCCCCCGGACCGGCAGGAAACGATCGGCGAACTTCGAATCTTTTTCTGTTACATCCAATGGATCGCTCATCAGCAATGGCGCGACATCAAAGCCTACGCGGAGCAGCGGGGAATCGCGCTCATGGGGGATATTCCGTTTGGGGTAAGTTATTACAGCGCCGACGTATTCGCCCGGCCTAACGAGTTTGCGCTGGATTGGGCCGGCGGCGCTCCTCCGGAACCCTATTTCAAGGACGATGAGTTTACCCAGAAATGGGGCCAGAACTGGGGGATTCCGCTCTACAACTGGCAATCCATGAGAGGGAACGACTTCCAGTGGTGGCGCCAGCGAGTAGGCGGGGTGAAGCACGCCTTCCATGTTTTCCGAATCGATCACGTGCTCGGGTTCTACCGGATTTACGCGTTCCCATGGCGGCCGACTTTGAATGCGGAATTTTTGCCGCTGAATTGGGACGAGATGAAGCAGCGAACCGGCGGGCGCGAACCGCATTTCGCACCGCGTGACGATTCAAATCATGAAAACGCGGAGGCTAATCGTCGCGAGGGCGAAGAGTACCTGCGGGTTGTCTTGCAAGAGGCCGGGGCTACGCGGGTCGTCGGCGAGGATCTTGGAACCGTGCCTGATTACGTGCGCCCGAATTTGCAAAGCATGGGTATCGCCGGATTTAAAATCCCTCAGTGGGAAGTGCGGCACGACCAGGTCGTGCCGGGTGCGCAGTATGAGCGGGTCTCAGTGGCGACGTATGCCACACATGATCACAAGCCGATTCGGGCCTTGTGGGAGGAAGCATTCGAAGTGCAAACATCAACGTCCGAGCAGGCAAAGGGCGACTTGGTAAAGATTGCGCAGTTTGCCGGCATCGACGGCGACATTTCGCGGCTGGACTACGAGCGAGATTTCTATCGAGCGATCATGCAGGCATTATTTGCCAGTAACGCCTGGGCTGCCGTGGTGATGCTGACCGATCTGATGGCGCGCAAGGATCGTATTAACGTGCCTGGGACCGCCGCTGATTCGAATTGGACCCGTCGTTCGCAGCGCACAGTTGCCCAGCTGCGCGAGAGCCGGAAGGAGCGCAGTCGCATGCGTTTTATTCGGGGGCTGTTGGAGAAGACAGAGCGGGTTTGAACACCGAACTGGACGTTTTCCGGCCACCATTGGCACCTTAGCACCACACGATTGTCCTCCTGAGCATCTCTGATTGTGAAATCATTTCTACTGTCATTCTGAGCGCAGCGCAGTGGAGCCGAAGAACGAAGGATCCCTCCTACCTGGGTGACGCTCACTGCGTGGGCGGGGTCGGCGCTCCGCCCAGTCGCGATCCCGCCGCTTCGGGATGACATAGCTACGGAACTCTAGGCGTGGGTCCGCGGGACCACGACGATTAAGATCATGATCTTGATCAGGATTGCGGGGAGAAAATCAGTGTTTGATCTAACCGGATCTGTGGCAGAAGAACTGGTATGAAAACGCCAATTAAAGTCGCCGTTACCGGCGCGGCCGGTCAGATTGGTTATTCGCTGGTTTTCCGAATCGCTTCGGGTTCCTTGTTCGGACCGGATCAGCCGGTGTCGCTTCACCTCATCGAAATTCCGAACGTTCTCGAGGCCCTGAAAGGCGTGGTCATGGAACTGCACGATTGCGCTTTTCCCCTGCTGCATTCCGTCGTTCCGACAGCGGACCTGGACGAAGGATTTCGCGATGTGAACTGGGCGTTGCTGGTGGGCAGCGTCCCGCGCAAAGCGGGGATGGAGCGAAAAGATCTGCTCGGAATTAACGGCAAGATTTTTGTCGGCCAGGGTAAAGCGATCGAAAAGAACGCCGCAGCCGATGTTCGAGTTCTGGTGATCGGTAATCCGTGTAACACGAATTGCCTGATCGCGATGAACAACGCGCGATCTGTTCCAGCCGACCGATGGTTCGCGATGACGCGGCTCGACGAAAATCGGGCCCGGGCCCAGCTTGCTCACAAGGCCGGGGTGGAGATCACGCGAGTTACCCGGATGACAATCTGGGGCAATCATTCGGCGACTCAGTACCCGGATTTTTATAACGCGCGCATTGATGGAAAGCCGGCTAACGAGGTGATCGGCGACGATCGGTGGTCGAAAGAGACGTTTATCGCCACGGTGCAACAACGCGGTGCCGCGATTATCAAGGCGCGAGGGTTATCCTCCGCGGCGTCGGCGGCAAACGCCGGGATTGGCACAGTTGTGTCCCTAACGACGGCTACGCCGAAAGACGACTGGACCAGCGTCGCACTTTGCTCGAATGGCGAGTACGGGGTCGAGAAAGGATTGATCGCGTCCTTCCCCGTTCGTGTCCAAAACGGAAAACCGGAAGTAGTCAGCGATGTTCCGATCAATGACTTCAGCCGGCAGAAGATCGACGCCTCGATTGCCGAGCTGAAGGAAGAGAAGTCGTTGGTTAGCGAGCTGCTGGCTTGACCGTTGTGGAATCGGAAGTAGGCGGCGCTGGCTAGGACCGCAGCGCGAATGGAGGGACGAGCTCGTCTCGTCCCACTAATTGGCTCCCGCCTTGAAGCGATCGCCAAACAATATTTGGGACGAGACAAGCTCGTCCCTCCGTAGATGACAACGCATCGCGACGGGTCGGCCGCCCCTCTCTACACCAGCTTATCGCCGGTGACGCGCTCGAATGCCTCCACGTATTTGGCGGACGTCTTTTCGATGATATCCTGCGGCAGGTTCGGGCCCGGCGGTGTTTTATCCCAGTCGAGCGTCTCGAGATAATCCCGCACGAATTGTTTATCGAAGCTAGGAGGGCTCTGGCCCACGACGTATTGGTCTTTCGGCCAGAACCGTGATGAATCCGGCGTCAGACATTCGTCGATCAGCAACAGGTCGTCCCCCACTTGACCGAACTCGAACTTGGTATCGGCAACGATGATGCCGCGCTGCGCCGCGTGATCGCGTCCAGCGGAGTAGATCTCCAGGCTTAACTTCTTCACTCGGTCGGCCAGATCGTTGCCCAGAATCCGGGCGCATTCGGCCATGTCGATGTTTTCGTCGTGACCTTCTTCAGCTTTGGTGGAGGGCGTGAAGATTGGTTCGGGCAGTTGCGACGCCAGCTTGAGCCCATCCGGCAGTTTGATTCCGCAGACGCTGTGCGATTTCCCGTATTCTTTCCAGCCCGACCCGGCAAGATAGCCGCGGACGACACACTCAACCGCAAGCGGTTTTGTTTTCCGCACAATCATCGATCGGCCGGCAAGCTGGTCGCGGTAGGGTTGCAGTTCTTTCGGATACTTGTCGAAATCGGCAGTGATGAAATGGTTCTTCACGTTGGTGAATTTGCGGAACCAAAACGCCGAAAGCTGGTTCAGCACCGCACCCTTGTTTGGAATCGGGTCTGGCAAGATGACGTCGAACGCCGAAATGCGGTCAGTAACGACGAAGAGCAACGTCTCGCCGAGGTCGAACACCTCGCGGACTTTGCCGCTGCGGAGCTTTTTGATTCCTGGAAGATCAATCGAAGAAAGGGCCGGCCGCTCGAGTGAAGTTTGCATGTCTTCACGCTTAGCGCTCAACGCCCAAGTTTCAACAGTCATTCGTTTCGCTAAACACGCTGAGAGCGGCAAGGGTCAGCCGATCACGGGAGACGGCACGGCGATGCGCCTGCCCTATAACTGCTGCACCTCTCCAGATGTCGCTCGGTCCCGCCCTCTGGTTGTAGGGGGAAGCGCATCGCTTGCCGTTCTTGAAGCGTCATTTATGCAACGCCAATGGCGGTTCGGTGAACCGCCGCTACCTTGAGGTCATGGCAGGACTGGTGGTTAAACCGCGGGCCCGAATTCTTCATGGGCACGACTGGGTATTTTCCAGCGAAGTCCTGAAGGTTTTTGGTAAGCCCGCTGACGGGGACGTAATTTCGCTGAGGGACGGGCGTGATCACCTGATCGGCAGCGCGATTTACAATTCGAAATCGCAAATCGTGGCGCGACGATTCTCCCGACGGAAACAGGATCTGGATCTCGATTTTTTTCAGCGTCGCATCGCGCAGGCGATTGAATACCGCGGGCGTCGCGATATCGATTTGAATTTGTGCCGACTGGTGTGGAGCGAAAGCGACGGTTTACCGGGAGTGATTGTCGATCGGTATGGCCCATACGTTGTTCTTCAGACGCTGACTCTCGGGATGGACCAGCGGAAGCAGCTGATCGTCGATGGGATCAAAAGTGCGATCGCCGGGCTGCCCGGCGGTGATAGCCACAACGTCGAGGTGCCGATTATCGAGCGGAACGACGCTCCGGTTCGGAAGGCTGAGGGATTGGATTTGCGAACGGAAGTGCTGCATGGCTCCGCGCCGTCAGGGCCGGTGCCGGTCGAAATCAATTCCTCGGCAGGGCGAGCCGCTGTCCGATTCGAGATAGATCTGATTCACGGCCACAAGACCGGTTTCTACCTCGATCAACGCGACAATTACCGGATCGTGGCTGATTACGCCCGGGACCGCCGCGTTCTGGATTGTTTTTCCAATCAGGGCGCCTTCGCGCTGTTCTGTGCTCAGGCTGGCGCCGCGGAAGTGACTGCGGTGGAAGAGAGCGCTTCTAACATTGAAGCGGCAAAGACGAACGCGACGCGGAACGAGCTGGCGGTAAATTGGTTATCCGAAGACGCATTCCAGTTTCTTCGCCGGGCGGCCAAAGCCGGTGTCGAGTACGACCTGATCATTCTTGATCCGCCGTCGTTCACAAAAGGGAAGGGCGGATTGGCAGACGCGCTCCGGGGTTATCGCGAACTGCACGTGCGGGCGTTCAAAATGTTGTCGAAACAAGGTTTACTGGCCACGTTCTCCTGCTCGCACCACGTCACTGAAACGGCATTCGCGGAGACGATTAGCGATGCGCTGGTAGATGCGCGCCGTTCAGCCAGAAAACTGCACCGGTTCGAGCAAGCTCTCGATCATCCGGTGGTGCCAACATTACCGGAGACGGAATATCTGAAGGGATTTTTGGTGGAGATGATGCCGGGGAGGTGACTCAACCGGAGCTCAGATTGAACAGGAGGTCACAGAGCCAACAGAGGAATTTGCCTGTTCTCAAGCAGTGGTAGCGGTAAACCTCGGTCGTGCATCCCCATTTCGCCAAGGCCTCAGCATTAACGGAGTTGATTATTGCGGCAGCGATTGAAGTTCATCGCGATAAGGTGTGCTCGTGGAGGCGAGAGCGGTGGAAAAAGTTTTGCCGATTCATAAGGCGCAACTACTGAGTTATCTCAAGCTACTCAACGTTCCCCTGGGACTGATCACCAATTTCCACGAGCAAAAAGTCACTGACGGAATCAGCCGAGTAATCCTGGCAGGGGCGAACCATTGAAGACCTCTGTTTTCTCCGTTATCTCCTGTTCAATAAATTTTCATTCGGGAAAAGTGTGGAAATTCGTGACGGTGTCGTTAATGTGCGACGACGGTTGATCCCGCAGCGCCATAACGGCGGAAACCGTATGCGAAAATTGACATGCCCGAGAGAATCAGACCGATTGAACAAATGCTGGAACTGAATGAAGAGGCGATGTCGCCCGAGCATCTCGATTCGCAGGTGCAGAAGGCGCAGGAGCAGTTGCTCCAGCTGAAGCGCCAGCAGGACCAGATTGAGAAGCAGAAGCGCGAGCTGGAGGAACTCAGCCGACGCCAGGAAGAACTGGAACGCGGTCGGGGCGAAATGATGGACA
The DNA here is from genome assembly GCA_045809745.1 of Chthoniobacterales bacterium. Taxonomy (GTDB): domain Bacteria; phylum Verrucomicrobiota; class Verrucomicrobiia; order Chthoniobacterales; family UBA10450; genus DATFCK01. The sequence goes on along the minus strand of JBJMXE010000009.1, from coordinate 5,918 downwards.
AGCTAACGAGATCGCTTGTCGTTCTCGAACGCGAAGCATACGACACCCAAAAGAAACTCGAGCAAATCCGTTCGACTCGCGAGAGTTTCGGTCAACATCTGGAGTTGATCGAGGCGATCGATCCGAAAAGTTGGAACCCCGCTGAACTTCACAAGGAGTTGAGCCGGGCACTCAGCGCGGTCGATGACGCCCGAACTGAATTCAGTCAGCAGCGAAGCCGGCTACAGGCGACCGACGAAGCTCAGGCGGACGGAAGCCTGCCGGAAGTGGCGCCTGATGTATCTGATCTGCTGCGCGGCGGCCGATCGTTCGGCCAATGGCTCCAAATCGGCCTCGCTTTCACTCTGCCGCTCATTGCCTTTGGCTTTATTGCGCTGCTCATTTTCTTTTGGATGGCAGGCAAAGCCCAGTAGCTCTGCATGCTTCGCCGCCCCGCCAAGTCGGCCTCAACGCTCGACCAAAGTAAACAAGAGCTCGCCCGACAGGAGTCGGAACTGCGGGACAAGATGGAAAAACTCGAACGGATGATCGAGGAAGCACCGCGAGTGGCTGAAGAACTCAACCGTCACCATCGCGAGGAGCTGTTGATGCGTGCGGGCGAGGAACGGAGCCGGCTCGACGTATCTTTATCGCTGCGGGACAAACGTTACGGCGACGAAGGATCTTCTTCCGGGCCGCGTCGCGCGCTCCGGAAAGAGCGCCGGGACGGACGAATTGTTTTTCTGCTGCTGGTAATCGCGCTGATGGCTGCCGTCATTTGGCTGGTGGCGCATTTCCGCGGGATGTAATTCACTCGTGAGCGCATCGGAGGAGATCGATGTCGGATACGTTGCGCAGCTCGCACGAATGAACCTGACCGCGCCCGAGAAGGAGCTGTTCCAAAAGCAGCTTTCCGATGTCCTTCATTATATAGAGAAGCTGCGGGAGGTGGACGTCAGCCAGGTGGAGGCGACCACCCATGCGATTCCGGTGTTCAATGTCTTCCGCGAAGACAAACCGCGGGATTGGTTTACCGCGGAAGAAGCGTTGTCCAACGCACCGCGCCAGGCGAACAATCTGTTCATCGTACCCAAGGTTGTCGAATGACAGCCGCAAGTCTGCCGGCCTGCAGCATCGCCGAGCTGCAGGATTTGTTGCGGCGGGGTGAAGTTTCGCCGGCCGAAGTTCTGGAATCGCTGCGCGCACGCATCGAGCAGGTGGACAGCGAAGTCGGTGCCTATCTCTCGATCGACTTTGACGCTGCACTGAAAGAAGCGGAAAAGGCCGACGTGAATCTGCCGTTAGGCGGAATCCCGATCGCAGTGAAGGATCTCATCAATGTAAAGGGAGAACCGTGCACCTGTGGCTCGAGAATCCTGCAATCCTATCGCGCGCCGTATGACGCGACGGTTATCCGCAAATTGCGTGCTGCCGGCGCGATCCCATTCGGCAAAACAAACATGGACGAGTTCGCGATGGGATCGTCCACCGAGAATTCGAGCATCAAACTGACGCGCAATCCGTGGGATGCGTCCCGCGTGCCCGGCGGATCGAGCGGAGGATCTGCCGCGGCCATTGCCGCCGACGCCGCGTTCGGCGCGCTGGGAACTGATACCGGAGGATCCATTCGCCAGCCAGCCTCGTTGTGTGGTGTGGTGGGAGTGAAACCGACTTATGGCCGCGTTTCCCGTTTTGGCGTTACCGCGTTTGCGTCATCGCTCGATCAGGTTGGACCGATTGCCAAAACCGTTCGCGACAGCGCGATGATCATGAGCGTGATCGCCGGCGCGGATCCACAGGACACCACGTGTCTTAACGAGCCGGTAAATGATTACACGTCGAATTTGGCGGTTGATTTGAAAGGCGTGCGACTCGGATTGCCGCGTCAATACATGGTTGAAGGCGTGGATCCACAGGTGAAAGCCGCAGTGGGTGCGGCTGTGAAGCAATTTCAGTCGTTAGGCGCGGAAATCATTGAAGTGTCGTTGCCGCATACCGAATATGCCATCGCCGTGTACTACATCGTTGCTACCGCCGAGGCGTCCGCGAATCTGGCGCGCTTCGATGGCGTTCGTTACGGCTACCGCGCCGAGAATCCGTCAGACATGCTGGATCTTTACGGCCGGACACGAGGCGAGGGTTTCGGCGCGGAAGTAAAACGCCGGATTATTCTCGGCACTTACGTCTTAAGTTCGGGATATTACGATGCCTACTATCTGCGGGCGCAGAAAGTTCGTGAGCTCATTCGCCGCGATTTCGCGAAAGCGTTTGAACAAGTGGATGCGCTCGTCTCGCCCACATCGCCCGTTCCGGCGTTCAAATTCGGTGAACGAACGGCTGATCCGTTGCAGATGTATCTTGCCGATATTTTTACCAACGCCGGTAATCTTGCCGGCATCTGCGGAATCAGCCTGCCGTGCGGTTTCGCGGAAGTGGACGGAAAACGGCTCCCGATTGGATTGCAGTTACAAGCGAAGGCGTTGAACGAAGCGAAGATGTTCCAGATCGCCCACGCCTACGAGCAAAGCACCGATTGGCATAAGGCGAAGGCGCCGTTGTAGGGCGCCTGTGCCAGGCGCCGAACGCCGAACTCCGGCGTCTCGTCACCGGAACAGACTTACGCACTGGAAGAAAAATCGGATCGCACTGGTCGAAGACGCCATTCGAAGACCGGTTGACCCAAGCTCGGCAAAGTCTTGCCGAGTCGTATGCTCGGCTTTTCACAAAATCGAAAGTACAGCCCTGCGAAAACCACCATCGGGACCCAGAAAGCGAGGCACAATGCGAAGGTTCCCAATGGGTGGACACGCGTGAATAGATGATGGGTCAGTCCCGGAACCGCTAACAGGAACGGCTGATGCAAAAGGTAGATGCTGTAGCTCCACAGGCCGGCCCACCGGAGATGCTGCTGGAAGGAACTTGGCAGACGCATTGCAGCTCCGCCGTTGCCACTCAGCCCTTTGGCGATGGCCGAAGCAGTTGCCACGGAAAACAACGGAAACGACAGGAACGATAGCGGGCCGATAAATGTGCAGAAGGCTGCCAACGCGAACCATTTCAGTGTGGACGATCCCAGGAACGGAACTGGTTGAGCTTTTATATGGGCCTCTGCCAGGGCTGCTCCGATTCCCCAGCCAAACCAGTAGGCGAATGGCGTGCTTGTGAGCCACTGGGGCGGGCATTTCCCCGTGTAGGCAAAAACAAAACCTTGGGCGGCGCGCAGGGTAAACTCGATCGCGGCAACAGTAATCAGGCCCCTTCGCCATCCAATCCTGTTCATCAGCACCAAAAATACCGGGAAGAGGAGATAGAGCTGCGCTTCGACTGCGATTGTCCAAAAAGAGGGATTGATCCCGTCGAAAAACGACCCCGCTAGATTATGAAGGAGCAGCACGTGGCTGGCGAATTGTCCGGCGCTCCCAGTCGACCCGAGAGTTAATCGCGTAATCGGAAAGAAAAACGCGAAAAAAACCAAGGCAACAAAATAGGGCGGGTAAATACGAAAGAACCGATTGCTAAAAAAAATCGCCCAGTCCGATTTCTGCCGAAAACTGAGGTGAATGCAGAAACCGCTGATGACAAAGAAAATCGAAACACCCGCCCATCCCCAAGTGATTGGCAGAAGTGCCAAATAGGACTTAGGCAGGTTAAAATCTCGGAACCAGTTACCTAGAATCCATCCTGGTTGGTAATGACGGAAAGAAATCCCTAGAGCGTGATAGACAAAAACAACCAGGACCGCCAATCCACGCCACTGATCGAGGAAGTCGACTCTTTGGATAGGGGATTCGACGACCGTGAGTCTGGGCTGCCTCTCAGCGCTATTGGAAACCGGTGATACGAATGCAGTCCCGGCGGCGGAACTTGGAAGGGGGGACATGTTTTTACGGCAAAACCTGCCGCAATTTCATCATAAAACTTAATAATTATAACCCACAAGGGGTAGGAGCGACGGGTACAGGGTGAAACTCTTGTAGGATGATGCCGTGCAAGACGTTCTAGCTCACCGCTAACCGGGAATAAGCCCTTAAAATCTGAAACGAATTTCGACGGTCGAGGCTGTGATACCTCAGTTTACCATCCAGCCCTGACACCCTCGGCGCACTCAGAGAACAGTGGTTTTCCAGAGCCGTTTTCCGTGGGATACGAGGAGGAGAGCCGACGACCGGGATTGAACCGGTGACCTACGGTTTACGAAACCGTTGCTCTACCAGCTGAGCTACGTCGGCGAGCGAGGGAGGAAACTACATCCGACGGATTGTTGAGCAAGGGCTGAGCCCGGTGCCTTCGGCGGTAGTCACGAAATGCCAAGCACCAACCTCCAATGAACTTCAATATGCAAAGCTTCACAGACTGCGCTGGGGTTTGGGCTGGAGGCTTTTTGTGATTGGAGTTTCTCTGGAGCTTGGATGTTGGTTGTCGGAGGCTGTTATCAGGGTAGTACAAATGTTTCGCCGATCTCCCGAAGCGCGATCCGCTCCGGCTGGTCGGCCAACGCTCTTTCGAACCGCTGGATCGGTTCGCGCAACGGTTCGAAGCTGAGCCGAAACGTCTGGTGATGAATCGGCAGAATGAATCGCGCCCCCGCGTAATCGGCCATCTTCACCGCCTCTTCCGGAGTGCAGTGTGATCGGATCCAGGGATTGTAACAGCCGACGGACAATATCGCCAGATCCACGCCGCCATTTTGGCCTAACGGCTGAAAGGATTCGGTGAACGCGGTGTCGCCGCCAAACAGGATACGGCGACTATTTCTTTCCACGAGATAGGCATTGTAGCCACGGTAAAAATCTTTCCGTATTCGAGCGCCCCAGTGCTTAACCGGAAGCGCGGTAACTTTGATTTCACCCGCCTCAGTGGAAATTTGCCGGGTTTCATTCCATTGGAGTTCGGTGGCGTGATGTCGCAGGCGGGTCCAGCGCAGCAGATCAGCAGTGCTACGGGCGGTAACGACGCGGGTGGAGCGGCCAAATCGTCGTAAGGTCCGCAGATCAAAATGATCGAAGTGCGCGTGCGAAAGAAGAATCAGATGGATTGGCGGCAATTCGTTCACATGCAATGCCGGGGCCGTGAGCCGTTTGGGTCCGACGGTGAATCCGGGCAGCCGAACGCCAACTCGTGAAAACAAGGCAGGATCAGTGATGATGTTGAGGCCGAAGAAGTTGATCAAGACGGTGGCGTGCCCAAGCCATGCCGCCGTCACTCTGCGATTGTCCCAGTGCTGGGGGTTAGGACGAGTGAATGCCGGCGTGATTGCTCGCCAGCTCTCAACCGTCCATTCTCGCCAGAGATGAGTCATCCATCGCGGCAGGCGTGATCGCGCCGGTGGCTTCTGAATATTTTTCTGTCGCGAACTCATGTCGTACTGTAGGCCGGTGCGTGATCCGATCTGTTCGCTTGGTTGACATGGTCTCCATAGAAACGTTCAACCGATGAGCCGCCTGGAAGAAATCATCGCTGCCAAGAAGATCGAAGTGGAGCAGTTGCGGGCACGCCGCGCTGAGGTCGAAGACAAAGCCCGCGTGGCCCGGGATTTTCGCGGCTTTCGAGCCGCCTTGGAGCGGAGCGACGGGCAACTGGCGATTATTGCCGAAGTGAAGAAAGCGTCGCCTTCGGCCGGATTAATTGCGCCGGATTTCGATGCGGTACAGCGGGCGACGGAATATGAAACTGCGGGCGCCGAAGCCATTTCAGTTTTGACGGATGAGAAATTTTTCCAGGGTAGCCTGGCCGATCTCACTGCGGCGCGTAATGCGGTATCCGTCCCGCTGTTACGGAAAGACTTCATCATCGACGAAATCCAGATCGCCGAAGCTGCCGGTTCCGGTGCTGACGCTATTCTATTGATCGTCGCCGCGCTGAGTGACGCTCAACTGCTTCAGTTATCGCAGGTTGCTGCCCAATACCACCTCGATGCGCTGGTGGAGGTGCACTCGGTG
>JBJMXE010000008.1:0-18144 GCA_045809745.1 Chthoniobacterales bacterium | reverse complement strand
TTTACCGGCACGCTGACGATTGAACCGAATGGTTCCAATCAAACGTACGTTGCCATTCACGTTACCGGTGACATCACCGGTAACCTGACCATTCGAAGTAAGGTTCATGTTCAGGTGTTCTTCGACGGCAACGTGAACGTGAAAGCGCGTGATCTGGTAAACGAAAGTGGATTAGCGGGAAACATGCAGTTCTACGGCATTAGCCCGGCAGATCCTTCCACGACGCAGACCATCGCAATCTCGCCCCCGGGGAATTTCCAAGGAACATTCTACGCGCCCAGCGCGGATTTCACCTTGAACGGCAATCCCGACATCGTCGGCGCTGTCGTGTGCAAAACGTTCTACGGCAACGGCAACACCAGCTGGCATTATGACCGCGCTCTCGACACGATGGGTGATGCGGTTGATTACCGTGTTGCCAGCTACGTCGAAGACACCCGATAGGCGAGCCGAAGCCCGACAGCAATTCGTTCGACATCAACCCCGCCCAACCGATCCGGCCGAGTAGCTAATTCGGCCGGGTCGGACTGGCGGGGATTCTGCTTTAAGTCCCGAATGGCTTCGGCCTGAGATGTTTTCCTTTCTAGAACGCCAGCCAAAATTCGTAAATTTCTTCCTCTCGCTGCTTTTATTGGGGCTGATTGGCTGGGCTGACGTGGTCAGTGGCTATGAAAGGTCCCTTGTTCTGTTCTATTGCATTCCGGTGCTGTTCGCCGGCCGGTTATGCGAACGGTACACCGCGTTCTTCATCGCCGCGCTGGCGTGCCCGATCTGGGCATGGGCGGACTTTGTTTCCGGGCATGAGTATTTCAATGGCTCTACTCAGGCCTGGGAAATCACCGTCCGATGCGCCTTTTTCTTTGCCGTCGCCGTAGCCATTGTCGCGGTCAGAGATCGGCAGGCTCAAACGGATGCGCAACTCGCCATCTTGGAACGGGCTCGGAAGCTCGAACATCAGGTGACCGAGATCACCGAACACGAGCAGCAACGCATCGGCCGGGAGCTGCATAACGGTTTGTCGCAGTATCTTGCCGCTGTGAGTTGCGCCATGACTTCGCTGAAAATGGACACCGAAAAAGCGGGCAGCAGCGTCCTGGCCGCAAAAGCAGGTGAGATCGAAAGACTTTTGACTGAATCGGTTAATCAAGCACGTGACCTGGCGCGGAATCTGGCTCCGGTTCAACACAGTGGGCCCGGCCTGGCGGCGGCGTTGGAAGAACTTACCAGCGCGACTCGGCGCCGGGTTGGCGTCGACTGCTCGTTTGAGACTTCCGGTGAAGAAGCAATTAAGAATGACGGCTTGGCGACCTACCTTTATCGCATCGCACAGGAGGCGATCGATAATGCGGTCGAACATGCCAAGGCCAGCGCAATTGCGGTGCAACTAAGCGCAAACCCGTCGGCCATTAGCCTAACCGTCTCAGACGATGGCGTGGGATTCTCGAAGAGTTTAAAAAACCCGGATGGTGTCGGAATCAGCGTGATGGAATATCGCGCCGCAATTATCGGCGGCCATATTTCAGTCGAAGAACCGGCCAGCGGAGGTACGACCGTAGCCTGCGTGGTGTTGGCCCAAACCGAGGAAAAGACATGGACCTAACCAGCCAGGCTGCCAGCCCAATGACAGTGCTGCTGGTCGAGGACCATGCGATTTTCCGCGAGCAACTGTCCGAACTGATCAAGCGACAGCCGGACATGGCAATTTGCGGCGAGACCGACACGGCGGCTGAGGCTTTGGAGATGATAGAAAGCAAATGCCCGTCGATCGTGCTGATAGACATTACGTTGAAAGGCCGTGGCGGACTTGAATTGTTGAAGGACATCAAAGCCCGCGACCTCCGAGTTCCTTCGCTGGTTTTGTCGATGCACGACGAATTGCTCTACGCGGAGCGGGTGCTGAAGGCCGGCGCTCGGGGCTACATCACCAAACATGAGACATCCAAAGAAGTTTTGTCGGCGATTCGCCGTGTCGTCGCCGGCGAGGTCTATCTTGGCACCCGAATGTCGGCGCGCGTCCTGGAAAGCTTTTCGACCGGCCCAAGTCCGCAGCAGGGCATGGGTCAGCTAACTGACCGGGAGCTAGAGGTTTTTCAGCTGATTGGCGAAGGCCGGGGCACCCGCGAGATTTGCGGGCGCCTGCATCTCGGGGTGAGCACGATCGACACCTACCGGGCGCGGATCAAGGCAAAGCTAAATATTGATAGCGGCAGTCAATTGACGCACGAGGCAATTCGATGGGTGAGTCAGGGGCAGTCCTCTGCCGATGGTGATTAGCCGGCCTGCTGCGTAACGTGTTACGCTACGGCAGGATAAAGTGCCCTGTCGTGTCACTGTGGCGCTGAGTGTGCTTGATACCGTGCGTAATGAAACTTGGCACGGCACGACGAAACCGAATCGGAGCGTTTACGCTCATGGAAGCAATTATGGCCATGGCCGTCCTCGGCACGATGTCCGGTGGTTGCTACATCGGGTTTAACTGGCTGAACACCTACGCGATCAGCTCGCGGCTCTATACGGAGGCCGAAGCGGCGGCTCAAAACCAGATCGACCTGATCCTTTCGAAAGGGCCGTTCGATCCAACGCACGGCAAAATACCGACCGTGCTCCAGACCGGCACGACAACCGCGCAGAACGTGTTCGTCTACCGGGATCCGGTGAGCGGCAACGTTGCCGTAACCGGTACGATGAGTACAACGATTGCCGACCCGGCCTACACAATGACGTTTGCTGGTGCGACTAACGACCTCAACCTGCGACGTGCCACCGTGACGGTAAGCTACACATTCCGCAACACTAATTACACAGTATCGATGGACACCTTGCGAACGGCCGATCTATGAGACAGTCCAGAGCCGCCATATCTGGATACACGTTAGGCGAAATGGTCGTCGCCGCCGGCGTGCTGTGCATGCTCGGCCTCGTTTTCTTCGCAGTCCTGAATTCTGGAATGATTCTTTATGCGAAAAACACCGCGGTGAACAGCGCGCACGAAGAAGCCCGAGACGGCATCAATCGGCTCACCCGCGACGTTCACGCCTCGATCTCGGTGCCGCAGCTGCGGGACACCAATTACAATAGTGTCAGCTCGACACCGGTCAGCGCCACGGGCTCGGCTCCGATGGCGGCGGGTATTTCGTTTCAGAATGTGGTCCTGGGACCGGAGTACATTTGGAAAGACCCGGCGAACAACAAGATCATGGTAAGAGGGACGCCGAACTCTTCGGATGCGCCGACTGCCGGCATGCATCTCGTTTCGCCGCTCTTCGGAGTGGAGGACGACATCATCTCGGTAACCGCAACTCCGACCCAGGCGAGCCATCACAATGTCTGGCTGGCGAACGGCGGCGAAGACTTGCTGGCAAGCAAGGCCAGCGTATTCGGCACGTCCACGAACACCTACTCGATTTGCTACTACACCTATCGAGTGATGTATCTGGTTAACAACGGCAGCTACATCGCGGATTCAAACGGGCCGTTCACGATCGCCACGGCCACGGCCGGCGCCAGTGACAAAGAACGATATGCGGTTTCGGGAAGTTCATACGTTCCGAGCTCGACTGGTGCTTACACCATTACACCGACCGTTTATGCGAGTGGAAGTGGACAGCGTTACCGGTATGAGAAAGGGGAACTGCATATGTTTCGCCAGTCTTACGCGAGCGGCGCGTTGTACTGGCAGGATGTCTCTGTGGTCGCTCGTTACATCAGTAACCCGCGACCGTTTTACACTCCGCTTGTCTCCAACTCGGCCGGATCCTGGTACGAATCGAGTTCCAGTTACGCTTGTTACTCCACCAGCTCTTCGGGAAGCACCGGCAATCGCTTCAATGGTTCGCCCGACAGCCGCTACGTCGGAGTCAAACTAACGGCGCGCGATCCAAGTTCCAGCAACCGGGGATTCTTGGCTACGGCTTCGTTGCTCAATACTCAAATCGACTACCGCTCCCGCATCGCTCTTTACCAATGATTCTATGAACAAGATTCTCATTCGCCAGCGCGGTAGCACGCTGGTCATCACCATCGCAGTAGTCGCGACTATTCTGACACTCCTCGGATCAGCGATCAGTTATACCCAACATGTGTCCCGATTGGCCGACCGTAGCCGAAAGACCGCCCAGGCGATGGAGATTGCTGATGGTCATCTCGAGTATTTGTTTACGAACTGGCGTAACATTTATCGCAAGACCTGGACGACAGTGACCCTTGGCGCGACTGACGCTTCTTTGGTGGGGACAAATTACTTTTATACCGACCTGTACAAGCCAGGTGTGGGATGTACCTACAATGGAGGGGCATGCGCCGCGCCGACTCCGATTCCGAACATGAGCCCGGCCGCCACGCCGTCGATTATCGGGTTGCCAACCCCGGGCGCTAATTTTCCAAGCCGCAGCGACTATTCGGTGACGCAGTTCCGGATTCAGGCGGTTGATCCAATGATCACGCTGTCGACGGATGGGAACGAACGCGCCTGGCTGGAGGACCAAACCGCGAAAGGCAAAGGATCGAAGATTCAGGCGAACACCTCAACACCACCAAGCGGATGGGCAGAGATGGATCCCGCTGCTGTTCCGCCGGCCGCCTACGGCCCCAACGCCTGGCAGTACAGTTTCTATTATCTGGCCGCAGTGGACGTTTCTGTTCCGGCAATGACCGGGAATGTAACGGCAAAAGTGCGGCGCGTGTTCGAGAAGAAGTTCGATAACCCATGGACTTACGCCATGTTTTTCGTGGACGATCTCGAATTCAGTCCGTCCGCCGCCTTCACCATTAGCGGTCCCATCCATACCGACGGCAGCCTGTACATCAGCACGAGCAACTTTACCGCAGGTAGCAGCGTCGCCTACTCGGGCGAATACGTGAACGGCTACTCGCCTAACGACACCAGCAGCCATAGCGGCGGTATCACCACCCCAAACTTTGCCACGGGGTTACCGCCGGTGCAGCAAGCGGCTTTCCTTCCGTTTGGATGGGATGTGACGATGAGTACGGCCGACGCCAACGCAAACAACGACAGCTACCACGACTTGATTGAGCCACCGGCTGCGGGAACCGACGCTTTGGCGAACATCCGTCTATATAACCAGGCCGATTACCGCATTCTGATCGACTCTTCCAACAACATCACGATTACCGACAGCACCGGCGCAGCGATCCTGAACAGCGGAGGAACAAAAAATACCTACCAGGCTATTACCGCTGCGATCACAACTGACCGTGCTATTCAGGATCAGCGTGAAGGCACGCCGGTTCGCCTCGTCACTGTGGACGTGGGCACGCTCACAACAGCGATCAATGGCGGCAACCTCAAAAACGCTAGCGGGAATGCGTCCACCATCTTCTATATCAAAGACACCACCACAAACGGCACGAGTGTCTCGAGCAAGATCGGCGGCACCGGCAGCAGCGTAAATACGACTGAGCGCGCCATTCGACTAACGAACGGTGCCGTTCTCCCGACCGGCGGTCTAACCATTGCCAGCGAAAATCCAATTTACATTCAGGGTAATTACAACACGGGCAGTGGCACTGTTCCGTCAAACAGCGGCACCTACACCGATCCGGATGCGAGCGGTTACACCCGTAAGCCGGCTGCAGTCATCGGCGACGCCATCACAATCCTTTCAAACGCCTGGGTCGATACTAACTCTACCGCATCCATTTCCTCACGAACGGCCAGTAACACCACCGTCAACGCGGCGCTGGTCGGTGGGACCACGCCCAGCAGCGGCGGCAATTACAGTGGAGGCGGCGAGAACTTTATCCGTTATTTGGAAGACTGGAAAAGTAACACGTTCTGTTATTACGGCTCGATGGTGGAACTCTTTTCCAGCGCCACCGCCATTGGAGCTTGGACCGGCGCGGGCAACACCTATAAAGCGCCGCTCACCAGCAAATGGTATTACGACGATGCGACGTTCAGCACGAGTTCACCTCCGGGCAAGCTCCAGATCGCCGCTTATCTACAGCAGCAGCGTTGGTATCAGGTTTATTGAGCTGGAGAATCGATGAGCAGGTTCGTCTTTTCGTTGCCACTGTTTTTCGCGCTGAGGTTAGCCATGGCGGGGAACTCAATTGAGTTCTCCGCCTCTGACCACAGCTTCAACGGTGAAGGCGTCGTCTATCACCGGTTGATCTTTAAAGACGAAGCCCGCGAAATTTTCTATCAACCTCCCACTGGCTGGACCTGTCACCTGATCGAGAACGGGCTACGAATTGTTCCGCCTGAAAAGACAATGGCCGAGGGGAAGTTGGAGTCGTTCGCGATCGATAAGCCGGTGGCGCTCGACGCCAAGGGGTTTGAAAATTTTCAGCAGCGGGTGATTGCGACGCTTCCGGCCGACAGCCAGGGCGTTGCGGTTATCAAACAGGAGCAGAACGGTTTCTTTGTAAACAACATCGCGGTCGCCGAAGTAGTCGTGTCATACAATGCGTTCGGCGAAACATTCGAGCGTGGAGTGGTGCTGCTAAATGCCTCCGCCAACCAGACGCGATTTCAGTTTACCGCCCGCAAGCGTGAGTTCGACGCCCTTTATCGAGCGTTTCGCACCAGCATTATGAGCTGGGAATGGCAGCCGGGGGAACTAGCGTCTACCGATCACGTCGCCCCTGCGGCGGCTCAGTGACAGGGCGATCCACCGCGGGCTATTGTCTTCGCGAACGATAACAAATGGGTTGACAACAGGCGCTTGCGTCAGCAGAGTCTCGGCTCGTTTTTCCAACGCCGATGTTCGCTTCCCGTCTCTCTCCGTCCGGCCTGACTGCCGCCGCGCCAACGATTCTCGAATTCCCAGCGGAAGCGACCCGCCCAGTCAGATCCTCGCGACATATGACAACTCAACTCCTTCAGGAAGCAGCTCAAACAATTCCCAATCAGCAACTCCTGATCAACGTTGTCTCCAAACGTGTTCGTCAGCTCGGGTTAGGTCACCGCCCGATGGTCGAGACGACTCCGCGAATGTCGCTTACCGATATCGCGCTCAAAGAAATCATCGCCGGCAAGCTGACTTACGAGTCGCTGCAAGAATCGGCTGACGGCGCCGCTGCTTAATCTCAGCCACAGGCGTTCGCCTGGATCGTATGGCGGCTGAGTCGATCCTCAATCGCAAGGCACTGCGCGACTTCCACATCCTCGACCGGTACGAGGCGGGGATTGCCCTCAAGGGCAGCGAAGTAAAGTCGATTCGCGCTGGTAAGGCGAATATTAGCGACGCCTTCGCACGAATCGAAAAGGGCGAGGCCTTTCTTTACAATGCTGATATTCAGCCTTACGAGCGCGCCAGCCATGATATTCCTCCGCCGAAACGGACGCGGAAGCTGCTGCTGCACCGGCATGAAATCGACAAGTTGTATGGCGAAACTCAGGTAGCAGGGCGCGCTCTGGTAGTTCTCAAGCTCTATTGGAAAAACGGCCGACTGAAAGCGGAGATTGCCGTTGCCCAAGGCAAGGTCGCTCGTGATAAGCGCGCGGATCTAAAAAAACGGGCCGTGGACCGCGAGACCGAACGCGAGGTAGCGCGGTTCCACCGGAAGCATGGCTGACGGTTTAGGCGCGTGATCACCAGGGCAGCCGCGAAATTGGAATGTTGAGCATTGCAGGTCGGCGGACGACTGTAGCCGCGGCGCTCCGTCGCCGCGCTTAACGAGAACGCCTCGACGGAGGGGGGCGACTACAATCATCCGCTACTCGTGAACATGAGTCTCACTATCATTGTTGTCGTCGTTGCCGTGGCCGGACTCTGGTTAGCCGTTCGGCTCCTCCGTACCCGTGCCTTTCTGATGCGCGACCGGGTTTTTCTGATCACCGGTGGATCGCGCGGGCTGGGTCTGGTTATTGCCCGGGAGGTTTGTCGCCTTGGAGGCAAAGTGGTGTTGCTGGCGCGGAATATGGAAGAACTCGGCCGCGCTGAAGACGACCTCAAGGAACGTGGCGGCGAAGTGCTTGCTATCGCCTGCGACTTACAGGATCGCGCTCACATCGAAGCTGCGGTGCGGAGAACACACGAACGCTTTGGCCGGATTGACGCACTCATCAATAACGCGGGTATCATCCAGGTGGGACCGTTCGATCATATGCAGCGCAGTGACTTCGAGCAGTCGTTGGGACTCTACTTCTGGGCTCCGTACGAACTGACAATGCAAGTCATTCCTCACATGCGACAGCAGGGGGAGGGCCGCATTGTGAACATCTCCTCGATAGGGGGTAAGGTGGCGGTGCCGCATCTTTCCCCCTACTGCGCCGGCAAGTTCGCGCTTACCGGATTTTCAGACGCGATCCGGGCTGAGCTGGCCCGCGATAACATTCATGTCACAACTGTCGCGCCTGGCTTGATGCGGACCGGCTCGCATGTGAATGCTCAATTCAAAGGTGACCACGAAGCCGAATTCGCTTGGTTCTCCCTGTCCAGCGGGATGCCTCTGATCTCGATGAAAGCCGAACGCGCCGCCCGCAAGATTATCGCTGCGTGCCGGCGCGGACAGTCTTCGTTGACGCTCACCCTGCCAGCGGCGTTTGCAATCGCAGGGAACGCGATCGCGCCGAATCTCACCGGCTTTCTCATGAAGATCGTTAACCGGTTTCTGCCTCAGCCGGTTGAAGCTTCCGGTGACCAATTGCAGACCGGGTGGCAGAGCCGCTCGCCGAATTTCCCGCCGCGCTGGCTGACCGGCCTGGCTGACGCAGCAATCGACGACAACAACGAAGCAGTCGCGCCAAAAACCATCCGGTGACCAGCAAGCGGCTGTTCGTGGCGATTGATTTGCCGGAAAACGTTCGCCAATTGCTGGATGACCTCAACCCAAAGCTGCCGGGTATTCGATGGACTGCGCCGCAGCAACTGCATCTGACCCTTTCCTTTTTGGGATACGTTGCCGAGTCTAACGAACAGCTGTTGAAGGAGAGACTGGCGGCAATCGAGTTTCATTCGTTTTTCCTCCCGGTCGTGGGTACCGGAACGTTCCCGCCGAAGGGGCCGCCGAAAATCATCTGGATCGGAGTTGGCCGAGGACATCCCCACCTCTTTCAGATTCATAAGCGAGTGCAGGAGGCCGCGCTTGGCGCCGGTCTGGAGCCGGAGCTACGATCGTGGCATCCGCACATTACGCTGGCCCGCTGCCACGATGTGTCACGCCCGACGCTTCAATCGTTTCTTCGCGAAACCTCCGAACTCGATGCCGGTCTGATCAAAGTGGAAGAGTTTCATCTTTATTCCAGCAAGCTCTCTCCGTCCGGCTCCGTCCATACGCGCGAGTTAACGATCGACGCCAATGATCGCTGACATCAACGGAGGGACGAGCTTTGGTGTCTTGGCCAACGCATAGCGAACCGTTCAGGCCGAAAGTTGAGCCCGGCCCTCAGTCCTCCCCGAGCATAGTCGAGAGGCCTCGCAAATGCGGAATGCGTCACGCAAGTGAGCGAGGTCCTTCGACTTGCGCTCAGGATGACCACTTTTGGTGCTTAGTTCTGCCCAGGTGCGTTTTGACCCGTAACCCGCGAAGTTTTTCGGAGGAACATTGGGCAACACGCCCGAGCGTCTCGTCCCATTATTCGTATGCTTCGTATTTCTTCCGGCAGTCGCCGCACCGTGAGAGGCTTTAGACCACGAAACACGCCAAACGAACCGCTGTGGGATAGTGGGACGAGACGAGCTCGTCCCTCCGCCGGGTCAGCATGTCCTCGGTTCCTCGCCTTCACCTTCGCAACGCTCATCGACCGTTAGGGTAGATCCTCACAGGACCCACAGAACCTGCGCCGAACCGTCGCGTAGCATGCTATGACGGGGATCGCAATCACCGTCCAAGCCAATTTATGCACATCAGTCCTTTGTTGCAGCCGATGGCACCATAATGGCGTCGCGCATGCCGTGAAGCAGCTTCTTGTCTGCCGGCACAATCGTTGCCAGTGCCCCGCGCAACTTCACTTTGTCGGGTTCCACAAAGTAGTAGGGGCAGAGACGAACCCGGCCTTTCATTGTCGTTAGGTTCTCTGTATCGGCAGTCCAGTAGGCGTGCTCGAATTGCTTGCCCTTATGGAACCGCTGGAGAATCGTAGGCGAGGTCTGAAATGTTTCCAGTGCGTGGTCGATTCGTTTCTGCCAGTCGGAATGCGCGAGGTCTGAGCCTAACGAGATTCCCCGGCTGCCCCAGCTAAGTGGCGAAAACCCGCTGATTTTCAGGAGCAGTTCACGATCTTTCTGGCTGAACCTGGCTGCCTCGCGCCAGTCGTGGATCTCTAATCTCGGGATTACGGCGTGCTGCGGCAATGGAGTTGGGTCAAGCAACCAGGAGTAAGGAATGACCTTCTGAAGTTGCAGAAAATATTTCTCGCCCAGTTCTCGCCGCCAAAATTCACGCAGCGGCTGCATCCAGAAAAGCGCGAACCACATCTTCTCTTCCAAGTACGGCTTGATCGGCGGGGTGACAGAGATCCGGCCCTCTTCAGCTGCACTCAGGGTTCGCTGGATGCCGGGAATATTCGGGAGGTCGAAAAGCTCGAAAAATCGATAAACGGCCCGGCCGTCGGTCGGTTCGTACCCTTCCGCAGGAAGCACCCGCCATTCTGGCTTGTAGCCGGGGTCGCTGGCGGCGGCCGCTCGCCCATTTAGCTGCGCAGCCAGCCATTCCATTTCGGGCCGGTAAGTTCCCGCCTCTTGTGAAACCACGATGTCGGCTCCGTTTGGCAACACCTTGCAAAACCCCTCCAACATCCCGTCAGATCCGCCGATAACGTCGGCCCCAAGCTGTGAATAGATCTGGTTGAGCCAACCGGTTAGGCCGATACCGCCCGGCACCGAGTCAATCTCGGCAATAATGTAGCCGTCGTCGGTGAGCACCAGGTCCGGCCGGATCACCATTGGCAGCGCGTCACGAATTTCTTTGCGGCGCGAATACTCGATCAGCTCCTGAGGCTTCCCGGCATCCAGATACCGCGCGATCCACGGAGGCTGCTTCCCTTTGGCGCTGAGCTGGTAAAGCTGATTACAAGCGCGCTGGAAAACGAATAAACGATGGCCGAGCTGCTCCAATTCGCGGTGAAAAGCAGGATCGATCGGAAAGGGATCGGGGGAGAGAAGCCAGTCCTTTTCGGCAAACAGACCTTCTTTCGGGAAGGCGGCGCGAATTTCGGTAAGTCTGTCCTGCTTAGTCAGCATTCGAAGCAAACGTCGAATGTCGAACGCCGAACGTCCAACGCCGAATGTTGAGTTCTGAATTCGGTGTTCGGTGTTCGATGTTCGGTGTTGGGAGTTTGCAGTTCTGACTCCTATCGCCCCGACGCCATCTGCTTCAGCGCCAACTTCACCAGTTCCTCGGCTGACTCGCTCTTCTCTTTTTGCTGCAGATCATGGACGATCCGATGCACATCAACCTGCTTGTAGCCCAGTGCGATTAGGGCAAGTACCGCTTCATTTGCGCGATCCTGCTCCGGGGTCGGCGCATTCGCGGCGCTACTTGCTTCCCAGGCCGCGGCCACACCTACTTTGTCTTTCAATTCTAAAACGATTCGCTCTGCCGTCTTCTTTCCGAGCCCGCTGATTTTAGATAGCGCGCTGACATCGGAGTGCACTACGGCTGTCTTGAAATTGGTAACGCTCATTCCGCTGAGCACAGCGAGTCCAAGCTTCGGACCGATGCCGGTCACGTGATTGACTAACAATCGAAAAAGATCGCGTTCAGCGGACGTCATGAACCCGTAGAGGATGTGTGCATCTTCCCGCACGTGGAGATGAGTGAGGATTCGGACCTGCTGTCCGGGGGGCGGCAGCTTGTCGTAACTGGACAGCGGGATGAACACCTCGTAACCGACGCCGTTTACGTCGATCGCCGCCTGCGTCGGTAACGAACTCACCAGCTTTCCTTCAAGAAATGCGATCATCTTAGCTGTGACTTATCACACGCCGGCGTGCGCGTATTCGAAATGTTCCATGAGGCACATTGCTCTGCGAACTTCACTCCTTCAGCAGCAATGTTAAGTCAACTCGTTGACCCTTGGGAATATTGAACCCGCTCGTTTCGACCCGCTTCCATTCCTGAGGAATCGTCGGAAACACTGCTGCTGCTTTTTGCGTCGGTAACACGATCAAGCGCGGTCCGGCGCCAGACATGAACTGAGCGGCCTTGCCGCGGCGGATTGGAGTCAGATAGGTGTTCAGCTTCGAGCGGAAGTACCAAACCAAGCTGGGCTCGGTGAAATCGACGCTGGCAAATTGCATTTCCGGCCGGAGATATTCGCGAGTTTCCCAAAACAGCGCATGGCTGGGGAACTGTTTTGCGGTTAACGGCGGCACGATTAGCGCAGCTGCAATCCAGACTGCGGCAGCCACGATTGCGACTACGGAGAACACAGATGCGCCAGAGTTTCTCTCCGTGGTGATTCGCGACCACCTGCGGGCCAGGATCAAGGAGAGCAACGGAAAAGCCGGGAGCGTATAGTGAGGTAATTTTGTGGCCACCAGCGTGAACACCCCGAAAATGGTGACAATTCCCCACAAAAGATAGTTGTCGGCGAAATCCCGATGCGACCGCATCTGGCGGAACAGCCACGGCAACTTGTAAGACCACGGAAAAAAACTGAGGAACACCACGATCAAATAAAAGGGTAACAACAATAGATAGACTCCAGCGGACTTAGCTCCGTGGCCTTCCATTGCCCCTAACGAACGGCCAATGACATGTCGCCCGATTCCAACCCGAAAAAATTCGCCGTGCGTTTGAAACAGTGCGGGCACAGCCCACAAGCAAATGATCGCCACCGTTAGGAGAAGTCCGCCTGCGAACGCCATCCCCTTCCTCAGGCTGCCGCCTTTGGTAAGGACCCAAATTGCAGGAATCAACGGAAGCAATCCGATCGGGCCCTTGGCAAGGAATGCGAGTGCCAGCGATGCAAAGAACGCCACCCACCACTGAGGCCGCGGTTCGCTTACGCTTGAACATGATCTTTTCATCGGGTGAACGAGCCACTCGTAACCTCCCCAGTGTGCTGTCGTCATGAAGAGCACCAGCCACATATCGGCCACCGCTGCTTTCGCGTGCACGAACGTCTGAAGCGATAAACTGAAGATCACCGCTGCCCACCAGCCGGTTCTTCGATTAGCGATCCGGGTTCCCCACGCTAGAAGGGCCACAGCGGTTAGACCAGCAGCAATAGCAGACGGGAATCGCGCTGCGAAATCGTTTTCGCCGAACAGTCCATAACTGGCGACCTGCGCCCAATAGGTCAGGGGTGGTTTATCGAAGCGGTATTGCCCATTGAAATACGGAACAATCCAGTCCGCGCGGGCGCGCATTTCCCGCGACGCTTCGGCAAAGCGGGGTTCGTCCCGATCGATCAATGGCAAATTCCACGTACCGATCAGGTGAAAGAGCACGCCGGCCAGGAACAGCAGAAAGTAATTGCGAGAAGTGTTCAAACTGAGCGGTTGCAAAATAGCGTCCGAAAGCGCAGAACGGGAACTTATTTGTGGCACGAGAGCGTAAAGTCTGGATTTGGGTGATCATTGCTGCCGCCGGCGCTGCTGTTCTCATGGCAGCATTTCTGTTCGATCCGATTGTACGGGATTGGATGCTGAATCATCGAAACCGCGATCTGCGGATCGCGATGGCGGCGGTTAGCCGGTATGGTGATTGGCCGGAACATGTCGTGCTCGGCCTACTCTTGTTGTCCGTTGCGTGGTGGCGGAAGAACACCCGATGGGCGCGTATTTTTCTGGCCATGTTAATTGCCTGTGCAATCGCTGGCGCTGCCGCTCGTGTTCTAAAGATCGGCACCGGTCGCGCTCGGCCGTCGGTGAAAACCGAGTCCGCTTGGAACGGCCCACGGTTGGCGGAAAAGTATCACGCGTTTCCATCAGGGCATATGGCGGCATCGACCGCCTTCTTTGCCGTGCTCGCATTTGTCAGCTGGCGCATTGGGCTCGCCTGCGCGGCGATTCCGCTGCTGATTGGATTCTCGCGAATGTACGTCGCAGCGCACTACCTATCGGATGTCGTGTTCGCGGCATTTCTCGGGGTCCTTTGCGCTTATGTCGTGGCGAAGGCGATGAAGCTGACCGTTGTGCCGGATGGTAGCGGTTGAGATGGCGGTTCGGTGAACCGCCGCTACCACAGCAAGATCGGGCGGTAGTGCGACGGTCAGAGACCGCCGCTACCAGGAGAATTTCTTCCACGCGGAGGAGGGAGTGAGATCATCCCGAGCTCTGAACTGTGCCCGGCGACGATATCCGGATCTTTGTCATTTCGCGCGCAGTCGAGAAATCTCTCGCTCTGCGAGCGAGGCGAAGAAGCCTTCACCGCTGTACCATCGGTCTCTCACCGCGGTTGCGAGATGTGTAGCCGATGCTTCGAATGACGGGTCTGGAATTCAATATCGATGCTGACCAATAATCATCGCCTTGCCGCGCTGCATGTCAGTGTCACAATACACGGCGCATTTGGAGGGGTGGTCGAGTGGTTGATGGCTCCGGTCTTGAAAACCGGCAGGGCGCAAGCCCTCGTGGGTTCGAATCCCACCCCCTCCGCCATTAAACGGGGGCCTGGCAAACCTACCACGTCAGGTCGCGGAGTTAGCTAACGAGTCCCTGGAGATTCGAACAAGGTTCGACTGGTGGGGCGCGTTACGCGCGGGGTTCTAATCCCGCGACTGCGGGGTCACACTCCAGAGCCGGCGCAAGCGCTGGATAATCCCACCGCTCCGCCACCGTGCGGAGCGGCTTCCCGCGATTACCCAGTCTGCGCCACTGGACAATCGATACTGTTCATGTGAACATGTCACGTGGCTAGAGTTGCAAAGTCGCGGAGGAAAAAAAAATTTGTGCCGATTGTGGAGGAGGCGCCGCCGCCGACTCCAATGGTTCACGGTCGCGGCGCGTCTTGGAGCCCGGCGAATCGATTCGAGAAACTGCACATCGATTTGGGTGACGATGATGTTGTTCAGCCCGACCCGGAGCATGAGGACCGGCCGCGTCGCACGGAATACTACCGCGACGCCACAAAAACAATCATCGCGCGGAATCAAAGTCCGGATGTCGGTTTCGAAACCAGCATCAACCCGTATCGCGGTTGCGAGCACGGCTGCATCTATTGCTTTGCGCGGCCGACCCACGAATATCTCGGATTCTCCGCCGGGCTCGATTTCGAGAGTCGGATTATGGTGAAAACGGACGCGCCAGAATTACTCGAGGCGGAATTGAACTCACCCAAGTGGAAACCTCAGGTGCTGGTGATGAGCGGTGTCACTGATCCGTATCAGCCAATCGAGCGGAAACTGAAGATCACCAGGAGATGCCTGGAGGTGCTCGTCAAATTTCGGAATCCGGTCGCCTTCATTACGAAGAATCGGTTGATCACGCGCGATATCGATCTGCTCTCGCAGTTGACCGCTGATCATGCCGCGGCAGTGAACGTTTCGGTGACATCTTTGGATCCGGAGTTGCAACGAGTCCTCGAACCTCGCACTTCGTCACCGGCAGCGCGCCTGGATGCGGTCGCTCAACTTCGCTCGGCCGGCATCCCGGTCGGCGTGATGGTAGCTCCCGTCATTCCCGGCCTAACGGATCATGAAGTTCCATCGATAGTGGCGGCGTGCGCCAAAGCGGGTGCGCAGTTCGCTGGCTACACGATAGTGCGGCTTCCCTGGGCCATCGCTCCATTGTTCGAACACTGGGTGGAGGAACATTTCCCTGAGCGCAAAGAGAAGATCCTGGGAAGAATCCGCGACATCCGGGGAGGAACCGGACGGCTGAACGATCCGAGCTGGGGATCGCGTATCGTTGGCCAGGGGATTTTCGCGGAACAAATTGGCTCGTTGTTTGAAGTCGCGTGTAAACGTCATGGGATTGGCGATCGCCCGCAACTTTCAACAGCAGCATTCAGGCGGCCGGTTTCGCAGATGACTTTGTTCTGACCTCGGAGGACCAGCGATGGCGCTTTCCTGCGGGCGAATTTTCGACGGATTGGGACGCGGCGATGCCTGTCGAATCAATGTGACTTGGCCAGGTTGGCCCGGCCGACAATCGACAACATCAGCGCGCCGCCGATCACCCCGAATGGCGCCATGAAATAGAAGTAATTGCCCCAACTGCGGTCCAGCAAGGCCCCGAGGAACACGCCGGCCAGGCTGCCTCCAAAGTATTGGAACGAATCGATCACGCCAGATGCGAACCCGGCCATCCTGGCACCACCAATATCCATCGCTGCCGCGGTCCCGAGGATCGAGTGGGTGGCGTTTGCGGTTAACGAGATCAGGATGAGAAAGAAGATTGCCGCGTTTGCGCTGTGGAATTGCGCAGCGCACAGAATCACCGCTGTCTCCAAAAAGTACAAGCCCGCAGCAACGGGCGCGCGACGGCCGCCAAATAATTTGTCGGAAATCAAGCCTGAAACAAGGGAGCCAGCTGAGGCGACGACCGGAATGAGAAATGCCAGGATCTGGAATCGGGCGGAATTGAAGTCGACATGGTGCACCTCCTGCATGAAACGCGGAAACCATTGGTCAAGGCTTTGGCGGACCGATCCAGTGCAGGCATATGCCAGAGAGATGATCCAGATCACCGGGTTGGACATGATCGTTTTGAAAACGATCCACACCGGCGTACGAACTTCTCCTCCTTTTTCCTCTTCCGGGCTAACGGGTGGGAAGCCGGTTTCCTCGGGGGCGTCTTTCACGAACGCGAGTACGCCGAGGGCGATGACGAAAGCGATCGCGGCTGGAGCATAAAACAGCCAGCGCCAATGCAACGGCGGAATTCGCCAGAGTCCGAGAAACACGAATCCGGCTAACAGCGCCGGACCGAGTTTGAAAATGCCGAACCGTCCCAGGTTAATCATGAACCCGAAAATGCCAGCGAATGTTCCGCGTTCGGTCCGTCGAAACCACGCGGCGTTAATTTTTACCATTCCCGGTGCGCCGAAAGCCTGTAGATAACCGTCCACCCCTCGGATCAGTACGAAAAGCCACAGCAGCCCCCAAAACGAAGCCAGGCCGAACATGATGTTCATTACGACAGTGCCCGCGGCCCCGATGAGCATCGCGCGTTTACCGCCGAGTCGATCCGCTAATAGACCATTAATAATCTGCCCACATGCGTAGGCGAGCAGCGCGGTGGTGATGATGTTCCCCATCTGCGCTTTCGAAAATCCGAACTCCTTGCTGATCGCGGAATTCGCGATCGGGAGGTTGTATCGGCACATGTAGAACGAGGTGTAGAGCAAACCGACGAAGCCCCAGTTCAATCCGCGGCGGGCACGGAAGCCCGGTGGATGTGGAGTGATTTGATCAGCTGTCATTACGGCGGATTGGCAACAATGCAGGGCGCGGCCCTGCGCACACAACGAAAAAACGTGTTGAGCTTTGTCGCATCAACGGCAGGGTGGCGGCGCCATGGCACTCACGGTAGAAAATTTACGGATTGGAATGCGCGTCAGTCATCCGCGCTACGGCGTTGGCGTGGTCAAAGCGCTCACGCAACACACTGCGGACATTACTTTTGATGATGCGCCCCGAACGGTTGATCCGGGGGGTAGCGATCTGACCGCAGCCGAACCGTCAGTCACTCTTCGCGAGATGGACATGCCGCTTGGAAGCCTCATCCGAGACGTGGCCGAATCAGTGGTCGACGCGCTCGGTTTGGAGCCACCGGAGCAAACGGTGGAAGGGCTGGCCAACCGATGGCAGAAAGGGACGGTCGTTCTGCAGTCCGCTGATACCTCCCTGCAGTCGAAGGAAGTCCCGCTGGAGACGTTCTTCCACAAAATCGTAATGATCCGAAATAATCTGCGCGTACTGGAGCAAAAGGTGAACGCGAACGACAAGCTTTCCGACGCGGACAAATTCGATCTGCATCAATACATTACGCGGTGTTACGGTTCTCTGACGACGTTCAACGTTCTGTTCAAGAACAAGGAAGATCAGTTCAAGGGCGGCAGCTAGATACCGTTTACGAGCGGCAGGTCACTCGCCCGACGGCGCTGATTCCGGCGCAGAGTATAGCTATGACACCCTCTTCGCACATGAAATGTGCCAGTGTTGTGTCATTGCACAGTTCGGGTGGCCCCAGGCAAGAGCGTGTGCCTTCTGCCGCGGGCATCCTGTTCACGCGATCCACACCGTCTTCATGTTCATGAACTCACGGATGCCGACGGCGCCGAGTTCAC
>JBJMXE010000007.1:0-18807 GCA_045809745.1 Chthoniobacterales bacterium | reverse complement strand
GCGAGCGCCGGCCGCGGCATCGCGACCGCTCTCCTTCAACGTATCGTTGACGTTGCAATGCGATGCTTGAAACGCGGGCACGAGGCCGAAAAGAACCCCGGTTAGGATTGCGATTCCGGCAGTGAACAGCAACGCATCGACATCGATGCTGATTCCAGCCGACTGCGACACCGTGTCCGGTATGTAGCGTTTTATTATGTTCAAACCAGCCATTGCCAGGCCCAGCCCGACCGTAGCGCCAATTAACGCCAGCAGAATACTTTCGGCCAGGAATTGCCTTGTTAGGCGGGAACGATTCGCCCCCAGGGCAAGACGCAGCGCGATTTCCTTTTGTCTGACCGCTGCCCGAGCGAGTAACAGGTTCGCCACGTTCGCGCAGGCGATAAGCAGCACGAATCCGACTGCACCGAGCAATACCAGCAAGGCCGGTTTGATGTCCCCGACAATCTGTTCGTGCATTGGAACGACGACCACTCCCCTGCGCGCGTTGTGTTCCGGATATTGTTTGGCCAGACGCGCCGCGATCGTATCCATTTCGGCCTGCGCCTGCTTCAGGCTCACATTCGATTTAAGCCGGGCGAAGACCTGCAAGTAGTGACTGTCCCGGTTCGCCGCGTCTTCGCTGGAGAACGCGATGGGGACCCACAGCTGATCATGCCAGGCCGCCTCCGTGGACGGCAGCTCGACCGTTTGCGGGAGCACCCCGATGACAGTGTAGATCTCGCCGCTCAGGTTTGTGCCGCGCCCGATTACACTCGGGTCACTTCCGAATCGGCGCTTCCATAGCCCTTCGCTCAAAATCGCAACGTGCGTCCCGGGTTTGTCTTCATCAGCGGAAAATGTGCGGCCGAGGACCGGCCTAACCCCTAACAAATCGAACAGATTCGCGGATACTTTCCGTCCATCCACTCTCTCGGGCTCGCCTGCGCCCAATACATTGAAGCTCTTGAGCGCGGTAGCGGCCATGCCGGTGAACACGGTGTTCTGCTGTTGCCAGTCGAGAAAAGTTCCCGGAGGGGGCGTGTCTTTGGGGAATCCGAGGTGAGCGGCGTTTTCCCAAACCACCACTAGTCGTTGCGAATCTTTAAACGGCAGGGGACGTAGCAGCACTGCGTTCACCACGCTAAAGATTACGCTGTTGGCGCCGATCGCTAAGGCGAGCGCGACCACAGCAGCCACCGTGAAACCAGGATTCTTTAGCAATACTCGGATTCCGTATCGGAGGTCCTGACTGACATCAGCCACCAGGTTTCTGCCGGATGGATTTCCGGAGACTAACGGCTCATCCGCCACGCGCCGTTCAACTCGTTTCAGTTCGCGGGTCAACACATCGTTTTCGGTCAGGCTGGCGAATGCTGCCGCGCGCGCTTCTTCTTCGCTGGTGCCACGACTAATTGATTGATCGTATTGGTCCTCGAGATGTTGCGATAATTCCTCCACGATCTCGCTCTCGCGGGTGGGCGCCAGTTTCAGTTTGACCAACTGTTTTTTGATGTCTGCTTTGAAGTCAGGCATGGGCGATTCCGGTGATGCGATTGATTGCGCCGACGAATTCCTGCCAGCCGTCGCGTTGGGCCGCTAAAACTTTCTTGCCGGCGGCGGTGAGGCGATAATAGCGTCGTCGTCGTTGCCCCGCTTTCTCGACCCAGCGGCCGCGGATCCATCCCCGGCGTTCCAGCCGATAAAGCAGAGGATAAAGCGAAGCGACATTAAATCGGAGCACACCGCGCGAACGCAGCTCGATTAACTGTCCGATGTCATAGCCATGTCGCGGCCGGTCTTCGACGAGGGATAGAACCAGGAGTTCAGCACTGCCTTTCTTCAGTTCGCGATCGAGCATCGGTGAAGCCATATATGTTATAGCGATATATCTTGGCGAAGAGAAATCTGTCGTCAACGCCAAATTTTTCGTTGCCTGATATTTTCCTGCACGCCGGGAGGAACGGCGTGAATATTACGCGCCGATCAAACCCGCAGCGCGCGCACGGGATCGACCCGCGTCGCGCGACGGGCGGGAAGAAAACAGGCTAGCAATGCCACTCCGAGCAATATCAACAGGGCAAAGCCGTATGCAATTGGATCGCGCGGGCTTACCTTGTAGAGCAAAGTGCCCATCCAGCGCGTGAGCGCGAACGCCGCGATCGCGCCGATGACAATTCCGGCGATTGTTAGTCGCAGTCCGCGCGTGATCACTAATCGTAAGACGTCGCCAGCTGCGGCGCCCAGGGCCATTCGAACGCCGAGCTCGCGCGTGCTTTGCGAAACGGAATACGACATCACTGCGTACAAACCAATGGCCGCCAGAACGAGCGCCATCGCGCCGAAAATTGCGACGAGCGTAACCGCCAGACGCTGGCTGTAGCTTATCTGGTCGATCTGATCCTGCAATCGCTGCGTCAGTAAGGGCACCAGCTGGCGGTCGAGGGCATGCACCTCGCCGGCGAGCGCGTTCATCATCGCGCCGGCAGTTTTACGGGTGCGAATCAGTAAACTGTTTTGCACTCGAAAATTCTGTCGCAGGGGAACGTAAAAGAACGGTGTCGGCGTCTCGATCTTGGTGCGGTAATTTGCATTTTTGGCGACGCCGACAATTTGCAGCCATTTGTCTTTTGCCTTGAGACGTTCGCCCACCGGGTTTTTAGCCGGCCAGTATTTCGCGGCCATCGTTTCGTTGATAACTGCCACTGGTGGCGCGTTCTCATCATCGGCGCGTGCGAATTCGCGGCCGGACACGATCGGAATTCCAAGTGTGGTGAAGTAATCTTCGGAGACTTCGACGGACTCGACGGTGGGTTGTTCGTTAGGCGGCGGTTGATAGCCATCGACTTCGATCGGCGCCGATGAGAACACGTTGAAACTAAATGGAATCACACGGGTCAGCGCGGCCGATTCGACACCGGGCAATGTCCGAACGCGGTCGAGTAGCTGGGTGTGAAAAATCTTCGCCCGGTCGAGTTTGTAGCCAGCCGAAAACAAGTCTACCACCGAGGCAACCACATTCGGGTTGAAGCCGGGACTCGCGTTCCGCATTTTGATCAGGCTTTGCAAAAGCAAGCCGGTGCCGGCGAGCAAAACAAAGCTCAGTGAAACCTGCACCAGCACCAGCGCGGAACGGAGCCGCCATCGCCTCGTTCCGCCGAGGATGCCGCTGCCCTCGCTTTTGAGCGCGCCGGAAAGATCGGCATGGCTGGCCTGAAGCGCGGGGACCAGTGCAAATAAGAGAGTCGACCCGATGCAAATTCCGGCGCTTACCGCGAGCACTCGCCAATCAATTTGACCCCGAAAATCGATGATGATTCCAGGCGTAGGCGGGGGGAACGCGAGCACGAGCGCGTTCCGACACCAATAGGCGACCGCAATCCCGCCGGCCGCGGCGATTAACGAAAGCAACAATCCTTCGGTAATGAGTTGCTTGACCAACCGGCCACGACCAGCGCCGAGGGCAAGACGCATCGTCATCTCATGCCGGCGCAACAGCGATCGCGCCAGCAAAAGATTGCTGACGTTGGCGCACGCGATCAGCAGAACCAAAAACACTACAGCCATCGTGATCGCGAGAGTGGGTGACATATTGCCAGCTCCATTGAACGGTGTTTTCCATAATGGCATGAGCTGGTTCTCATGACCGCGATTAGTATCCGGAAAATCGTTTTCCAGTCGTTGCGAAACTGAATTCAGCTCGGCCTGCGCTTGCTCACGGGTCACGCCGGGTCTCAGAAATGCGTAGCCTTCAATCCAGCGCGCGCTTCGATCTTCGAGTTTGTAACCAGTCGTGTCGAACGTCTCCTGCATCGACGTCGGCACCCAGAAACTGAACGAGTAGCCGATGAACGTCCCGTGGAATTTTTCTGGCGCGACGCCGATGATCGTGTGCTGAACACCGTTCATGTATTGCGTTCGCCCGATGATGTTCGGATCGGAATTGTATCGGTCTTTCCAAGTTCGGTAGCTAATCACCGCCACCGGGTGCGCATTGCGTCCGGTTCCCTCTTCCGGGCGAAACCCGCGACCGAGAATTGGGCGCACCCCGAGGGCATCGAAATAGTTTGCGGAAACTATTCCAGCCGATGCGCGTTCGGCGCGATCGCCTACGCTGAGAGTCGTGCCGGTGATGCGATCGACAATGAACGACTCGAACAGGGTCGAATTCTTTTCCAGATCGAGAAAATCAGGAAAAGAAAGGCCATTGTGTCCCGGTACTCCGCGTGTCGTGCCGATAAGTGCAAACATCCGGTCCTGATGCGCCACCGACGGGTAGGGCCGAATCAGAATTCCTTCGATCCAACTGAGCACGGCGACGTTGGTACCGATGCCGAGTGTTAAACAAAGAATCGCCAGCAGCGAAAAGGCCGGATTACGCAGCAACATTCGGGCGCCGAATCGCAGATCCTGGAAAAGTTCATCCGCCCACCTCCAGACGCGTTGCTCGCGCGCAGTTTCTTTGATTTGTTCGACGCCGCCGAATGCGCGCGACGCGGCGTTGCGTGCTTGGTGCGGCAACATCCCGGCGCCGATGTTCCGTTCAATCATCCGTTGGAGATGTTGCTGCAGTTCCTCGCTCATCTCTTTTTCCCGCCGGTTCTTTTGGAACAATCCAGCAAAGCGGCAGAACCAGGCGCGGATGTGTGGCATAAGATTTAAGCCTCCTTACTCATGTCTCAGAGCCACCATCGGGTCGATGCGGATCGCGCGGCGCGCCGGAACGTAACAAGCAAATAAAGCGACCAGGAGGAGAAGAATAGCGACACCCGCAAACGTCATGGGATCAGTCGGCCGCACGCCGTAAAGCAGGCCTGTCATCAATTGCGACACAATCAGGGCACCGACCAGGCCAACGGCCGCGCCAGTAATGGCAAGCCTCAGTCCCTGGCGCACTACCATTCGCAGGATGGTCTGTCGTTGAGCACCGAGCGCGAGGCGAATCCCGATCTCGTGTGTGCGCTCGTTAACCATATACGAAATCATTCCGTGAATGCCGAGCCCGGCCAGAAGCAATGCGGTGAAAGCGAACAAGGCGACCACTTCCATCGAGAACCGTCTCTGTGAAAGAGAGGCCGACACGGTTTGGTTGAGCGCCTGGGCACCGTAAACTGGAAGTGTCGGATCGAGGGCCTGAACCTGCTCGCGCACTTCATCAGGAATGGACGCCGGGTTGAGATGTCCGCGCAGGTGAACCGCCAGGCGTTTGGCGCCGGTCTGATACACGTCCAGATAAACCTGCGGCACGTCTTCGCGCGTCAGCGATTGCGTTCGCGCATTCGCTAGCACGCCGATCACGGTGATCCACGGAGAATCGGCTCTGGTTGATTTGAAGCGTTTGCCCAGAGGGTCATCGTTAGGCCAATAAGCCTTCGCCATTGCCTCATTGATCACCGCAACTCTCGGCGTGTTGTCGTTATCCGCTTCGTTGAACAATCGGCCGCGCAACAGTGTCATGCCTAACAAGTGAAAGTATTTAGAGGAAACGCTGGACCGTTCGACTGCACTCGGCAGGCTGCTCTGAATGTCCCGTCCCTCCAGAGTCAAAAGGAACTGACCTTCGGAGATCTGCTTTAGATCCCGTAAACTTTCGTCCAATGGGATCGAAGCGGTATCTCCAAACGCTACTTCCTCAACGCCGGGAAGCATGGCGCAGCGGCGAGACAGTTCACGAAGGAAGGGCGCTTCCTGAGAGGCGGTCCCGTATTTGTCGGTGGCCGGATTATTCGGGTCCGGCAATCTCGTCCGCACGGTCATTACACTCAGCGGATTGAATCCGAGGCGCACATTCAACAAATCCCAAAAACTGCGCAGGAGAAGGCTGGCGGCGATCATTAGGACTAACGAGAGCGCGAACTCAGTAATGACGAGGCCGCGTCGGGTTCGCGCCTGTTTGCCGGAACCACTGGATCCGCGCCCTTCTACTTTGAGTGCATGATTCAAATCGAGCCGGCCAGTTTGAAAAGCGGGAGCGAGACCGAAGATCAAGCCGGCAAGAACGGAGATCACCAGAGCGAAGAGTAAGACTGCCCAACTAATCGATATTTCATTCAGCCGAGGAAGGTTCTCCGGGACGAGCGGGAGCAGAGAATTCTTTATGCCTAACAGAATCGCCAGGCCGGCCGCGCCGCCGAGCAGGGAAAGAAGCAAACTTTCGGTTAGCAACTGCCGGATCAGACGCCCCCGTCCTGCGCCGAGTGCCTGACGAAGGGCCATTTCCGGTCCGCGCACGCTGGCTCGAGCAAGCAACAGGTTGGTGACGTTCACACAGGCAATCAAGAGAACGAGGCCGACCGCGCCCAGCAGCAGATACAGTGACTGACGAACGTTGCCGACCACTCTCTCTTTGAGTGGCAAAAGTCGTACTCTCCATCCGCTTTGTTGTGGATAATCGCCAGGGAACTGCTTCTGCCAGATTGCGACAACGGCATCGAGCTGGCTCTGCGCCGCGGCAAGCGATAGGCCAGGTTTGAGCCGGGCGATTGCGGTCGGAAGATTCCGACGGTTGCGCGCTGGATGATCGGCCATCGGTGCGCCGTAAAAACTGGTGGCGGCCCAAATTTCGATATTTCTCTCTTCCGCGGTTCGTCCCGGCGCGTCGAAACCCGCCGGCATGACGCCGACGATCCGATATAAGTCGGTGTCCATTCGCACATTTTTGTTCAGAATATTTGGATCGCTTCCGAACACGCGCTTCCAGAGTCCGTCGCTGATCAAAACTTCCGGAATGATACCGGGCGAGTGATCTTCGGAATTAAAGGCACGGCCTAACCGCGGCTGAACGCCTAGCAATGCGAAATAATTAGGCGCGGTAATCAGTAAGCGAACGCGCGCCGGTTGCGATGAACCAGTCAGATTGTTTTCGTCAAACCAGGCGGGCGAAACATATTCGAAAATTCCGGAGTGCTGAAGATCCTCCCACTCGGGCTGCGACATTCCTATATCGTGCGCGCCAGCGCCGGGGAGATCGTCCTGAACGCTGACGAGCTGATCGGCTTGTCGGTAGGGCAGCGGCTGTAACAGTGTCGCATCTACTATGCTGAAAATCGCAGTGGTGGCTCCAATTCCCAATGCCAGCGTGGCTACCACGACCAATGTGAAACCGGGAGATTTGCGCAGAGCGCGGAACCC
This sequence comes from Chthoniobacterales bacterium, assembly GCA_045809745.1. Taxonomy (GTDB): domain Bacteria; phylum Verrucomicrobiota; class Verrucomicrobiia; order Chthoniobacterales; family UBA10450; genus DATFCK01. The sequence goes on along the minus strand of JBJMXE010000007.1, from coordinate 11,697 downwards.
GAATCGCAGATCTTGTAGAAATTCATCCGCCCACCTCCAGACGCGTTGCTCGCGCGCGGTTTCTTTGATTTGTTCGACGCCGCCGAATTCTCGGACTGCCGCGGTTCGGGCCGCCCGCGGCGACATGCCTGCCGCTTTGTTTCGTTCAACCAAAAGATCGAGATGTTGCTCCAATTCCTCGCTCATCTCTTTTTCCCGCCGGTTCTTTTGGAACAATCCAGCAAAGCGGGAGAACCAGGCGCGGATGTGTGGCATAAAATGCAGTATGTGTGATCGCCTAACTATCGCGCAGCACAATCATTGGATCGGTCCGACAGGCTCGAGCGGCCGGAAGCCAGCAGGCAACCGCCGTGGCCAGGGCGAAAATCGCAGTCACCAGGAGGTACATCGACGGTTCGATCGCAGCGACATGAAACAGGACGCTGCGAAGAATTCCAGCAGCAGCAATTGCCGCCAGTAAACCGATCACACAACCCATAACAAACAACCGCAGGCCGTGGCCGAAGATGAGCCCGCGAATTTGTCCGGGTTGTGCGCCTAATGCGAGCCGTAACGCGATTTCCCGCAGCCGCCGCAGCGCATGGTAGGAGAGAACACCGTAAAGTCCGATGCTGGCCAGGAGAAGAGCTAACCCCGCAAATACCGAAAGCAAAAATGTCAGCAACCGTTGGGTCGCCCATGTTTCGGCCACCCGATCGGACATCGTCCGCACATCGTGGACTGGCTGGCGCGGATCAATCCGGGCGACTGTTTCCGCGATCGTTTTCTCAAGTGCCGCAGCTGGTAGGGATGTGCGCATCAGCAGCACGAAATTGCGAGGCTGCAGCTGCGCGAGCGGAAAGTAGGCGACGCCGATGTTCTGGGTTTCGTCCAAGCCATGAAACCGCGTCCGACCAACCGCGCCGACGATCTCGAACACGCGCGTTTCGGAAATGATTTCGCGAATGTGCCTTCCAAACAAACCCGCAACCCGGAAGAACCAGCTGCGCATTCGTGACGGCGTAATGGTTATGCTCCTTTCAGTACCAGGTTGATACCGGCGGTGATGCGAGACCAGTGTTCGGTCTCAGCGGCGAATTGTTTTCGTCCGGCGGCGGTGAGTTTGTAGTAACGGGCTTTGCGGTTGTTATCGGAGACGCCCCATTCCGCCTTGATCCAGCCCTGGGCTTCGAGGCGGTAAAGAGCGGGGTAAAGCGAGCCTTGCTCGACCCGGAGAATATCTTGGGAGATTTGCTGGATCCGATCGGCGATACCGAGCCCGTGCCGGGGCTCATGCTGGAGAGCTTTCAAGATGAGCATGTCGAGCGTGCCGTAAACGAGATCGGGTTTATCTTTGGGCATGAGGTCTTTCCTAGGCTGTCTTGGTGTGCAACCGACTTTGGCGGAGCTTACCTAGACAGTCAAGAGGAAAAAATCCGAACGATTGAAGTCGGATAGGTTCCGGTCCGTTCGACAAGAATGACCAGCCCGGTGGTCGGGGATGACGGCCGTGACCGACCAGTCGAATTTATTTGACGAATTCCGATATTCCGATATCGTAATATTAATGATCGGCCCACCGTATGAATGACGCTGAGTTCACCAGGGCTTTTGAGCGCGGGGAAATCCGCAACCAGGATTTTCATCACGCTTCTCATCTGCGCGTCGCCTGGGTCTACCTCGGTGAATCGACTACGCTGGACCAGGCGATCGAGAAAATGTGCACTACCATCCGGCGGTTCGCGACGTCCGCCGGATATCCGGAGAAATACCACCAAACCATCACCGTTTTTTGGATGCGGGTTTTGGCCGCACTGGCTCGGTTGGATCGCGGCGCTGATCTTGAGCGGGTCTTACAGGAAAATCCTCAACTCCTGGAAAAGAATCTCTCCCTGGAATATTTTTCGCGCGAAACTCTTTCCAGTGACCGCGCCCGTTTAGGGTGGGTCGAGCCGGACCTGAAGCCACTTCCCAATGCCACTGCAATTCGTTCATCCAGTACAACGAGCAACTCATCGCATCGGCTTGTATGTCGATGAATTGCGCGAGCAACAGCTGACTCAAGGCGAGGCCCACATCCTCGCCCTGCTCGCGAGCTCGTCGCCGCTTGCCGTGGCGGAGCTTCACCGCGGCCTTGCTCATAAACGTTCCACCCTCACCAGCATTCTTGATCGTTTGGCGGCGAGAAAGTTGGTCACACGGAAAATCGGCCAAACCGATCGCCGCACATTCATGATCGATCTAACGGCCCGGGGTCGGAAATTATCGCGCCGCATCGCTCGGCATCTCGGCAATCTGGAAAAGCGGGTGCGGCGGCAGGTGACGACAAACGAGATCCGCGCATTCCACAAAATTTTGTCCGCCCTCGAGGCCGAAGCAGCGAAGCAGAACCAGAAGAGTTGAATCCGGAGGAGGAGCGATCAGCTCAACATGCGCTTCGGCGGCCACAGAGCGCCGCTACGGCAGCAGCGTTTTCCTTGATCGCGGTTGCGATTGAATGCGATGGGGCAGCCGTGACTTGGTGAACACGCCGCCGCCTCGCGCCGGATTGTCCAAGACGGTTATTTCAGGACGGTTTGGTGGAACTCGTACCAGTCGTCGAGGTTGTTCAGGTTAACCGCATCTTTCGGCGCAGAGGGGTCATCCGGGATGTTGCAGTTTCTGAGGATATTCTTTCGCGTTTCGTCATCGTGGATGTAGCCCCGAACTGCGGCATTGTGCTTTTCAATGGCGTCACGATCGTATTTGCCATTCTTTTTTATCCACGCTTCGAATTCCGGATAGGTCGGATTGTTTTCCTTGATGTAGTCGCGGACCGCCTGCTCATCGAGCCCGAGCGCTGCACATGTCATGGCATCGTATCCGCGGCCGATTCCGGGATAACCGGGCGCCAGTTTGCCGGCGGTTTCGAGCGAAACTTTCTGCCACAGCCGCGGAAGGTGAAGCACGCCAAGGGGTCCAGCCGTGCCTGAGCTGATCATTGGAACGTAGGTGTGGGACATAGGGTGGATGTTTGAGGGTTGAGGGTTGAGGTCTGAAGGTTGAGGTCTGCCATAGGCAGATTAGGTAGCGGTGTGACCGCACACAATCCGAATTGCCAACCGTTACCTTAGCAATGCAGCAGCGATCGCCACCAGGATGAGGGCAGTCAACAGAACCAGGCCGCCGTAAATCATCGCGTCCTGGAGCCGTGCACGCCCGGCGGCTCGGGCATAGGGAATCCGGGAGAAAGTGACCATACTATATAGAGGTAGGTAGATACCGGGCAGCAATGCCTCCAAAGCGTGGTCGAGCTTCTTCTTCGCTCGAAACACTGGCGACGCAGTTTTATCGCGCATTTCGACGAAATTCTGGACCGCGAGTTCCGCCAGGGCGTCGGCATTAACCTTCCGCTGCTCGAAATACTGCTGGAATGCCCGCTGCCGATTTGTCGGGAACTGCGCCAGACATTCGTCAAGCACCACGCAATCTTCGAACGCGGCGTTCATTCCCTGACCGTAGAACGGCACAACCGCGTGGGCTGCGTCGCCGACCAGCGCAACCTTATCGCGATAAACCCACGGGGCGCATCGGATGGTGACTAACGAACCGGTGGGGTTTTGATGAAAATCAGCGAGTAGGTCCGGCATTAGTGGAACTGCATCCGGGAATTCCTGTTCGAAGAATTCCTTGATGGCCGCGTCGGAAATGACGGTAGCGAAGCTGCGCGGTCCTTTGAATTCCCAAAACAGCGTGCAGGTGAACGATCCGTCCGGGTTGGGCAGAGCGATCATCATGAAACTTTTCCGCGGCCAGATGTGAAGTGCGTTCCTATCCAGTCTCCATGACCCGTCGCCCGCCGGGGGAATGGTTAACTCTTTATAGCCGTGTTCGAGGTAACTTTCATCGTACTCAAAATTCGGCAGGGATTTCTGCAGCCCCTGACGGACAGCTGAAAAGGCGCCATCTACTCCGATGATAGCGTCGCCTGATGCCGTGATAATGTTGCCGGTTTCAACGTTGGTGAGCTCGGCAGTTCCTTCAGTGACCTCAGCCGATGTGCAGCGGTGATTGAAATGCACCTCGACGGTGGAGTATCTCTGAGCTGCCTCGATCACGGTAGCGTTCAACGCCGCGCGGCCAATGGAGTTAATGCACTTGTTAGGGTCAGCATCATATGGCGCAAAGTGAAGATCGCCGGACTTATCGTGTATCATTCGACCACGCATCGGGATTGCCTGTTGCATCACCTCGTCGGCGATTCCGATTTGCTCCAGCGCGTGAATTCCGCGGGTGGACAGCGCAAGATTGATCGAGCGGCCACCGACGAAATTGCCCGCGCGCGGGTCGGTGCGACGCTCGTACAGTTGAACGTGATGTCCACGGCGGCCGAGGTAGGCGGCGAGCAAACCGCCCGCCAACCCACTGCCGATCAGGACGAACTTGTCAGGCATGTTAACCGCCGACGTTTCTCGGATATGAGGGAGATTGCAAATGCGATGGAGAACTGATCCGCGAAAAACGCGAAATGACGCTAAAACAAGGCGGTGAAGCAATATTTTCGGATTTGCGAAAATCTTTGCGGCTGCTGCCTTTATTTCGCGTCCTTCTGAGCATTTCGCGGTTATTGCTCAAATATCTTCGCATTCGCGAAAAACTTTCTCGGATTACACCGCCGTTGATCTGGAACGCTCACGAAGGTTCGGCCATACCTGTGCCATGCGATCTTATCCTGGTTCTCTTTTGATTCTCTGCGCAGTGGTGGGCTCTACTCTGGTTCAGCCGGCCAGCGCGGCCGATCCGCCACCGGTCAGACAGCGGCAGTTCATTTATGTTCTTCACCTGGTGCCGCGGCTGTATGACGACAAGAACTGGACCACAGATGACGCCGCCGCCTTGCAGCGGCATTTCGTGCGTTTTCAACATGCCATAAGAAACGGGCGAGTTGGTGCTGGCCGGGCGAACGATGGAATCAGGAGAAAAGGGGTTCGGGATTGCAATCTTCCAAGCAGCTGATGAAGCGTCCGCGCGGCAATTTATGGAGACCGATCCAGCAGTGGTTGCCGGGCTTATGACGGCTGAATTGCACCCCTTTGCGGTGGCACTCGAACGCGCTAAAACGCAGAAGGAATAGCGATCTGTGTGTATGACCTAACGACCGCACCAATTGTTACGGCCGAAAGATGGCTGGAAATTTAAATCGGTATACCCACAGAAGAAACAGGGCGATGACCGACACGACTGCGGCCATCGGTAAACCCGAATGGTCGATAAAAATGTGGTAGAGATCGATATTAACGATGATCGGTCCCAGCAGCGTCAGGCCAAGTGGCGTCAGCCGGCCGGTTAGCAGGCAAATCCCCCCGAGAACTTGAAGGGCAGCGATGGGGTAAAGGTAGCCGCTATGAAACAGTGCACCCATGAACGCGGCGGCATCCCCTTGGAGCTGGGGCATCGGCATGAAATGGAGGAAGGCGTTAGATCCGAACACGGCGAACATCAGGCCGAGTAAGATCCGACAGATGTGGATGATATACTTCATTGCGCTCTTAAACTCTGAAATCCGCGAAAGATAAAGGGCAAACCAAAGCAGGAACGGCTAAGGGCAAACAACCAGGGGTAAGAGGTCGCGGCTGCGGCCAGGGCACAGGAACGCGATAATTGGACATGCCTTGAGCAAACTGGCACCGCGACTGCTTAACGGTAGCCGCCTTAACGCATGAAAATCGACCCCCAACCGGAAAACCTGCAGCCGCACATCAACACTCTTCAGCTGAAAGCGGTTCTGGTGGTCGACGACGACCAGCAATTGGCGTCCGCTCTGCAGTGGATTTTGGCGGACGAAAATTACCTGGTTGATCTGGCGTTCGACGGCGAAGAAGCAATGCTGAAAGTGAAGGCGCACGAGTATGACGCCGTCATTTGCGACCTTAAGATGCCGAAGCTGCGCGGCGACGACTTCTATCTTCAGGCGAAAGAGCTACGTCCGACCCTCTCGGATCGCTTCATCTTTATCACCGGGTTTGCCGCCGATGCAAAGATCGCGCTCTTTCTGAATCAGCACGACGTTAAGTACCTGGTGAAACCGTTTCCGGTTTCCGGATTGATCAACTGCCTCAAAGAGTTGCTCAGTTAGGCCAGGACGTCCGCATCTTTCCGCCACGAGCCGCTGCTACTGGTGCTCTCGTAGTATGTTGGCGAAACGCCAGACATCGTGAAACGTGTTGTAGAGCGGCGTCGGCGCGGCGCGGATTACGTTCGGTTCGCGGAAGTCGCACTTCACACCGGCTGCCTCAAGTTTGCCAAATAATTCCTTCGGATGTTCGTGCGCCAGGATCGAGAGCTGGCAGCCGCGAGCTTCGGTTGGTTCGGGCGTGATCACAGTGAACCGCTTCGAGCCGGCTTGACCTAACAAGAACTGCAAATAACCGGTGAGCCTGATCGATTTGGTGCGTAACGCTTCAATTCCGCCGGCTTCATCGAACAGCGCGAGAGACGCGCGCAGAGGAGCCATCGAGAAAATCGGCGGATTGCTGATTTGCCAACCGTCGGCCGTCGGCACCGGCACGAACTCAGGTTCCAGGTGAAGACGGAAGCGGGTGTTGGGGTCATTACCGAACCACCCCGCCAGCCGCGGAAGATCGGTGTTCGAGGCATGGCGTTCATGAACGAACGCTCCCGCCACTGCTCCGGGGCCGGCGTTGAGATACTTGTATGAGCACCAAACCGCGAAATCGACGTCCCAGTCATGCAGCTTCAGTGGTACGTTTCCGACCGCGTGGGCCAGATCGATCCCGATGGTGATCCCGTGTTTGCGCGCAGCCGACGTGATCACTTCGATATCGAAGAGCTGCCCGGTGAAAAAGTTTACTGCGCCGATCAGGACCAGTGCCAGATCTCCATGATGTCTGTCGATGAGTCCGACAATGTCCTCAGTGCGAACTGTTCGTTCGCCTGGTCTTCCGCCGGCGAGGACCAAGTTGCTCGTCGGATCGAACCCGCGATTTCTGATCTGCGTTTTGACTGCATAGGTGTCGGAAGGAAATGCCGGATCTTCCATCAGGATCTTCGATCGGGACTGGGTCGGCTGGTAAAACGTAGCCATCATCAGATGCAGGTTCACCGTGAGGCTGTTCATGCAAATGACTTCGTTAGGCTGGGCGCCCACCAGCTTGGCCATTGGTTCGCGAAGTGTCTCGTGGTAGCTGTACCACGGCGTCTTCGCTTTCAGGTGCGCATCGACTCCGAGCCTTGCCCAGTCATCCAGTTCCTGTTCGACCATGCTTCGCGCCGATTTCGGCATTAGCCCGAGCGAATTGCCGGCGAAGTAGATTTGAGGTTCACCATTCGATCCGGCCGGGATGTGGAATTGAGCGCGAAACCTGCGGAGCTCATCCTGTTGGTCCAGCTGAAGGGCAGAAGTTTCGTCTGTGGAGAAGGTCATCTCTTAAGAACCAAACGTTCAACGCTCAATGCGCCACGTTCAATGCTCATTTGTGCCAGGGTCTAATGCGGTGTTCGACCGGCAGTCACCGGATTTCTGTCAGCCCTTTGCCGTGACTCTTGCCATTTGACACGCTGCGAATGCAAGGCCTCTTTATCAAAGAAGATCGCTTATGAGAAAGAAAGACCGAGTGCAGGCGCATACGGCTCAATATGTGAACCGTGGAATCGAGCGCGAAGCGACGCGTCGATTGGCTCGGGCAGCTGGACAACCGCCCGCGACTTTGACCCGCCGCATCAACGAGCTGGAGGACGAGTGGGACATCGAGCGCTGGTTGGAAACGAATGCCTCGGCGCTGGCTTTGACTGGAACGGTGCTGGGCATTTTCGTAAACCGGAAGTTCTTTGCAATTCCGTTTATCGTTCTGCCGTTTTTGTTTCAGCACGCTGTCCAAGGCTGGTGCCCGCCGATTCCAATCCTTCGTCGCAGGGGCGTCCGGACCCGTCGAGAAATCGATGCCGAGAAGTTCGCGCTGAAGGCTTTGCGGGGCGATTTCGCGGCGGTCGAACGGAACGGCGATCCGCAGCAGGCCGCACAAGCTGCCTGGCAGGCGGCCAACGCCTAATCCTGGATCGGGTTTGCAGTACCGACTGGTTTAAGGGCGCCATCGGCGCCTCGCCGATGTTTATCAGATGAGTGGCCACGCCAAATCGAGACGAATGTCGTCATCCATTCATAATTTCTGCAATGGGCGTAGCAATCTGGATTGACAGCAAACGATGAAATGCGCAGAAATGCTGCTGCCCAACAGAATCCGCTCCGATCGGCATGCGTTAGGCGAACACATTCATGAAAACTCGGGCGAAACGTGTGTTACAAATAGCGGCCGCGGCATTTTTGCTGGTGCAAGGGACGAACTTATCACGTGCGGACTTGATTCTGTTTGACCCGGATGGTTTAAGCGGCATCGACGGTTTTGGGGTAAATTACTTCGACCTTTCTGCAGCCAACAGCCTCGCTCGTGGCGCGCTGCCGTTTACGGTGAGCAATACTTTCCAGCTTCTGTTTCATGCACAGCGGAACTCCGTATTCGTTGAAACGAACGAAGTCGTGTTTCCATTCGAGGTCACTGTAGTTGGTAGCGTAACCGAAAGGGTAACGACCGTGAACGATGGCCCTCCGTCGCGCGTGACTTTCCAGATGGCCAAGAATCAAGCGTCTGATTCGTTCGTAGAGCTATATTCTGGTCAGATAATAAATGCAGACCCATCTACCGGCACGGGATACAACGATGGCACGTTAATTTTAGGTGGCAGCCCTATCACCACACTACCGAATGTTGGTACTTTTTGTCTGGCCGATCCGCAGCCTACGCCAGCGCCTAACTTCGATCTGTTTGGAACGAATGAGTCTGGCGCCACAACTTCGGTGGTCGGAGTTGGGGCAACGAAGCTTACCTTCGTGGTCGGCTTCGTCGACCGGCGCTTCTTTCCCGCGCAAGCGGCGGGGGTTACCGGAAGGCCAGTTCAGGTTGGGGATATTGTGACGCTCGATCTTAGCCATGCCGCGCCGTTTAACGGAGTCGATCCATCGCGAGCGTTCACCGGTACGCGCAACCTGGGAACGGGTGCTGGTCCAGCCCCTGGTGTGGTGCCGGTGGTCGGGGCGGTAAACGGTATTTCGGGTCCAGATCTGCAAACCCAGGGCACGATCGGCATCGCTATTTCCCCCTCCCCGACGCCGGGCAGCTCCCCTGTGGGAACCCCTTCGCCCAACGGGCCAAAAGTCATACTGAGCGCCTCCCGGGCGCAATTACGAGAGGGTAATGACTCGGTCATTACGTTTTCCGTCACTCAAGCGCATTCCGATATCACCGCGCTCTACGCAGTCGGCGGGAGCGCAACGCTTGGCGTGGACTACACAATAACTGACAGCAGCGGGAACGTCATCGTACCCGGCTCCATCGTTATTCCGGCGGGCCAAACCTTCGGTTCGATTGTCGTTCATTCCATCTTAGACACGGTTAAAGAGCCGAACGGCGAACCAGTCAAAATAACGCTCCTACCCGGCATCGGGTATCAGGTTCCTCCAAAGAAAGAGGCGAACACTGCAATCGTTTTGATTTTGGATCGCAGTGGCTAAGCGGGAGGCTCAGTTCTGTAGTTGGACTGCAGCAGTTAGTGGGTAACGTCCTACGAACGCGATTTTTCCTCGCTGTGCTCCGGCGTTAAGTGACGATTGTGCGACGATTTAGGCTCAATTCGCACGAAACCGCGACCAAACGAGTTGACAGGTGTTCATAGAGCGAGGATTGCTGTGCTTGTCCGAACCCCCCGCTTCTCGAACAGAGCAGCAGTCCGCGACACACCAAAACTATGCATATCCCTATTAAACGTCTTATTGCCCTTATCACTGCAGCCCTTGTAACCGGTGCGGCTCAGCCGTCGTTACGCGCGGACATTCCGTTCTCGCTGGACCCCGACGGTTCGGGCAACAGCCCGGCAATAAATCCGATCACCTTTCAATTCGGCGCCGGCAACAGCTTGTTCGGCGGCTCGATTCCATTCACGCAGGGTGATACCTTCCAACTTCTGTTTCACGCCCAGTTGAATTCGGTCGTCCTTGCAAACGGCACGCAGGTTACGCCCATTGGCTTGAACGCTTCGGGCGCTGTCGGCGGCGTGACGCCCTTCGAAATCACTTTAGTGGGTAGCGTTACCGAAAATGTAACGAATGTGAACAACACCCCGGCTCGAATTGCCTACCGAGTTGCCGGCACCCAGTCCACCGCCTCGTTCATCGAGATGTATTTCGATGCAAGCCAGAACGCCAATCCGCTCGCGGGCACCGGATATAATGATGGAAAATTAATTCTCCGCGGTGCGCCAGTGCCCCCGAATCCGGATGTCGGAACTTTTGCGTTGAGTAATCCGCAACCGACCAATGCGCCGTCATTCGATCTATTTGGCAACAATGATTACGCCAACGTGACTTCCATTCAGGGAGTCGGTGCGACCAGAATGGACGTTTCCGTCACATTCGTGGACACGGCATTCTTTGTCGCCGGGAACGGCACTCACAAAGTCAAGGTAGGTGACCTGATCACATTAGATCTGAGTCACTCTTCTCCGTTCGACAAGGTTGATCCGTCTCATCTATTCGTAACCGCGCCGAACAGCGGGACCGGCAGTGGTCCGGCAGCTAGCGGTGTCCCGCGAATCGGCGCCACTAACGGCGCTGCAAATGTCGACTTCCAGACTCAAACTCTCATCGCGGCAACGGTGAGAGCAACGAACAGCAGTCCAACACCAACTCCGGGCGGATCGCCGACGCCGACGCCGACACCAACAGCGACCCCAACTGCGACGCCGGTGGGATCGCCGACGCCGACTCCGACAGCCACGCCGACCCCGACTGGTTTACGAGTATCGGTATCCGCTAACAAGACTCAGGTCCGCGAGGGTGGCGATGTGATTATCACCTTCACTGTCAGAGGCGGAACAAATCACGGGCCGCTTACTGTCAATTACTCGGTAGGCGGCAATGCAACGCTCAATACCGATTTCACGCTGAGCGGCACTCCCGGCCACGTTGTGATTCCGGCAAACGCGTTCGCAGCCTCGATAACGATGCATGCAATTGCTGATACGGTCAGCGAGCCCAATGGCGAAGCGGTGAAGATATTCGTCGAACCGGGAAGCTTTTACGATGTGCCCACCCAACTGGACGCAAAACGCGTTTCGATCCTGATCCAGGATCGTTAACGGCACGAAGAGACCTGGGATAACCGCGCAGCGTCTCAATCAATTGGTATGTCAGCCGCCCGGTGGTCAACCGGGCGGCTGCATCAATTCAATTGTTGTCCCATCCGGATCGCGAACGTAGACCACGCGTTTCCCGGCATTTGGTCCAGTCTTAAGGATTTGGGGCGTGCCGGCGGCGGCCCAGCCGGAAGCGGCTATGGTTTCCAGAGCGGCGTCCAAATTGTCGACCGTCAACGCGACGTGGACGGCGCCAACATCGCATGGCTGATGGCCATTCTTCAGCTTTCTGTGCACAGGTGCGTGATACTGGAGCAGCTCGATCTTGTGGCCGGGTGCCTTAACGACTGCCAGCGAGATCTCGGAATCAGCGACGCCGGTGATCTTGCTCGCGAGCTCCCCCGTCTGATGCGTTCGATGGGATAGTTCAAATCCTAGAACGTCGCGCCAGAACGCGAGCGAACGTTCCAGATCGGAAACGGTGATCCCAGTATGATCAGCCGCAATAACTGAGAAGCCGGGTTTGGTGCTCAT
>JBJMXE010000006.1:0-14970 GCA_045809745.1 Chthoniobacterales bacterium | reverse complement strand
CGCTTTGGGCTGGCTCTGGTTTTAGAGCTTCGCTGATAACCCTTGCGCGTAACGCGCCCCACCAGTCGAACTGCAGTTCGAATCTCCAATTTGCCAAGCGTTGGACCTGACAATCGCGATGGATTTGCCATATGCTTTGACATGGCGGTGAGGGAGGGATTATCCAGCGCTTTGGGCTGGCTCTGGTTTTAGAGCTTCGCTGATAACCCTTGCGCGTAACGCGCCCCACCAGTCGAACTGCAGTTCGAATCTCCAATTTGCCAAGCGTTGGACCTGACGATCGCGATGGATTTGCCATATGCTTTGACATGGCGGTGAGGGAGGGATTATCCAGCACTTTGGGCTGGCTCTGGTTTTAGAGCTTCGCTGATAACCCTTGCGCGTAACGCGCCCCACCAGTCGAACTGCAGTTCGAATCTCCGGTTTGGCAAGCCCTTGGACCTGACGATCGCGATGGATTTGCCATATGCTTTGACATGGCGGTGAGGGAGGGATTCGAACCCTCGGTACCCTTTTGAGGTACGGCGCTTTAGCAAAGCGCTGCTTTCGACCACTCAGCCACCTCACCAAAAATAGTCGTTAATGCCGGTCCGGCTCAGATACTGCCCGTCCGGCTCGGACCAATATGAGATGGATGGAAGCTGCGTCAAACCGCTGGTGCGAGACGGCGCTCACTGCGGCTGAAGCCGGCGCTACAGACATACCGCAGCTCTATGTGGTAAAGACTCCTTCATGGTTAGCGAAGAAGACGCTTTGCGGCAGATTCTGACAGGAATCGGCCCGCTCCCGAAACGACAGGCCCCGTTGGCCGAAGCCTCGGCTTGCTTTTCAGCGGAGGATTTTTTCGCCAGTGTAGCTCTGCCAGCCTTCGACAATTCCGCGATGGACGGTTACGCCGTTAGGGCCGCGGACTGCAAACCCGGCGTAGCACTCACTGTTGTGGGCGAACAGCCAGCCGGTGTTGATCGTGGCCTCCAGGTGTCGGAATGCGAGGCGATCCGGATCTTCACGGGCGCGCCTTTGCCCGCCGGTGTCGACGCGGTTGTGATGCAGGAAGACGTCACTCGCGACGGATCGCAGGTGGTGATCAACACCGAAGTTGAGGTGGGCGATTTCATCCGCTCGCGCGGATGTGATTTGGCGGAAGGACAGAAGATGTTCACTCGAGGTCAGCGGCTGCGGCCGGTCGAGTGGGCGACACTCGCTTCGCAGGGAGCAACCGAGGTGTGGATCGGAGGGACGGTCAGCGCGGCCGTGCTCTCAACGGGGGACGAGCTGATTGCACCCGGTGCTCCGCTTGAGAAAGGGCAGATCTACGACAGCAACTCAGTGCTGATAGCCAGTCTGCTGCGGCAGTGCGGCGCGGAAATCCGTCTCATCGAGCATTGTCCGGATCATCGCGGGCTCCTCCGGGCCGCGGTTGACCGAGGGATTGAAAACAACGTCTTAATCATAACCGGTGGTGTTTCGGTCGGCGAGCACGACCTGGTGAAAACCGTCCTGCTCGAAGTCGGCGCGGATATTGAGCTGTGGCAGGTCGCGATAAAGCCGGGTAAGCCGTTCCTGTTTGGACGAGCAGGAGAATGCCGGATATTCGGCTTGCCTGGAAATCCGGTGTCGAGTTTCGTGACTTTCCTAAAATTTGTCCGCCCCGCCATACTTCGGATGATGGGCGGAGCGGACGAGGAGCTGCCGCTGCGCAGAGTAATGGCAAGATTGGCCAAAGACGTCCGGGGGGCTGGGGACCGCCCTCACTATATAAGGGGCAAACTCGAGTCGGGAATGTTTGCCCCCGCAGGCCGGCAGGAATCCCATGCTTTGTTCGGTCTAAGCCAATCGAATGCTTTGCTCCGGGTAGAAGTTGGAGCCGCATTTCGGGCCGGCGAACTGGTGGAGGTCGAGCTTTGGGATTGAGCCGGCGGTTCTGCTCGGTTGACAGTTTACTCGCCCATTTTAGCTTAAACGCCGTTGAACAGTGAGATTCTTACCGCGCCGCCAGCTGCTGAGACCGGTCCAGGTCGCGCGGATGTAGAACGACTCTCGCAGATCATCCTGGAAATGCAGCGCTGTTTCGTGCTGCATCTGTGCAAGGAACTCGCACCGGGTAACGTTTCTTTCCCTCAATACTTTTTGCTGACCTACCTGGACCAAAAAGAGGTGCTGACCATGTCCGCGATTGCGCAGAAGATGGGTCACACCACCGCCGCTGCCAGTGGTCTGGTGGCGCGCCTGGAGAATCTTGGATATGTGATGCGTTCGAGCTCTCGAGACGATCGGCGGAAGGTGATGGTGTGCATTACGCCAAAAGGGTCAGCGCTGGTTCGCCGGATTCGCGAAGAAATGATGGGCAATCTGACGAAAATTATGGAACACCTCACGCCCGCGGAACAAACGGCGTGGCTGCACATTTACACAAAGATTTATAACTACTGCCAATCGAAATGAAGGTTCGCCGCCCTGTAACTCCGAAATCCGGTGGTGACAATCGCGTCCCAACCGGTGTATACGACCTTTGTCTCATGTAAGGCGGTAAAAAGTGGCATCACACTCGATTAAAACGGTCGCGGGTTGAATCTTACCGCGGCCGGTTCTGCATCTAACCTTCGCGCTATCGTCATGCGAAACTTTCTACTCGTCGCTCTTTCCACGGGCATCGTTATCTTTGCCCGTACTGCATCCGCACAGCCCGAAGCTGCCCCGACTGCGACCATAACGCCTAATCCGGTCGTTATTGAACCGCCCCCTGCCGGAATCCCGGCACCAGGAACTGCCGTTACGACGCCCACGCCGAATGCCGACGTCACCCCTGTAGTGGCGCTCACGCCGCCGCCCGAGAAAGAGCATAACGAGGCTAGTGCCGTGACCAGTTCGAGTAGCTTTCAATGGTCGGAGCGCGGGGCTCCCGTTTTCACACTCGATCAGGCAGTAATGACTGCCCTGCATCAGAATCCCGATCTTCTGCGTGCCCTCCAGGAAATCGAGCGAACCAAAGGCGTCATTATTCAGGTGCGTGCTGAGGCTCTTCCGCGTGTCACTGCCTCCGCCGAACTGACATGGACGGATCCGAGGCTGAATCGAAGCGGACTGACCACGATAACCGGAACGACACCGACTCCGACGCCACCGATCGTCATTGCCCGGATTGTTGATTCGCCGCAGCCGCAGATGAAAAATATCCCGGCGGAAACGAAGGCGACTACCGCTCCCGCAGCCCGGCAGCCGGTCACCGTCAGCGACACAGCCTACAACATCCGTATTACAGGTCAGCAGCTCGTGTTTAATTACAGCACCCTGCGATCAATTCGCGGTACTTTCTTCCAGAGGGACAGCGCTTACTTCGCATTCCGTAACGTGGTTGATCAAACGATCGCCAACGTGAAGACACAGTTTTACCAGGTGCTGGTCAACCGCGCGCTGATCACAGTCCAGGAGGAGTCAGTCCGTCTACTGGAGAGCCAACTGAAGGATCAGCAGAACCGTTTCGAGGCCGGCACAGTGCCGCGATTCAACGTGCTTCAGGCGCAGGTCCAATTATCCAACCAGATTCCAAATCTGATCGCTGCGCGAAACAATTACCGCATCTCCATTCTGCAACTGGCGAAAACCTTGGGGCTGGATTTCAATCCGCTGCGGGGAATTGCCGCGCCCATCCGCGTCGTCGGCGATCTCATTTACGTGCCGCGTGACGTATCGCTGCTCCGGGAGATCGAATCCGGCAAACAGAACCGACCGTTCCTGAAAGAGGCGAGGGCGAATGTCCTCAACCAGATCGAGCAGGTCCACGTGGCGCTCGGCGGATGGTTTCCGAACGTAAA
Source organism: Chthoniobacterales bacterium (assembly GCA_045809745.1). Taxonomy (GTDB): domain Bacteria; phylum Verrucomicrobiota; class Verrucomicrobiia; order Chthoniobacterales; family UBA10450; genus DATFCK01. The sequence continues at coordinate 11,155 of JBJMXE010000006.1, read as the reverse complement.
CGCACAGGGAGGGTATGAGATTGTGAGCTCGCCACTGACTACCAACTTCGATCAAGCATTGAAGGGTTGGGTGTTCGGCCTAACCGGTAGCTGGGATATCTGGGACAGCGGGTTTGTCTATGGTCAGGTAAAGCAGCAACGCGCCCTGTTGTCCGAATCGAAGATTACGTATGACGACGACGTCCGGCAGGTCGAACTCGAAATCCAGCAGGCCGCATCGAATCTGTTACAGAACGCCGAGCTGATTCAGGCCACGGAGAAAAACGTGGAACAGGCAGATGAGGCCGTACGACTGGCCAAGGCGCGGTTGGATGCCGGCGCCGGAACCCAGTTGGACGTGTTGAATGCACAGGTTCAGCTAACCACCGCGCAGTCAACCCGCTTGGAAGCACTTTTCGGTTATAACTCTTCACTGGCAGAATTCGACCGGGTAACGGGAAGACAGAGCAGGTACACCGAGGAATTCGAAGATATCGCGCCTCATTCCACTCGGACTCGAACCTATTACACAGGCAGCGACGTGAATGCCACGGGTGATCCGAAGCCGAATCCATTGCTGCGGCCTGGGCCAGTGACCACGACGACGACCACTCGCACCATTCGGGCTTCAACCGGGAAATAGCGGCTGCCTTGCAAAGTCGCGAACGTGTCGCGGGACGACCATCTCGCGCCCGTGATTGCTCCAGCTGAATTAGCTTTCGGACTCACCGGCCCGTCGGTGTAACTTCCGACATGGCCGAGGAAGCAGCACCGATCGAGCGTTTCCCATCGCTCGACGCGATCGGCATCTGCCGAGGCGCCTTTGTCAAACGGGTACCTGGCGTTGAGGTGAGCGACGACAAAGCTGAAGCGTTACGCCGGCTCGATGCGGTGCACCGAGCCGCTCGCAGCAGTTTGGGCATGGCAGCATGGCCATTTCTGACATCTCACCAGGTGCATGGCAATCGTGTGGGCGTCATCGATTCGAGAATGGCAAACGACGAGCACTGCGCTGGGTATGATGGCTTCGTCACCAACCAGCGGCAGACCGCGATCGGCGTCCACGTGGCCGATTGCTGCGCAGTTTACATCGTTGATCCCAAGACTCCGGCAATCGGTCTCGTGCATTCCGGAAAAAAAGGAACGGAGTTAGAAATTGCGGCAAAAGCGATCGAAGCGATGCAGCAGCGCTTCGGTTCCGAACCGTCAGACATGGTGGTGCAGCTCAGCCCGTGTATTCGGCCGCCGCATTACGAAATCGATTTTGCCGCTGCTATCCGCGAGCAATGTCGGTCGGCGGGTGTGAAGCAGATTCACGACTCCGGCACCTGCACGGCATGCGACCTGGACTCGTATTATTCCTACCGCGCTGAGAGGGGAAAAACCGGGCGCATGCTGGCCTTGTTAGGCTTGGTGTAAACGTGGTGGAACGCAATCTGTAAGCGCGTTGCTAACCAACAGCGCCGCAGGCGCTCATTTTGAACAGCCAAGCTGTTATGTTACCACCGCGCTCGGAGATCGCCTTCAACCTTAAATGTTATCATCTTCGCCGCCGCCCTTATACGGGCAGATTCCCCGCTTTTTCGCGGCCGCGACAAAATCCAGAAATTCACGAGCTAACGGATTGAGGTCCATCTTTGCCCCTTCTTCCAAGGCTTGCGAAATATTCAGACCGCTGCTGTAGACAAGGCGGAACGCGGTTTTGATCTGCTCCCGGTCCCCCGCGCTGACTCCGGCGCGGCGCAGGCCAACGGCGTTTAACCCGAAAACGAGATTACGCTCCGCCGCGATCACGAAAGGGGGAATGTCTTTGCTGAAGGCCGAGGCGCCTTGGGCGATCGCCAGGCGGCCGACCCGAATTAACTGGTGGAACACGCAGCCGCCCCCAAGAAAAGCTCCGTCGGCCACGGTGACGTAACCGCCGAGCAAACAGTTGTTAGCGATGATCACCTTGTCCCCAACAGCGGAGTTGTGTCCGAGATGGGCGCCGACCATCAAGTAATTGTTATTCCCCAGGCGCGTCGAAGTTCCCTCGGCCGTTCCTCGATGGATGGAGCAGTATTCTCGGATCACGTTGTCATTGCCGATATCGACACCGGTCTTCCGGCTGGACTCGTAGGACAAGTCCTGCGGAGCCGCGCCGATCACAGTGCCGTAGCCAATCAGGTTGCGTTCGCCGATTTCAACACTGCCTTCCAAAACAGCGTGGCCCTGAAGGCGAGTGTTTTCGCGAATTACAACATCCGGTCCAACGATGCAGTAGGGGCCGATTTCTACGCCATCGCCAATCGTCGAAGCCGGGTCAACGACTGCCGTTGGATGGATCTTCAAAGCACGCCCGCCTCCTTGAAGCTGAAGTAACCGGGAGTTCCTTCCATCGGTGCGCCGATGATGATGTGGTCGAGAAGCTTGATCTGAAGTAGCTCCGCAGCTTCGGCCAGCCGCCGGGTCAAACTGTGGTCGGTCTGACTGGGAGAAGAGTCTCCGGAAGGATGATTGTGCACCACAATCACGGCGTACGCTGACGAAACGAGCGCAGGGCGAAACAGCTCGCGTGGATGCGCGATGCTTTCGTTGGTGCTGCCCTTTGAAACCTCTTCAATTCGAATCAAGTGATACCGGGTGTCGAGCAGGATCACGCGCAGTGATTCCTGCCGCAGCGCCCGCATCTCCGGACCGAGCAGAGCATAAACCGACTCCGGTGAGTCGAGCTTTGTAACCGAAAGCGTTTGCTCGGCGATCCGTTTTCCAAGGTTAAACGCCGCGACCAGTTTGACCGCTTTGGCAAAGCCAATGCCGGGGACGTCCTTGAAATCTTCGACTGTGAAACGAGTCAGACCGGCAAGGGATCCGGCCCGGTGCAGAAGATCCTCGGATACTTCAGTAACGTGTTTCCCAACGATCCCACTCTGCAGCAGAACGGTGATTAGCTCGGTGTCTTTGAGTGCCGCTGCACCGTGCTTGGCGAGCTTCTCACGTGGCCGATCGTCATTCGGCATCTCACATATTTTGAGCTGCACCATATCGAATCGGTTAGGCCAAAGACATCAGATTGAATTCTCGACCGGCATTCTGCCGACAAACGGCTCCTCTCACGCGCGGAGCTGATCCAGCATCTCGATCAATGCATCGCCGAGATCGTCGAGTGCATCAGTGTAAACATTCGAAGGAAGCGCATCGATTTCGGCCTGGCCTTTGCGGATGAGTTCTACAGCGGTAGCAATCGATGCATTCAGGGTGCCGTTGCTGGCGCCGTTACGCAGAAGTTCGGCCACTTCAGCAGTCCTTCCTTCCAGAATCCATTCCGAGCATCGCGCCCTCTCGAACTCCGAGGCGTCCTTCAGGAATTTTAAAACGGGCAACGTGAACTTCCCTTTGCGCAGATCGGTGCCGAGCGTTTTTCCGGTGCGTGCCTCGGTCCCCGCGAGATCGAGGCAGTCGTCAAAGATCTGATAGGCCGTTCCAATCCGCATCCCGTATTGTTGCAGGGTCGCGATCGTCGCCGTGTCCGCTCCGCTGATTTTCGCGGCGAGTTCGGCGGCGACAGCGAACAAGGAGCCCGTTTTCATTTCGACGATCCGCAGGTAATCTTCGACTCGAAGTTGCAAATCGAAGCGGCGTTGCGTCTGGATCATCTCACCGGAGCAAACTTCACTTGCCGTCCGGGCAATGGCCCGGCTGATCTCCGGTTCATCGAAGCTGGCTGACAAATTCAAGGCGTGCGCGAAGAGGCAGTCACCTAACAACACGCTGAGTGAGTTTCCCCAGCGCGCATTCACCGTCGGTTGCCCGCGGCGGCGATCCGCCTCATCCATGATGTCGTCGTGGACCAGGGTGGCGACATGGATAAGTTCCACGATTACCGCCAGGTCGACGTGGGCAGGCTTGATCTCACCGGTCGCTCCCCCGGCCAATAAAGCCGCCATCGGCCGCAGTCGTTTGCCACGCCCGCCGATTGCATAGGAGACGTAACCCTCGATTGCCGGGTCGAAAGCGGCGGCCTGCTGCAAAATCCGGGCATCGACCTGCTCGAGATATGGCGCCACCAGCTTGGCTACGTTTGCCAGAGTATCGGCAACGCCCCCGCTCCGGGACGGCTCGCTTTGCTTTGGACCCGTCGGTGCGAAAGCTTCCACATTCTGAGAATACGAGGACGGCTTGCGCATTGTCAAAGAATCAGGAGCCGGAGTGATGATTTTGTCACGACCGGCGGAGCCAAACTTCGGTGCCGTATTTCGAGGTGACTAGCTCCTGCGCATCTTCGACTAAAGCATCGTCGAGAACGCCCGTCGTGACATTGAGGCTTAGATTGCCGACGAAATCCGCAATGAAACCGAGCGGCAAATTGACATTCTGAATGCTTCCCTGTTGGAGCAATCCGCGCCGAGAACGGCGCTGTGCTGCCCCCGCTATTTTTTTGTCGGCGAGCAACACGTCGGCCGTTACTGGCCGAGTAAAGCATGTGTCGGACGCGATGCTGGATGATGATTTGAGGCGGTGATGTTCAGCGTCAGACATGCGGGTCGGATCCGTGTCGGGCCCAACGGCTCCGGTGTCGGCCGGCATCAGATCGGTTCGGATACCACAGTTGCGGAGCCCGTTCTGAACTGCCGTATGCACAAAGGTGTAAACGCCGATGGGCGATCCAAGTTGCAAGAGATCCTTCGCGGGAACAATCAAGGCGTAGGTTAGGTCGGTGCCGTGGAAAACAATTCCGCCGCCGGTGCAGCGTCGGACGATGTCGTATACACCCTGATAGGCAGCGACGTCTGCATAGCGGCCGAAATATCCAAATGATAAAGCGGGGTGATCCCATCGATAGAATCGCACACAGGGAGTGGCAGCGCTCTGCCACAGCACCTCGTCCAGCGCCATGTTCAGCGGCGCCGAACGTGACACATTGTCATCCAACACCGTGAGTGACGACAACACCGGAGGTTAGGCCGTGCTCAGATCGTGCAGGATTCGTTCAACCGCCGCGCACGGATCGGCGTCTGCTACCACCGGCCGGCCGATCACCAGATAATCCGCGCCCGCAGAGATGGCAGCCCGTGGTGTTGTGACACGCTTTTGATCTCCGCTCCCTACTCCGGCCGGGCGAATCCCCGGCGTAATAATCTTCACCTGATCTCTGAATTCTGCGCGCAACATTGCCGCTTCCCGAGCACTGGCAACCAACGCTCCGACTCTGCATTTCACTCCAAGGCTGGCCAGACGCATAACCTGCTTATCAACCGAGTCGCCGACTCCAGTCTGGCTCAGCGTTTCATCACTTTGGCTGGTTAGTACCGTTACGCCAACGATGGTCAGCTTCTCGCCCGCCGTTTCCGTAGCAGCCCGGATCATCGCTTCCGCTCCGCTCAAATGAATCGTGAGCATATCCACGCCGAGCTTGTTAGCTGATGCCACCGCCCCGGCAACGGTGTTTGGAATGTCGTGCAGTTTGAGATCGAGAAAGACTTTGCCCCCGAGCTTCAGGATCTCGCGAACAACCTGTGGACCAGCCGCGGTGTACAACTGCAAACCAACCTTGAAATAGGAAATCTGTGACCGCAGCTTCGTAACCACCGCAACCGCTTCTTCAGCAGTTGCTACATCCAACGCAATAATGAGCTTATCAGCGGCCGACCTCATGGAGCCCAGATTCTCGCTTTTTTCGGGGTCGAGCGCAGTTGAAACATGTGCCATCGCAAAAAGTCAGATTAAGAGTTTCTCCAGTTTGATCCGAATGAAATAATGGCGCGTCGAAATGACAGCTGAAACAGACCGATTGCAAGTTCGCGCTCCCGCGAAGTTGAATCTATCACTCCGGGTGCTTCGTCGGCGGGAGGACCGGTTCCACGAGATCGAAACGTTCATTAGTCCCATTTCCTTGTACGACGAACTGGATTTTGAGACAGGCGGAGAAGGTGTCCGGTTCATTTGCGATGACGGTTCGGTTCCCACTGGCGCTGAAAATCTGGTGGTGCGCGCCGCAACCGAATTCTTTGGCGCAACTGGTTTAAGGTCGGGCGTAACAATTCGTTTACGAAAGCGGATTCCGCACGGCGCGGGTTTGGGGGGAGGGAGCAGTGACGCCGCGACCACCTTGCTGGCGCTGAATACCTTGTTCGCGACCAATCTGCCGCGCGAAGCATTGGCGAAGCTGTCCGAGTCAATCGGCTCTGATGTTCCGTTTTTTATCTACCAGTCAGCGGCGATGTGTCGCGGGCGCGGCCAGCTGATCGAACCTGAAAAATTGAAGGAGTCTTTATCGATTCTGCTGGTCAAGCCCGAATTCGCAGTGGCGACGCCATGGGCATATTCCCGGTGGAAAGATTCTCAACCGATTCCGGATGTGAAATATGAGCCGCAGGAATATCACAATCACACCTTTGTGAATGATCTGGAACGGCCGGTATTTGAAAAGTATGTGTTCCTGGCGCGGCTGAAGATGTGGCTGTTAGGCCAACCGGAGGTTGAGATTGCGCTGATGTCAGGATCGGGTTCAACCGTTTTCGTAGTGCTCAAAAGCCCCGACGCCGGAGGGACGTTGGCCGAACGAGCCAAACAGGAACTGGATCCGAATCTTTGGACCTGCGCCTGTTACACGATTTGATTCGCGCCGAAGAGAGCAATTAATGCAGGGACGAGCTTGGCTCGTCCCACTTATCTTGGCCTTGTCATTGATTGGTTGACGAACCGCGCCACGACGACGGGACGTTGGCCTCGCAACACCAGCGAATTTATGACGAGACGAGCTCGTCCCTCCGTTGACGCGCCTTACTCGCCAGCGCGGCTCTGCCAAACGGCGCGAGTGTATTCGCGATTCAACTTGGCAATGAAGCTGGCGCTGATCTCAGCCGGACAAACCGCTTCGCACTCATACGTATTGGTGCAGTTGCCGAAGCCCTCCCGGTCCATCGCATCCGCCATGTTAAGGACGCGGCTTACGCGCTCCGGGTCGCCTTGCGGCAGGAAGGCAAGGTGCGAAACCTTAGCGGCAGTGAATAACATCGCGGAGGCATTGGGGCACGCCGCCGCGCATGCGCCGCATCCAATGCACGCAGCCGCTTCCATCGCCACGTCGGCATCGTGCTTTGGGACCGGAATCGAGTTCGCTTCGGGTGCCGAGCCCGCCCGCGCGGAAACGAACCCTCCGGCTTGCACAATACGATCTAGCGCGCTGCGATCTACCACCAGGTCTTTGACTACGGGGAACGATCTCGCCCGAAACGGTTGCACGGCGATCGTTTCGCCGTCGCGGAATTTTCGCATGTAAAGCTCGCACGCCGCACCAGGATGATCGGTTCCGTGCGCTTCACCGTCGATCGTTAGGGAGCATGTTCCGCAAATCCCTTCACGGCAATCGGAGTCGAACGCGATCGGCTCCTCGTTTTTCATCAACAGCTGCTCGTTGACGATATCGAGCATTTCCAGGAAAGACGCGTCCGGGGAAATATCTTTAGCCTCATACACAGCGAATCTGCCGGCCGCCTGAGTATTCTTCTGTCGCCAAACCTTAAGCTTGAAATTCATGGATCGGGATTGCGGAGCGCAGGCGCCTCGCCTGTGACGATTGGTGCCCTCGCCAATCGATTTGTGCCGAGAAGATGAATTTCGGCGGGGGCGCCGAAATCGGCAGGCGAGGGCGCCTGCGCTCCCCAGAAGTGAAACGCGTGCGGGCTCATTTATAGCTGCGCTGGGTTAAATGCACGGTTTCAAAATGCAACGGCTCGCGGTGCAATTTCGGTTGTCTGATCGTTCCGTTATGCCCTTGATATTCCCAGGCGAATACGGACGCGAATTTGTCGTCGTCGCGTAACGCTTCACCGTCCGGCGTTTGATGTTCCACCCGGAAATGTCCGCCACACGATTCGTCCCGCTCCAGTGCGTCCATGCACATGAGTTCGCCGAATTCGAGAAAATCCGCCACCCGTCCGGCCCGTTCCAGCGATTGATTGAAGTCTTCGTTAGTGCCCGGGACCCGAACATTCTTCCAGAACTCTTCACGCAGCTGCGGAATTTTCTGTATTGCGTCACGAAGACCCTCGGCAGTGCGGGCCATGCCGCATTGATTCCAAAGCAGGACGCCAAGCTCTCGGTGAAAGGAATCGAGTGAGCGACTGCCGTTCACTGAGAGCAGCTTATTAATTCGGGTGCGAACTTCGTCCTCGGCCTGGGCAAACTCCGGCGCGTCCGCGGACGGTCGCTTCCCGGTCTGCCCGGCCAGGTAGTTAGGCAAAGTATATGGCAGAACGAAATAACCATCGGCCAGGCCTTGCATTAGCGCGCTGGCGCCAAGTCGATTGGCGCCATGGTCCGAAAAGTTTGCTTCGCCGATCACGTGCAACCCGGGAATGTTGCTCATCAGGTTATAGTCCACCCACAAGCCGCCCATGGTGTAATGCACCGCCGGGTAGATTCGCATCGGAGTGTGATATGCATCTTCACCGGTGATCTTGTGGTAAATTTCGAACAAGTTCCCGTACCGTTCGCGAATTGAGTCCTCGCCCAGCCGCCGGATAGAATCGCCGAAATCGAGATAGACGCCGCGGCCGCCGGGACCGACACCACGGCCCTCGTCGCACACTTCTTTTGCGGCGCGGGACGCGATGTCGCGTGGCGCCAGATTGCCAAAGCTGGGGTATTTTCGCTCCAGATAGTAATCCCGATCCGCTTCGGGAATTGCGCTCGGCGCTTTGCTGCAATCTTCCTTGCGTTTGGGGACCCAGACCCGCCCATCGTTCCGGAGTGACTCGGACATCAGGGTCAACTTCGACTGGTAATCGCCGCTTTGCGGAATGCAGGTGGGATGAATCTGGGTGAAACAGGGATTGGCAAAGAGTGCTCCCTTTTTGTAGGCGCGGTAGGTGGCGGTAACATTGCAGCCGCGCGCATTGGTCGACAGATAAAACACGTTGCCGTAGCCGCCGGTGGCCAGCACAACCGCGTCAGCCGCGAACCGCTCAATCTTACCAGTCCGCAGACTGCGAGTGATGATGCCCTTGGCGTGGCCGTTCACCAATACCAGGTCGAGCATCTCCGTTTGCGGAAACATTTGAACGGTGCCGGCCGCGATCTGTCGGCACAGCGCCTGGTAACACCCTAACAACAGCTGCTGGCCGGTTTGGCCGCGGGCGTAAAACGTCCGCGACACCTGGGCGCCGCCAAACGATCGGTTAGCCAGCAGGCCGCCATATTCGCGGGCGAACGGGACACCCTGTTCGACGCATTGATCGATGATCAGATTGCTGACCTCGGCGAGACGATAAACGTTCGCCTCTCGGGAGCGAAAGTCACCGCCTTTCACCGTGTCATAGAACAGGCGGTAAATGCTGTCGCCGTCGTTTTGATAATTTTTGGCCGCGTTGATGCCGCCTTGGGCGGCGATGGAATGCGCGCGCCGGGGAGAATCCTGGTAGCAGAAGCACTTCACCCGGTAGCCGAGCTCCCCTAAGGTCGCCGCGGCCGAACCACCGGCCAGTCCGCTACCGACGACGATGACTTCAAATTTGCGGCGGTTGTTCGGACTAACGAGCCGGCTGTGGTCGCGGTGAGTCTTCCATTTCTGGTCGATTGGTCCGCTCGGAATTTTCGCGTCGAGCGTCCCAATCATAACGGGGAAGAAAATCCGAAATTCGAATCTCGAAATCCGACACAAACTTCAGAAAATTTCAGGGGCCGAAGGATCGAAATCAAGCCGGGCAGGTGGCGCCTCGCTTTTCCAAATTGGTGATACGAATTTGTTTCGAGCTTCGACATTCGAGATTCGGATTTTCCCATTAGAGTTGTTGTGCGGGCTGAACCCAGCCGAGCAAAACCGCCACCGGAATTGAGGCGTAACCCACAAACAGCAGCCAGGCTAAGATGCGGCCAAGGAAGGCGAGACGCGGGGCCAGGCGTTTATTGTTCAAACCCAGCGATTGGAAGAAGCTCGACGATCCGTGGGTGAGGTGAAGCGTCAGTAGAAAAAGCCCCACAATGTAAAACGCGGAGACGTACATATTCTGGAAGCCGTACACCATCATGGAGTAGACGTCGGCCCGGTTTAGTGGATCCGCTTTCAGCAGAGGGAAACGAGCGTTGAAATTGTGGCCGGTGAAGTGGAGCAGGTGAAAGATAATGAACGCGAGCACGACCAGACCGCTGATCGCCATGTGGCGGGAAGCCCAGGTGGCTTTCACATTTTCTTTCTTTTTGTACCGATCCGGCCGGGCACGTCTGTTTTCTATCGCCAGCAGGATGGTGAAGTAGATGTGCAAAAGGACCGTCAACAGTAGGACGCCGCGAATCAGCCAGAGAAGGGGACCAAGGTCGCGAAGATGCTGCGCGTACGAGTTGATCCAGTCGGGTCCGAGAAAGATCTGCAAGTTCCCCACCAGATGCCCGATCACAAACAGGATAAGGACGATGCCGGTTAAGGCGACGATCAGTTTCCGTCCAATGGAAGATCGACAAAAGGTTGAGATCACCCCGCGACGCGGGGTCCGGTCGCGCTCCGGAACGGTCGGCGAAGCTGCGGTGCGGACGGCGACCTTGTTTTCCATCAATTCTTCATACCAACAACTCGGGGTTGTATCAAATGTGGCGCGAGAACGGGCTTGGCATGCTCGGTCACTCTACCAAACGAGGGACGAGCTCGTTCCCTCCGATAGGTCTATTTGCTCCCTGGCTTAATCGCCGGAATGGCCGTCAGGTCTGCTGGAATACTGTCCGCGGGGAACGTCTCCACATTCATTTGAACCAAACTGACGAACGGGCACCGGAAATCGGCGTGATCGCCGCCGCTGCGATCCACAATCACTCCAACCGCCGTAACCTTGCCTCCTTTTGCGTTCACGATATCGATCGTTTCTTTGACCCGTCCGCCGCGGGTAACCACGTCCTCGGCAACCACGAATCGCTCGCCACTCGCGATTTGGAAGCCTCGCCGAAGAACCAGCCCGCCTTGGTCCTTCTCCGCGAAAATGTGACGTTTTCCCAAAGACCGACCCACCTCCTGACCAACAATGATGCCGCCGAGCGCGGGCGAAATCACTGCGTCGCATTCAATATCGCGCAATTTGTCAGCCAGTTGACCGCATACCCGCGCCGCGATGTCGGTGTGCTGAAGGAGTATCGCGCACTGAAAAAACTGGCGGCTGTGCAACCCGGACCTCAGGACAAAGTGGCCATCCAGCAGCGCGCCGGTTTT
>JBJMXE010000005.1:0-48906 GCA_045809745.1 Chthoniobacterales bacterium | reverse complement strand
GGACGTGTCGCAGATAACTCTGAACCGGCCAGCAGCGGCACACACTCCGCAGCGCTCAGCTCCGGCGGAGATTCTCAAGGGGACACGCTTTCTCAGAGTTTTGTCTCTGTGGGCGGCGCGACCTACGCCATCGATTTCGATGCCGCGATTATCGGGAAACGGACTGGAGATCCGCTCCAGATTATTGTGCAAGTCACCGGCAACAACGCGTTGCTATTGGATCAAACGATCACGCCTCCCGATGCGCAAACATTCAATCCGTCGTCGGTTCCATTTCAGCATTATCACTTTTTGTTCTTAGCCAACAGCAGCACAACCACCTTGAAGTTCACCAGTAAAGGTCTCGGGAACGCGACTGCCGACGAGCTCCTGGACAGCGTTGCCGTGGCGATCGTCTCTCAACCTCCGACTCCTACTCCCACACCGACTGCGACTCCGACTGCTTCGGCCAAACCGACCATAACGCCGACCCCGACAGTAACAGCGACGCCAACACCCACTGCTACACCGAGTCCTACGCCGATCCGGACACCTACGCCCACACCAACAGCGACGCCGACACCAACAGCGACGCCGACTCCGACGCCGACTCCGACGCCGACTCCTACTGCTACTCCAACGGCGACAGCATCGCCGTCCCCTAATACAACACCTACCGTTCGCATCTTCAGCAATGCCGCGGCAGTGCCGGAGGGCAGCACAAGTAGCTTCACCATTTCCACCACTCCACTGGCCAACCACCCGCTAACGGTCTTCTACACGGTTGCGGGTAACGCAAAGCTGGGGACCGACTACACGCTGGGTGGCACTCCTGGCGAGGCGGTGATTCCGGCCGGCCAATCGTCAATCAACATCATTCTCACCGCTCTAACCGACGCCGCGAAAGAGAAGACAGAAAATGCGAAACTGGTACTGAGGCCGAACTCGGCTTACCGGCTACCGGCCACGACGGGCAGGTCAGCCGTGATAAAAATCACGAACGTGCGCTGATCGGTTAGTCGTCCGGGCAGTTTTTGTATTTTCGCTTTTCCGCTCCGGCAGCGTTTCGCCAGACGTTTGCCTCTCTAATATAAAGTATTTTTGCATTCGGCATAAATACGGGAAAACCCCGGAACTGCGGGGCGTTAAACCGGTTTTTTTTATTGACTCTTTTACGTAGTTTCTATAACGCCTAGATCGAGTGAAATCATTTTGTACTATCGCTGTTCTCGGGGCTTTTCTGTATTTACCGAATGCCGTCGCCCAAAACGTCATCAACAATGGTGACTTCGAAACCGGTCCGTTCGCCCCGAGCACAATGCTCAGTGGATGGATCGTGTCCGGCACCGGGGCAATCCATTCAGCCACTGAAGGGGCAACCACTCCGACCCATTCAGCTGCATTCAACATTGGCGGCAACAGCCAAGGCACGGTCCTCTCGCAGAGCTTCCCCACCGTGGTCGGCAAGGATTACTCCCTCGAATTCGACTCGGGGATTGTTGGACAGCCTACAGGCAATCTCCAGCTGAACATCCAGGTCAACGGCAACTCCGCTCTAATCAATCAGACAATCAATCCTCCCAGTTCCGGTAGCTCCACCCCGGCGTCAGTTCAGTTCCAGCACTATCGCTACACTTTCACTGCCGATAGCACCTCAACCACTCTCACATTCACTGATATAGGGTTGGGCAACACCGGTGCCGACACCTTGCTCGATAGTGTCGTGGTCGCGCCCAACATGCTGACCAATCCGAATTTTGAGATCGGGACATTTAACACTTCAGGCAATGTTTCCGGTTGGGTTGTTGGCGGCAACGGAAACGTGGCACAGCTCGTCGCCGGCGCCACATCGCCAACCCATTCGGCTGCATTCAGCGCCGGAGGCAATTCTCAAGGTGATACGCTTTCGCAGACGCTTTCCACCACGAGCGGTGTTGTTTATGCGCTCGATTTCGACGCGGCCGTGTACGGCACGCCTAGCGCCGCCCAGCAGCTGAACATTCAGGCAATTGGCGCCGCTGTGCCGTTGAACCAAACAATCACGCCTCCAGTGGCCAATTCGTTTAACACCAGCACCGTACCGTTCCAGCACTACCGCTTCACATTCGCCGCTGATAGTGCGAGCACGATTTTGCGGTTCACCAACATGGGTCTGGGTAACCAGACCGCCGATCTCGTCGTCGATACGGTGTCGTTAGTGCCGATCTCATTCCCGGCAAGCGGATCTCCCACACCAACCCCCACTCCAACTCCAACAGCCACCGCCACGGCCACGCCTACCGCTACGCCGACTCCCACAGCGAGCCCGGGTGGCAGTGTAGTTCCGTTGGTAAATGCAAATTTCGAGACCGGACCGTTCACCCAAGACGGCACAGTGACTGGCTGGACCGTTGGCGGGACCAACAGTCGAGTTTCGGACGCCGCCGAGGGCGCGACCACCGGCACACATTCAGCGGCCCTGAGCTCGGGCGGCAACTTCCAGGGCGACACTCTCTCACAAAACTTCCCGACCACCCCAGGCGCTTCTTACCAACTTGATTTCGACGCGGCCGTTTTCGGCAAACGCACCGGCGCTGCATTGCAAATTCAGGTTCAGGTGCTCGGCTCCGGTACACTGGTGAACCAGACGATTACTCCTCCCGACGCAAATACCTTCACGGCGGCGTCGGTCACGTTCCAGCACTATCAATTCACTTTCATTGCTGACAATGCGACGACGACGTTGCGTTTTACCAGTGTTGGATTGGGCAATCAGAGCGCCGACCAGGTGGTCGATACCGTTGCCATAACACTCTTATCCAGCCCAAGTCCGACGCCAACGCCGACGGCCACGGCGACACCGACAGCCACGCCAACGGCGACGCCCGTCGCAACACCGACTCCAAGCACATTACCGTTAGCCAACGGTGACTTTGAAAGCGCGCCATTCAACACGATCGGAACGGTCTCGGCCTGGACAGTCGCCGGCAATGTCGCTGACATTGCTGAAGGCGCGACTTCGCCCAGCCACTCCGCTGCGCTCGGCGCCGGCGCGAACTCACAGGGAGACATGCTCTCACAGCGTTTCAATACGACGATCAATCAGGTTTACACGCTCGATTTCGATGCGGCCATAGCCGGTGTTCCCGATGGAGGCGCAAACTTGCAGATTGAAGTTCAGGTGAACGGCAGCTCGACGAACCTCGATCAAATCATCACTCCGCCAGTCCCCGGAACGGGTGCTCCGACCGCAGGACAGTTCCAACACTACCACTATGTGTTCACTGCCGATGCGACCGTCACCACGTTGAAATTCATCAACATGGGGCTAGGCAATGGCAACGCCGATCAGGTCATCGATTCCGTGTCCGTGGTCGTAGGCTCGGTGCCGACTCCGACACCGACTGCGACTCCGACCGCGACTCCGACAGGCACTCCAACTCCAACGCCAACGGCTACCCCGACACCCACGCCCACTGCAACACCGGTTCCCATGGTGTCGTTAGTCAATGGAGATTTCGAGTCGGGCCCGTTTGGCCAGGACGGTACCGTCTCCGGATGGACCGTGGTTAATAAGGCCGTCAATACTTCTGAAGGCGCCACCAGCGGCACGCATGGTGCCGCTTTGAGCGCCGGTGGCAACACGCAAGGCGACTCGATATCCCAAAATTTCGCGACAACTCCCGGGGCAGTTTACGTACTCAAATTCGATGCAGGGATTTCCGGAAAGCGAACGGCCGGTCCGCTGCAATTGCAGGTTCAGGTGTTAGGCACGGGCACGCTGGTGAACCAAACAGTCACTCCCCCGGATGCAAACACGTTCACCGCATCACAGGTGCAGTTCCAAAATTATCAGTTCATGTTCACCGCCGATAGCACCAGCACCACATTGCGCTTTACCAGTGTGGGGCTCGGCAACTCTTCTGCCGATCAGGTGGTAGACACCGTGTCGATTGCCGTCCAATCGACGCCATCACCCACGCCGACGCCAACTGCGACTCCGACCGCAACCCCGACTGCGACGCCAACAGCTACCCCGGGCGGGACGCCAACGCCAACGCCGACCACCCTCCCGTTAGGTAATGGCGACTTCGAAACGGGGCCATTCAACACCCTTGGCACGGTGTCGTCGTGGACCGTCGTTGGCAACGTTGGAGACATTGCTGAAGGCGCTACCACACCAACCCACTCGGCGGCACTCAGTGCCGGCGCTAATTCGCAGGGTGACGCGATTTCGCAGCGGTTCTTCACCAACCCTGGTCAGATCTATACGCTGGACTTCGACGGCGTGATCACCGGAACGCCGGACGGCGGTTCCACACTAAAGGTAGAAGTGCAGGTGACCGGAAGTTCCACGAATTTGGACCAGATAATTACGCCCCCGGTGCCGGGAAACTTTAGTCCCACTGCGGCGCAATTTCAGCATTATCACTACGTCTTTACTGCCGATTCAACAGTCACAACCCTGAGCTTCACCAACATGGGGTTAGGCAACGGCACGTCGGATGAAGTAATCGACAGCGTAGTCGTGGCGGCCGGTGCGGCTACGGTCATGCTCAACAACGGTGATTTCGAAACGGGACCATTCGGACAGCCTGCGACAGTGACCGGATGGACGGTTGGTGGCAGCAATCACGTATCGAATAACGCCGAAGGCGCGACCAGTGGGACTCACGGTGCTGCTCTCACCGCTGGGGCGGATTCTTCAGGCGACACATTATCGCAGACTTTCTCGACAGCATCCGGCGTCATGTACAACGTCGATTTCGATGCGGGTATTTCGGGCAAGCGAACCGGAGCGCCATTGCAGTTGACGGTGCAGGTGATCGGATCTGCTACACTCCTGAACCAAACCGTTACTCCACCCGATGCCAATACGTTTACGGCGTCGGCAGTGACGTTCCAGCATTACCATTTCACGTTCACAGCCGACGGCAGCACCGCAACAATACGGTTCATCAGTGTCGGGAGTGGGAACGGAGCTGCCGATCAAGTGGTCGACACGGTCGCCATCGCGCCGATCATTAATTAGCGCAGATTCGAGCTTGGCGGAGGCGGATTACGGGCCGACCGCGAGGTATTTTTATTGTCAGGAATTTTTAATAAATTCCAAATTGCACGGATCGTGGCCCGCCGGAAACGCA
Source organism: Chthoniobacterales bacterium (assembly GCA_045809745.1). Taxonomy (GTDB): domain Bacteria; phylum Verrucomicrobiota; class Verrucomicrobiia; order Chthoniobacterales; family UBA10450; genus DATFCK01. Next base: position 43,804 of record JBJMXE010000005.1, on the reverse strand, counting down.
ACATCCACGGCATGAGTTTCTTGCTTCCGGCGTGACCCGCGACGGTCTTTTCTCCTGCTTTTTTCGTAGAAAATTGGGAAGCTCGTTTTGGCTTGACCCGGCGACTTGGATTGGATAGTCCCGGGGCCGAGGTGGAATGTGAAAGCGTTATTAATCGTCTTAGCAGTTTGTGTCGGCGCATTCATCGCGCGAGGGCAGAATTTACTTACCAACGGCGATTTCGAAACCGCACCTTTTGCTCCGAGCAGTACGCTGACGGGGTGGACGGTAGGCGGGACTGGCAAAATTCATTCGGCGCCCGAAGGTTCAACCACTCCGACGCATTCCGCTGCCTTTAATATTGGTGGCGACTCTGAAGGAACGACGCTTTCGCAGAACTTCACGACGGTAAGCGGGCAAACTTACACACTCGATTTCGACGCCGGAATCGCAGGGCAACCAACTGGAACTCTTCAGCTCGAAGTGGCGGTCGACGGCAATGGCTCCATCTTCGCCGACACGATCACCCCGCCAAGTAATCCCGATGCGGTTCTTTTCAAACATTATCACTACACATTCACCGCTAACAGTACCACAACGACATTGACGTTCACCGACATAGGCCTTGGGAACACGGGCGCCGACACATTGGTCGACAGCGTCGTGGTTATGCGCAATCAGAACCTGGTCACGAATGGCGAATTCGAAACGATGCCATTCAACAGTCCTGGCACGGTCGCTAACTGGAATGTCGGCGGACCCGGATCGGTGGCGGATAGAAGCGATCAAGGCACGGCAGGCGGTGATCACGCCGCTGCATTCAACGTCGGTAATAATAACGAAGCCAGCACTCTTGATCAGAACTTATCAACAGCCGTCGGCCAGGATTACGTCGTGGATTTCTATGCCGGAATATTTGGAGCGCCGGACTCGGGCGCAACGTTGCAGCTGCGGGTTCAGGTGAATGGCGGAGCGCTCTTGAACGAACTCGTAACCCCACCAAGCTCCACTAGCACTGATCCAAATCTTGTCCGGTTTCAGCATTATCAATTCAACTTCACCGCCAACACCACCACGACCAACCTGAAGTTCACCGACGTCGGAACCGGCAACAGCGTGGCCGATACAATGGTCGACACAGTTTCGGTTTATCCGGCGAGCAGTCCGACCGCCACACCTACCCCGACGCCGACGCCCACACCCACCCCGACGCCGACCGCCACCCCAACGCCCACGCCGAGCACGCTACCGCTTGGGAACGCAGATTTCGAAACCGGCCCCTTCGCATCCCCTGGAACTGTGACTCGTTGGACCGTCACCGGAAGTATCGCCGACATCGATGAAGGTGCCACCAGCGGCACTCACAGCGCGGCGTTTACTGCCGGGGTTGATTCGCAAGGTGACACCCTGTCGCAACGATTCGTCACCACCGCAAACCAGGTCTACATGCTGGATTTCGACGCAGGAGTTTCGGGAACGCCGGATAGCGGGGCAACTCTGCAGCTCCAAGTGCAAGTGATCGGCGGGAGCTTCAATCAGACAATCACGCCTCCAGTGGGCGGGTTTCAACACTATCACTATATATTCACTGCCAGCGGCACCGTCGCCACGCTCCAGTTCACCAGTGTTGGGATGGGGAACGGCGGTGCCGACCAGGTGGTCGACACCGTAGTAGTAGCGCCAGCTGCTTCGGCAACACCGACCCCGACTCCCACGGTCACACCGACGGCCACACCCACACCGACTCCGACGGCGACGCCAACACCAACTCCGAGTACGTTACCGTTAGGCAACGGTGATTTCGAAACGCCGCCATTCACCCAGCCGGGAACCGTCGCCCGGTGGACAGTCGTCGGAAACGTCGCGGATATTGGCGAAGGCGCCACCAGCGGATCGCATAGCGCCGCGTTTAGCGCAGGGAGTGATTCTCAAGGCGACAGCATCTCGCAGCAGTTCTTCACCAGCATCAACCAGACGTATGCACTGGATTTCGACGCCGCCATCTTCGGCAATCCGAACAGCGCGAATCTTCAGTTGCAGGTGAAGGTGACGGGAAATTCCACACGACTCGACCAGACGATTTCGCCGCCGGTCAGCAACACCACTGACGCAAGCAGCGTGCAGTTCCAACATTATCACTACACCTTCATCGCCGACAGCAGCACGTCGACGGTTCAGTTCGTCAATAGCGGTCTTGGGAACGGGAACGCCGATCAGGTGCTGGACACCGTTTCGATTACGGCGGCTACACCGACGCCTACGCCCACCGCGACTGCGACTCCAACAGCAACGCCGACGGCCACTCCAACTACGCTGCCGTTGAACAACGGCAACTTTGAAACCGGCCCATTCCATGCGCGAACAGTCAGCGGATGGACAATCTCGGGGAACGGCGCCGTTGAACTACTGGATGAAGGCGCCACCACGCCCACTCATTCGGCGGCGCTCAATGCGGGGGGCGACTCCACAGGCAATGTTCTGTCGCAGCGGTTCGTCACTACGCCTAATCAGACGTATAATCTTCAGTTCGATTCCGGTATTTCCGGGCAACGCTCGGGAGCGCCGCTGCAATTGCGCGTCCAGGTAATCGGGAGCAGTTCGCTCCTAGACCAAACCATTACTCCACCGGATGCATTCACCTTTACGGCGGCTGATGTTCAGTTCGCGCACTATACCTACAGCTTCGTTGCCAACAGCACGGTAACGACTCTGCAGTTCAGCGATATCGGTGGCGGAAATCAGAGCGCGGACGTGCTGGTCGATACGGTCGCAGTGGCTGCCTCGACTCCGACGCCAACTCCGACCGCAACAGTGAGCCCAACGCCGACTGCGACGCCCACCGCAACTGCTACGGCAACTCCCACGGCCACGCCAACACCGACCGCGACGCCAACACCGACACCGACACCAACACCAACTGCCAGCCCCGCAACTCCGACGCCCACCGTCACACCAACGCCTACTGCAACACCAACAGCAACTCCCAGCGCGACACCAACTCCAACCGCTACGCCGATTCACACCCCCACCCCGACACCGACTCCCACGCCGACTCCGACACCGGTCAATCTGGTGAATCCAAACTTCGATACCGGTCCTTTTGGCGGTAACACCGTCACTGGGTGGACGGTCGTCGGCAACGTGGCGAGCAATCCCGAAGGCGCCACCAGCGGAACTCACTCTGCTTCCCTAACCGCAGGCCATGACTCACAAAATGACACGCTCTCGCAGAGTTTCTCGACCCTCTCCGGCCGTGTTTATTCGGTGGACTTCGACGCCGCCGTGTTCGGCGAGCGGACCGGCAACGCTCTGCAGTTACGGGTTGAGGTTCTCGGCAGCGGAACGCTGCTCAATCAGCTACTGACTCCGCCCGATGCACACACTTTCACTGCCGGTTCGGTAACGTTCCAACATTATCATTTCACGTTTACGGCTAACAGCAGCAACGCCACTCTACGGTTCACCAGCGTTGGTCTCGGCAATAGCAATGCCGATCAGGTGGTAGATACGGTAAAGATCTTCCAAATCACCCAAGTTGGACCGACGCCAACACCAACCCCGACACCCACTCCGACAGCGACACCGGTCCATACTCCGACGCCAACGCCGACCCCCTTTCCAACCCCGGGGCCAACGCCAATCGTCCGGATCGGCACAAGCTCAACTGCTGTGTTTGAAGGAAACAGCGTCACTATCACTGTGTCTGCATCGACGGCGCCGGTTCAGCCGTTGACTGTAACCTACTCCATCAGTGGCAAAGCCATGCTTGGATCGGATTTCACGATTTCGGGAACTCCTGGCCAGATCGTCATCCCGGCCGGTCAGACTTCGGCGAGTGTGACGTTCCAAGCCATCTCCGATGGTTTGGCTGAGAAAAAGGAAACGGTGAAGCTCAAGTTGAACTTGGGCACTGGTTACAAATTACCGAAGGGCGCTGGGGGTAAATCAGTGACCATCAAGATTACAAGCGCTACGACACAGTGATAGCCGGAAGAGCGGGCACAGCGCATCATCTCATTCGCCGATCAGTGTAACTTCGACGTGGCGCGTGTGCGTTGTCCGCCGGTGTTCAAATAGGAAAATCCCCTGCCACGTTCCGAGTTGTAATGTTCCAGAGACGATTGGAATGCTTTCACTGCTTCGAGTGAGGGCCATTCGAATATGGGCCGGCATATCATCCGGACCTTCATCATCGTGCTCGTAGTCGTTGCGACTCTCGGGCACCAGGCGATCGAAAAACCGTTCCAAATCTCGACGTGCCGCTGGTGCCGCGTTTTCCATCAATAACAAGCTGCAACTGGTATGGCGCACGAATGCCGTGACCAGCCCGGTTGTGATCTTGTGTCGTTTTACTAAAGCCTGCAGCTCGTCCGTAAATTCATAGGTGCCTTTGCCTTTGGTTCGGAGTTCAAGCCGATCAGAGCAGATACGCATGGGTAGCTGACGAAGTATTCACAGTATTCATTAGGCCAATAATCGCGCGTTGATCTTTATCCACGCAGATGGCCTATTTGATGACGGATGCAAGAAGATCTCGAACGCATTCTGTTCCATGAGACTACCATCCTGCGCCGCCTGGACGAGATGGCGGCCACAATCTCTCAGGACTACCGACACCGCGATCTCACCGTGATTGCCGTGTTGAACGGAAGTCTGATCTTCATGGCAGATTTGTTACGCCGGATTCCGCTGCCGCTGAAACTGGACTGTCTGAGCGTCGCCAGCTATCACGGCAAAACTGAAACGAGTGGCGAGGTCGTGTTCAAGCAGGTCGCGCTGCCCGACGTGGTCGATCGTCATGTGCTGCTGCTGGATGACATCCTGGACAGCGGCCACACCCTGGCTGCCATTCGCGATAAATTGGAGACGGCAAATCCGCGCACCATAGGCGTGTGTGTGCTGCTAAGTAAAAAGAAGACGCGAGCACGCCGGGTGAATGCCGACTACGTCGGGTTCGAGATCGAAGACGAATTCGTGGTCGGCTACGGACTCGATTTCATGGAACGGTACCGCAATCTGCCTTACATCGGCGTGCTCCGGAAGGATTTGATTGACGAACCAGTGCCATGAACGTGCTGGTCCAGTTCTATGCGCAGCTACGAGATCTTGCCGGGACGTCTGAGTTACAAATCGAACTTCAGCCGGGTGCCACCGTAGCCGATCTTCTTAACGACGTCTACAGAAGCAAACCGGCCCTAACGGCGCAGGATCAATCTATCCTGGTCGGTGCCGGGGTTGAATTCGTCGACCGGAATCATGTCATCCAGCCGGGTGAAACAATTTCAATCATGCCGCCGGTGCAGGGTGGTTGATCTTATTCCTGCCGTTCGGTGGTTAGTCGCGGAAATTCTTGAAGCTCGTGGCTACCGCGAAATCGCGACCGCGCACGAACTGAATTACCGCCTGAAGGTCATCCTTCTTTTTACCGCTGATGCGAATCTGGCGGTCCATCAACTGGCTCTGCACTTTCATGTTTTGCGATTTGATCGCCTGGATGATTTCCTTGGCCTTGTCGCCTTCAAGACCTTGTTTGATTACTAGTTCCTGACGGGCATGGCCCATCGACGAGATGGCCGGCTCCTGCTGATCAATGTTGCGCAAATCGACGCCTCGTTTGGACAATTTACCAACCACAATTTCGCGCAACCCACGAAGGTGAGTAGCGTCGTTCGAAGTGAGAATAATCTTGTCTTTTTCCTCAATGATTTCGGTGGTTGACCCTTTGAAATCGAATCGACTGGCGACTTCTTTCCGCGCTTGATTCAGGGCGTTATCGACTTCTTGTTTGTCTACTTCGGAGACGATATCGAACGATGGCATAAGATGACGAAGGGCAGCGTCGCTAATTCGCCGCGATTTATCAGCGGCATCTCCGATCTTGCGCGAGGCCGCGTCCGTCTCCAAGCGCCTTTTGCGAGAAATCAGTTCTTCTGGTTTCCGGCGGTGATGGCCTGTCTCCTATTGTCCGGCTGCCAACCCGAGAGCGTCCGCCAGGAGAGAAACCTTCGCCGCCAGCTGTCGCACGAGCTGCACAACCATTCCTTTGCCACCGCAGCGCCGATTGCCAGACAACTGCTCCAAAAAAGGCCGCGGGATGAACGTCTCTGGAAACAACTCGTTCAGGCTCAGCTTGGCCTGCACGATCTGGACGGAGCTCGCGAAAGCCTGCAGCACTGGCGCGCCGCCATTCCTTCGCCGTCCATCCGGGCGGAGGAATTCCACGGCGATATCGTCCGCGAAGAACACGATTATCCGGCAGCGCTGGCCGCGTGGGACAAAGTACTTCAGGCGCAGCCTAACAATCGCCGGGTGCGCGAGAAGGTCGCGTCACTTCATCAAACGATGGGGCATTGGACTGACGCCGAAGCGGCATGGGACGCAGCGATTAAGCAGAAAGAGACGGTTACGGCACGCCTGAACCGCGCCGTTTGCCGACGTCGTTTGCATCATTGGGATGCGGCATTCGAGGACTTTCAGCATGCTCAACAGCTGGGAGCAGACGATCCGGAAGTGCGTCGCTGGTCCAAGGTTTTCGACGGATTGCAACAGTACAAGGAACAGGTCCTCGAGCTCGATGCAAAGATCGCCGTGTCGCCAGAAGAGGTCGGCCTGCTGGGAGATCGGGCGTTGGTGTTTTTGCGCGCGGAGGATCCGGAAATGGCGTTGGAAGATGCGGACAAGGCGTCAAGACTCGGACCATGGGCGGTGCGACCGAGATTGTTTCGGGGCATCGCACTGGTGCAATTGGGTCGAGCGAAACAATTGGATGCCGTGGGCCTGCGAAAGCCGCTTTCACTGCAGTCCCTGGCTCCGGAATTTCTGGAGACCGTGAGTCGACTCGATCTGGCAATTGCAGTCGAACGAACGAATCCGGAACACTTTATAACGCGCGCCTGGCAGTTAAATGAAATCGGACAGCCCAAGCTTGCCTTGCAGGACGCAGAGACAGCAGTTGGTCTGGATTCCAAGTCGGCCGGCGCTATGACCGAACTGGCTTACGCGCTGACCAAGTTAGGCCGGCCTGACGAGGCCTACGACAAGGTCAGGCAAGCGACGCAGTTCGATTCCAGTTCGGCGCCGGGATGGCAATACCGAGGTGAATTGGAGATGTCTCGGGGCGACTTCCTGTCCGCTGTCGACTCGCTGTCGCACGCAGCGGGAATCCATCAAACCGTCCCGGTTCTGCAAAAACGGGCCGAGTGTTATGAACGGCTGGGATTGAATGCCCGTGCCCAGGAGGACCGTCGCAGCGTTCAACAGCTCCTCGCTACCACCGTTCAATAATCGCCTGACCGGTTCCGGCTATTCTGTACGCAAAGCGATAACTGGATCGATTTTCAGCGTCTTTCGCGCCGGAAAATAACAGGCGGCAAAAGCCGCGATCGCCAGCACTGATGTAACCGTGCCGAATATTAGCGGATCGTGCGGATTCACTCCGTAAAGAAATGTGCTGGCGAGCCGGGTTGAGCCGAACGCAGCGAACAGGCCTAATCCAAGGCCGATCCCGGCCAGCAACATTCCTTGTCGAAGCACCAGGTTCAGCACCTCCGAACTTTGCGCGCCTAACGCCAGCCGAATGCCCAGCTCGCGGCGCCGCTGGCTAACCGAATAGGCCATCACGCCGTACACACCGACCGACGCGAGAAGGACCGCCATCAGTCCGAGCGCGCCAAGAATGACTGCTCCCATCCAAGACGGCCAAAGAGCGAAGGCCATGTGATCGGAAACAGTCTTCTCATACGTGATCGGAATGTGGACGTCAGTCTCGCGAACAATCCGGTGCATTTCGGCCAGGACCGGGCCGGGCGAGTTTCGGGTGTGGGCAAAAATCGTGATGCCCCCGTCGGGCATCTCATCCAGCGGCAGATAAACCATCGGAGTGGGACTTTCCCCCAGTGTCACCGCCTTGAAATCACGGGCAACCCCAACCACCTCGAAGGAGCTGCCTTTGAAGAACCGGAAATGGTGTCCGATTGCCTCCTCTCCGGGCCAAAAGCGCCTGGCCATCGCTTCATTGACGATGGCCACCGATGCAGCGGTCCTGGTTCCATCATGATCATCGAACTCCCGACCGCGGATCAGTCCGACCCGCATGGTTTCGAAATATCCGGGAGTGGTGACATTGATGTTAGCCATCACCCGATTGGCCTCGGCGGTTCCTTCGTTGCCGTCCGGAATGACGGTCCGGCTCTCGCCGCCGAATCCGAGTGGCAACCAGTTCCCGAGATCGGCGCTTTGCACCTGCGGATTTTGGCGAACGTGTTCGACAATTTGCCGGGCGACCTGGGCGGCTCTGGCTTTATCATAGCCCCCGAGGGCCGGATCGATTCCTACAATAGCAAGCTTGTCGGTGCGAAAACCCGGATCGATCGCCTGGGCGTTATGAAATCCCTTCATGAATAACGCCGAGCCGATCAACAGAAACAGCGACACACCGATCTGACCGATCACCAGCAGGTTTCGCAAACTCCAGCGGCTTCCCGCTCCTCCGCCCGATGCAGTGGATCGCTCCCGCAAAGTCTGGGTCAGGTCGGATCGGCCGCTATGTAACGCCGGAGCCATTCCGAAAATGACGCCGCTAAGCACTGCCAGCAGAAGCGCAATGGCCAGCACCCGGCCGTCCGGTTGCGGGTTAAGCACGATCGGAAAGGGCGTTGCCGGCAATAGCGAAACCAAGATATCTCCAAACCAGTAGGCCAGAACGACTCCGCCCAACCCGCCAATCAGCGCCAGAATAATGCTTTCGGTTAACAGCTGTCTGATAATGCGACCCCGACCGGCGCCGAGCGCGAGCCTTACCGCCATCTCGCGTTCTCGCGTCGTCGCGCGCGCCAGCAACAGATTGGCAACGTTCGCGCAGGCAATGAGCAGAATCGCGCCGGAAGCCACCAGCAAAAGCAGCGAAATGTTTTGGGTAGCGTTCTCGTTGTTAGGGCCGCCGAGTCCCTGCGATTTTGCTTTTTCGGCGCTGACCACCAAAACCGACCGCTCTTTATTAACATCCGGATAAGCCTCTTCAAGGTGCCGGGCCACGGTGACAAGCTGAGCTTCGGCTTCAGTTACGCTGACACCGGGCTTTAATCGCCCGATCATGTTCAGTAACAGCGCCCGTCGGTTGTCGAACCAATCATCGCCTCCGGGCCGAACCCAGCCGTGCATCGCCATTGGCACCCAGACATCGGGGGCAATGCCGACATCGATGCCGGTGAACGTTCGGGGCGCAACGCCGATCACGGTGAACGCCCGGCCATTCAATGTGATGGTACTGCCGATCACTGCCGGATCGCTGCCGATTTTTCGCCAGAAACTATAGTTCAGGATCGCGACCGGGTGTCCGTTAGGCGAGGTATCTTCCTCTGCAGAAAAACCACGGCCTATGACCGGATGCACTTCGAGCAGGTCGAAAAAATTCCCGCTCACCACTTGTCCAAGAACGTTCAGCGTTTCAGTTCCGCGGGTCATGCCCATCGGAGCTAAGGTGTAGGCAGCGACGCCGGTGAACACCGTATTCTCCCGGGTGTAGTCCACATAATTCAGAAAAGACGTCGGTGCGCGCCCCTCCAGATGAGGATCTTTCGTGTAGATCTGAACCAGCCGATCAGAGTGACCGACCGGCAGGGGCCGCATGACCAGCGTGTTGATGATTCCGAAGATGCTGGTATTCACACCCAGGCCGAGAGCGATTGCTAAAAACGCGACGAATGAAAATCCCGGCGTCTTAATCAGCATTCGGCACGCATACCGGATGTCGTTCATCATAACTACGGCATCGATTCTTTGATCTTGATGCTGCCGTCGGCCGCCTTCAGATTCATGGCGGCGTTAGGCGTGGTGCCAACGGTGAGATCGAGCCTGGTGAGGCTGTCTTCCGCCCGATCCTCTCGTTGTGCGAAATCGGTCATGACCTGGCCTTTGGCGGTTTGGGCGTGGACGCGGAACTGCGCCTCACCGGGAATAAATACACGGGTGCCGCCGTCGGAGACGTTCGTGTCTAACCCGATGTCATGCGTCTCCCACCAGTCATAGGCCACATCCAGGCCGCCGGTGCCCAACGAGAGATGCATGTCGGTAAAGCAATTATGGCCGAACAAACGGCCATTCCCCAGACGCGCATGGACTTCATTTCCGCGCATACCTTCAATCAACAACTCGCCAGTGCCGAGATCGATTTTTTGCACGTCACAAAACCAGGGCAGAATGATCACGTAATCGACCGTGCCGGAACGATCAGACAATCCCCATTTCTGTTTATCCGGGTAGGACGTGTCGATTTTAACCTCGCCAGGCTGAACAGCCACCTGCACTTCAATCCGGCCGAGGCGATCCCGGGTATAGGCTTTTTTGATCGCCTGTAGCTTCATTTGTGAAATGTCGGCGCCATAGATCCGCACGGATCCATCTTCGTTTTTCAGACTGAACTTCGCGTCGCGATCAATCGGGTAATCGCGCTCGATGATCTCCTCCAGCACTTCGTCGCCAGCCAGGGCGGACACGGCAAACGAGCAGACCAGCAGAATGAGTAGCGACAATCGTTTCCGCATTGACCGAGCCTTGTTCACTCGTATCGCAACGCTACCACCGGATCGACGCTCATGGCGCGACGCGCCGGTATGTAGCTGGCCACCAAACCCGCTCCGGCCAGCAGCAATAACACAAGGCCGTGGACGAGAAAGTCGTGCGAGCTTACCCCGAATAGCAGGCTCGACATCCATCGTGTCAAAAACAACGCGCCGAACAGACCAACCGCCAACCCGATACCCACGATTGTCATGCTGTGGACGAGAATGAGTCTCAGCACGTCAACGCGCTGTGCCCCCAATGCCAATCGAATTCCGATCTCCCGCGTCCGCTGCGTCACGCCGTAGGCAATGACACCGTAGATTCCGATCGCCGCCAGAATCATTGCCACGCCGGCAAAGCAACCAAGCAGCACCATGTTGAATCGAGGCGCGGCTAAGGTTCCATTGATCAGCTTCTCGAGTGGAAGCACTTTCGGCACGAACACGTCCGGATCGATCTCCTGAATCGCCGTTCGTAGCGCGCCTTGCAGGCCGGCCAGGTTATCCAAAGACGTTCTCAAAACCAGATGGGTCGCGCGCGCCGGATTCTGCGACAACGGCAGGTAATATTCCGGCTGCGGCTCAATCGCCAGGGAGTCGTGATGTGAGCTGCCAACGACGCCCACGATTTCGACTGGCTTCGGTGGGTTGCTGCCGTCGATCAGGAGGTGCTGACCCAAAGGGTTTTCGTTAGGGAAAAACTTGGCCACGAAAGCCTGATTAACGATCACCACTGGAATCGAATCCCGACTATCGCGAGAATCGAAAGCACGTCCGGCAAGCAGAGGAATTCGCATGGTCCGGAAATAATCGCCGGCCACGGTCAGATGGGATCCATCGTAGTGATTTGCGGGGCCGGGATCGGGCCGCCCGGCGATCCAGAATGACACCGACATATCGTCGCCCGAAAAAGGGAGTGGCCGCGCACCCCCGGCAGCCTCGATGCCGGGCAGACCTGCGATCCGGGGTAGAAAACGCTCGTAGAACTGCCTTTGCTTTTCCACGTCCGGGTATTTTCCGCCGGGCAGAACAAAATCAGCGGTGACCACCCGCGTCGGGTCGAATCCGGGATTGGTAGCGCGGAGATTTTCAAAGCTCTTAATAAGGAGACCCGCTCCGGCCAGCAGCAACAGCGACAACGCTACCTGCGAAACGACCAGCATTCCCCGGAGCCGCTGCGATTCGGGTCCAGTGCCACTACGGTTTCCTTCCTGAAGCGATGTGTTCAAATTCGGCCGCGTGGCCTGCAAGGCCGGGACCAGGGCGAAGAGCATCGTGCTGAAGAAAGCCGTCACGACCGTGAACAGCACGACCGTCGCGTTCACCCCTAACTCCTGCAGACGCGGCAAATCTTGTGGACCCATTGCGCGTAAGAGATCGACACCCCAAGTGGCAACCAACAGCCCGCCCAGAGCGCCAAATATCGCCAGCAGAAAACCTTCGGCAAGGAGCTGCCGGATGATTCGCATACGGCTTGCCCCCAATGCCGTTCGAATCGCGATTTCTCGTTGTCGCGCCGTCGCCCGGGCGAGCAACAGATTCGCCACGTTGGCGCAGGCGATCAGCAACACGACCACCACTGCGGCTAAAACAACCAGCAATGCCGGCCTGACGTTTCCAGTTAAATCTTCGTGCATCGATACCAACCTCGCGCCGCGGTCGGTATTCGAATCCGGATATTTCTTCGCCAATTGCGCAGCAATGGAGGATACCTCGCTCTGAGCCTGCTGCATGGTGACTCCTGGCTGCAATCTGCCTAACAACTTAAAAAAACGCGCTCCTCTTCGCAGCATTGGGTCTCCCACCAGCGGATGGATCGGCACCACGTACTCGCTCTCGACCCCTATCGGGAACTGGAAGCCCTTCGGCATCACGCCCAATACCGTGTATTCGTGCAACGCCAGCCGCACCTGTTTGCCGACGATATTAGGATCGCTGTTGAAATAGCGCTGCCAAGCCTCGTAGGTGAAGAGGACGACGCGGCCGCTCGGAGTGTCGTCGGTCGGCCCATAAACTCGGCCTAACATCGGCCGGACCCCCAGCACCTGGAAGATCGCGGAACTGGCAGCGACTCCCTCAAGCTCACGAGCATTTTCGCCGCTGCCCAGCACAGTTGACGTTTGCGTGTATGCGGCCAGGCTGGAAAATGACCTCGCCTGTTCACGGAAGTCGATGTAATCCGGATAAGATTGCGATTCCCGCGGTAAATCAGCGGACTTGCCCCACACCAGCGCTAATTCGTTAGGCTTTACGAATGGCAAGGGGCGCAACAGGACCGTATCGATCACGCTGAAGATCGCGCTGTTGGCTCCAATACCGAGCGTCAGGGTAACGACCGCGATCACGGTGAATCCGGGAGATTTGAACAACAGCCGAAGCGCATGACGAAGATCAGATATCATATAACACGCTCGTTAGGTTTGATATTTTATTCTGCGCGCAACGCGATAATCGGGTCGACTCGCGCCGCGCGTCTCGCCGGCACCCATCATCATACCAAGCCGCTACACCACCCAGCCATCCCGCAACTGGATCACCCGATCGCCGTAACTGGCATTCTTTTCCGAATGCGTAACCTGAATAATCGTCGTCCCCTCACCATTCAACTTTTTGAACAACTCCATGATTTCTTCGCCCTGGCTGGAATGCAGGTTTCCGGTGGGCTCGTCTGCGAGAATCAGTTTCGGACTCGAAATGATCGCGCGTGCGACTCCCACCAGTTGTTGTTGTCCGCCCGAGAGCTGCCGCGGATATAAATCCCGTTTCGCAACGATTTGAAACCGGTCCAACGTGTCGGCCACGATTGCGGTGCGCTCATTCTTGCTGACCTTGCGGTAGGATAACGGGATCTCGAGATTCTCGTATACGGTCAGATCATCGAGCAGATGGTACTGTTGGAAAACAAACCCGACCTGCTCATTCCGTAATGTCGCCCGCTCCTTCGCTTTGAGATGGTGAACGGCGACGTCGTTGAGAAAATATTCACCCGTCCAGGCGTGATCGTGCATTCCCAGGATGTGAAGGAGCGATGATTTGCCGGCGCCAGAGGGTCCCATGATGGAGACGAATTCACCTTCCTTGATGTCGATGTTGACGTCGCGCAGGACGTAGAAGAAGCGGCCTTTGGCGAGTGGATAACTGCGTTCGATGTTGTGGAGACGGATCATAAGCTAAGCGTTGTGGCTAAGTGCAATCATTGGGTCAGCCTGAGTGGCCCGGACCGCCGGGATGTAAGTGGCGAGCAGCGCAACCGCGGCTAAGACCAGAGTGACGACGGTAAAAGTCAGCGCATCAAAAGCACCGACACCATAGAGCAGTGATCGCAGGGCGCGGGTGCAGAAAAACGCGAATAGCAGGCCAAACCCAGTGCCGGCAAACACCAGCCGCACGCCGCGGCTAAGGATGAGTTTCAAAACATCGGAGCGTTGTGCCCCGAGTGCCATCCGGACGCCGATCTCGTGCGTGCGCTGGGCCACAAGGTAAGACATGACGCCATACATGCCGATCGCCGCCAGGACGAGCGCAATCGAAGCAAACACGCCTAACAACAACACAGACAGCCGGCGTGGAGCGATGGACTCTGATACGACCTCTTCCAGCGTCCGAACGTGCGCCAATGGTAAATCGGGGTCCACTGCCAGCACCTCGCGCCGAATGGCGGAGGTTAGACTGCGCGGATCCTGAGAACTGCGCACCGCCAGGATCATCGACCGATACGGCACTTGCGCATGAGGTCCATAAAATTCGGGCCGCGGTGGTTCGTCCACGGCGCGATGCCGGACATCACCCACAATGCCGACGATCGTGGTCCATTTTGGAGCCTTACGCGGATCATCGAACGTGATTCTCTTCCCAAGGGCTTGTCCGTTAGGCCAATATTTTTTCGCCAGAGCCTGGTTTATGATAACCACTGGAGTGGAATCAGCAGTGTCAGCGTCGGTGAAAAAACGGCCCTGTAGCAGCGGCACCTCAAGCACGCGGAAGTAATCGGGCCCGATGCAGCGTTGTTCCTCGTCCGGATACACCCCTGTGGTCAGCGGCTTCTCCATTTCCCCTTCCAGGGTGAACGAAGAATCACTGTTGTTTCCGCTCAGCGGCAGGATCGAGGTCACCGCGGCAGCTTTGACCGCCGGCAATGCCGCCACCCGTCGCTGGATGTCGGCGAAGAACCTCGCTACTGGTGCGCCTTTGGGGTATTTCGTAGCCGGTAAGGAAAGCTCCATGGTCAGCACCTGTCCGGGATTGAAACCGGGATCTGTATTCTCGATTCGAATGAAACTTCGGACCAGGAGCGAAGCTGCCACCAGCAGCGCGAGCGCGATCGCGATCTCGGCGATAACCAGCGCACTGCGAAGCTTATTGCGTCGACTACCTTCGGTTGATCCGCGGCCGCCTTGTTTCAGCGCTTCGGTCAGTTCGGGACGGGAACTAGCGAGAGCCGGGAAGAAGCCAAACAAAATGCCGGTGCCGACGGCGACCGCGAACGTCCAACCAAGAACCGTTAGGTCAAGATTGACTTCAGCGATTCTGGGAACGGTTCGCGCGGTTACCGCCCGCAATACGTCCAGCCCCCAAACCGCCAACATGATGCCGGCCAACCCGCCCAGAACCGAAAGGAGAACACTCTCCATCAATAGCTGCCGGATCAAACGCATCGGCCCTGCTCCCAAAGCCATACGAATCGCCATCTCCCGCTCTCGACTAGACGACCGGGCCAGCAACATCGTCGTTAGGTTGGCGCAGGCGATCAGCAAAACGAGCAACACCGCGCCGAACAGGATCCAGAGCGCCGGTCGCATCCCACCCACCACTTGATCATGAAGGGGATAAACCTGTGCCCCGAAGTTTTCATCCCGCCCGTAGTTGTTCGGAAACTGCGTCTTCCACAGCCGAACCATAGTATTCAGCTCGGCCTGGGCCTGCGACGCGGTCACGCCAGGAGCGAGACGTCCGATGATTCCGTAGTCGCGCGAGCCGCGGCTCTTCATTTCATTTTCGGTGAATGCGACGGGCGCCCAGACATCCACTCGTTCACCGAATTGGCCGCCCTGCACATTGAACAGAGGCAGTGGAAACTCGAACGACTTGGGCATAATGCCAACCACGGTGTAGGTTCGTCCGTTGAGGGAGATCGTCTTCCCAACAAGCGTCGAGTCGGAGTTAAATCGCCGCTCCCAAAGTCTGCCGCTGATCACGATCTCGTTGTCCCTGCCTTCGCCCTGCTCCGTCTGGTCGAACGTCCGGCCGCGGATGGGCTGCACGCCTAACAACGGCCACAGCGCCGGCGAAACGACTGCCCCCTGCACCCGCTCGGCCACGTCGCCACCGGTCAGGTTATAGTCGCGATAGGTGAATGCCGCGATTTGGGCATAGCTTTTCGTCTGCTTTTCATAGTCAACGAATTCTGGCGCGGAAACCGGAATCCGCTCCAGCCCCTGGGCGGTAAACTTCTCCCACAACAGGACAAGCCGCTGCGGCGCCGCATACGGCAGTGGGCGGATCAGCAGCGCATTCACCAGGCTGAAAACGGCCGTATTGGCACCGATCGCCAGCGCCAGTGTGGCGACAGCAATCGCAACGAAAGCAGGGCTCTTGGCGAGGATCCGAATCGCGATTTGAAGTTCTTTGAACATAAAATACGGGCTCAGCTTAATCATTCGTAACGGAGAGCCTCGACTGGATCGAGGCGCATGGCGGCACGGGCCGGCAGATAACAGGCAACCAAGCCTGCGCCTAACAACACCAAAGACACGACTGAAAAACTCAACGGATCGCGGGGAGAGATTCCTTCCAGATTGGTCTGCAACAGGCGGGTCAGGGCCAAAGCACCGGCAAACCCCAGCACGAGACCAACGGCCATCAGTCGCAATCCATGACCGGTAACGAGTCGCAGCACATCCGCAGCCTGTGCTCCCAGCGCCATGCGCACGCCGATCTCCTGCGTCCGCTGGCGCACCGAGTAGGCCATGACCCCGTACAAACCGAGTGCGGCCAAAAAGAGCGCGAGTCCGGCAAAGATCGCGAAAAACAATCCGAAGAACCGTCGCTCCCAGAATGATTGCCGAACGATCTCGTCCATCGTGGACACGCGATAAATTGGAATCTCGCTGTTGGCGGCCAGAACCGCCGAGCGCGCCAGGTTTACGAAATGGCGCGGAACGGTTCGAGTCCGCAGAACAACCGACATGAATGAATCGGGGTGCTGGAATTGCGGGATATAAACGCAGGGAATCAGCCGTTTGTCGGTCAGGCGATCATAGATCACCCGTCCCACCACGCCGACGATCACTGCCCGTTTGCCCGGCTCACCAGGTTTGGCTAACATCCGCACTTCATGGCCGAGCGGATTCGTGTTGGGGAACCACGCCCTGGCTGCGTCTTCGTCAATGAGACAAACGGGCAGCGATTGCTCGTTGTCGGCTACGGTGATATCCCGCCCGCGTAACAAGGAGATGCGACAGGTAGCCAGATAACCTGGGGTGATTCCGATGCCACGGGCAAGCCGGGCGTTCTGCGCTTCTTTTGGTTCCGGCTCCTGGTCCAAAGCCATCGCTCCAACGCCGGCGTTGCCGGACGTGGGCAGGGAAGTCGTGGCACCAGACGAAACAACCCCCGGGATCCGAGCCAGGTGCGGCATCAGAGCCTTGAAAAACTTGGCCGCGTCTTCCGACTTGAACTGAGACGGCGGCATACCAACTCGGAAGGTCAACGTGTTCGACGGATCGATTCCGATGTCGATTGCCTGAGTTCGGAAAAAGCTTCGCACCATGAGTCCGGCGCCAATCAGCAGAACCAGCGCAAGCGCGACTTCGGCTACAACCAAACCGTTACGCACCCTTTGGCCGCGGCCGCCGCCGAGTCCGCCGCGACCCCCCTCCTTTAGTGAATCAATGAGCTGCGGGCGCGACGCTTGAAGCGCGGGAAACAATCCGAACGCGATCGCTGACCCAACGCCCAGTGCGGTCGCGAATGAAACGATGCGCCAGTCGAGATCGAAATTGATGTAGTAAGGAAGGTCCGACGGGAGCGCCTGCACCATCAGATCGATGCCCCAAACCGCGAATAACAATCCCAGTCCTGCTCCGATCACGCCGAGAAAAAGGCTTTCCGCCAGCAGATGCCTAACGACCGCACTCCGGCTTGCTCCCAATGCCAGCCGGATTCCAATTTCGCGGCTGCGCGTTGCCGCCCGGGCCAGCAGCAGGTTGGCCACATTTGCGCACGCGATCAGATGGACGAACAAGACTGCGCCCATCAGCAGTATCGTCAAAGCTTTGCTGTCTCGCGTCATTTCTTCGCGAAATGTTCGAACCCGTACCGTCGTGCCGCTGTTGGTATCTGGATGTTGGGCCGCGATGCGGGAGCCAATCGTTTGGAGTTCCGCTTTCGCAGCGTTCAGCGACACGCCGGGTTTCATTTTGGCGAACCCAAGAAGGTAGAAGTTCCCGCGGGTCTGCTCTTTGCCATCGAACTGCAGCGGCATCCATAAATCCGACCGCGTCGGAAAACGCCAGCCTTTGGGCATTACGCCAACGATGGTGACCCGTTTCCCGTTTAAAGTGACGACTCGACCGATGACGTTCTTATCCGAACCGAAATACGCCGTCCAAACGTCGTATCCCAGCAATGCTACCGGAGCGGCGTTAGGTCGCTCTTCTTCCGGAAGAAACAGGCGTCCAATTGCCGGTTTCACTCCCAGAAAGGAGAACGCGCCCGCGGATATAAACGAACCGAGATACCGTTCGGGCTTATCGGTGCCGGTTAGGATGAAAGTGGCGTCCTCGGAGGCGCCGACACCCTCCAGCGTTTTCGCCTGCGCCTTAACATCGACATAATCAGGATACGCTACCCCCGTATCATCGTCGGGATGGTTGTTGAAGTACTCTGAATAATAGATGATCCGGTTTTCGTCCGTCATGTAGGGCCACGGCCGCACCAGCAGCGCGTTGATCGCGGAGAAGACGGTGGTCGACGCTCCGATACCCAGAGCCAGGGCCAACACTGCCACCGCCGTGAACGCCGGTGTCTTCACCAGCATCCGCACGGCGATCCTGAACTGGCCGAGCATATGCTCTTGTGGCAGCTGTCGTTAGGCGGCGATTCGGTCTTCTACCACCCGGCCGTCGAACAGATGGACGGTCCGGTCGGCGTGCTGAGCAAAACGGGTATCATGCGTGACCATGCAGATGGTGGCGCCGCCGGCGTGCAATTCCTTGAGAAGATCCATCACCGCTTCACCGTTGCGGGAATCCAGGTTACCGGTCGGTTCGTCCGCCAGCAGGATTGCTGGTTTGCCGGCAAGCGCGCGGGCAACCGCAACTCGCTGTTGCTGTCCGCCCGAGAGCTGACTCGGCAAATGTTTAGCGCGATGGGCCATTCCTACCCTTTCCAGGGCCTCCGTCACAAACTGCTTACGCTCTGAAGCACTCATCCCACGATAGGTCAACGGCAGCTCCACGTTTTCGTAAACGGTGAGATCACCGATCAAGTTGAAGCTTTGGAAAATAAAGCCGATCTCGCGGTTTCGAATCCGGGCCCGTTCGGGAAACGACAGATTTGCCACTTCGGTTCCCTTCAAAGCATAACTGCCGGCGCTCGGCGTATCGAGCAGCCCGAGAATTGAAAGCAAGGTCGATTTGCCGCAGCCGGATGGACCCGCAATCGACATGTATTCGCCGCTGCGTATGTCCAGGTGAATCCCGGAGAGAGCATGAGTTTCGACTTCATCGGTGAGAAACACCTTGGTAACGCCGTCCAGGCAGATCAAGGGTGTCGCTCCGTTCGAGGGAGTCCGGGTAGCAGAAGTAGGTTCAGTGGAGACCATGTGTTTGAGTGGTGTAGGTTTGTTAGGTTCGATAAGGGAATTCTGATTACGGATGCGGATTTGGAGTTAGTTAAGTCGAATTCGTTCGTGCGAGTCCCAGGCGCTCGTGTCGGATAGAATGACCTGGTCGCCTGGTTGCAAACCGCTCTGGATTTCAATGGTGTTCACTGAGCTCTTGCCGAGTTTAACCGGGGTTCGAATCGCTTCTCCACCGCCATTCACCAGCTTGAAGATACCGACGGTGTTGTTCTCCTGGCCGAAAGCGGGGCGGCCGACGTAAATGACGTCATTGAGCCGCTCCAGCTCAATCGTGCCGTCAACACTGAGATCCGGCCTGGCGCCTTTCGGCAGCGGCTCGTCGAACGCCACATCCACCGTCACTGTTCCCTGTTCGACCGCTGGATTTACGCGGGTCACGTGCCCTTTCACAGTGCCGTTACGGGTGTCGATCACCGCAGATTGATTAAGTTGAATGTCCTTGGCCTGGGTCTCCGCGATCTTCACCTCCGCCTTCAGCTTTGTCGGGTCGGCCACGCGAGCGAGATTGTCACCAACCTTGACGCGTTGGCCAACCTCCACCGGTAACTGCTGAAGCACGCCGACCATTCCGGCGCGGACATGCAACGCTTCCACCTGATCCATTTTGAGTTTGGCCAGCTGATTGGCCTGATCGACAGCCGCCTGCTTCGACGCTAACTGCGGCTCAATTGATTCGCGCGCAAACGACAACCGTTTTTGTTCGATCTCGTCGCGATTGGCTAGTTCGGCTTCTTTGACTTTGGAGGTTTTGTAAACGAGCTCGGCCACCAATCCGTTCTTGGACAGCTGGTCGTTTGTCTGACGTTCCATCTTCGCCTGCTCGTACTCCGAGTGCACTCGAGCAGTGGTCGCTTCCTGGTCGAGCAACTCGCGCTGCAGCGTCGCTCGCAATGTCGTTAGCTCCGATTCGGCCGCTTTGGCTTTCGATTCCGCGTCATGCGCGGTCTGCTCGAACTCCTGGCTGCTCATTTCCAAAATCAGAGTATCGGCTTCAACCCGCGCGCCCGGCCGGACCACGATCTTTTCAACCCGCCCTTCGGTCGCCGCTGCGATCCAGCGGATCTCTTCGGGGACCAAAGTGCCAAGCCCGCGCACCTGCCGAACCATCGGCCCGCGCTTCACTGTATCTACCCAGACAGTCGATCGATCCACACTCGGCACCGCAGGTTTCAATCGCGAGATTGCGAACGTGGCCACGATCAGCAACACCGCGCCGCCGGCGATCATCATGATTCGCCGCTTCCGTTTCTTCGCCGCAACGCCGGCTCTCGGAACGTCCATTGACGAGAGGCTAGGCGTAAATCCGGCTGGTCGCACAATGGTACTTTCGATTTTTGCTTCGCTCTTTTGCATTGCGAATATGCCTAAACACCCGCGAATGCACGGACGAGATGGGTCACTGCCTGCGCGTTCTGAAGTACCGGGACGATCGTCGTTGCCACAATCAAGGCGAAAAACGCTGCTTCAGTAACGAAACTTCGACGAGCTTCACCTTCGAAGTAGCCCGCACTGATGTTTCGAAACGAGTGGGCGCGATCATTGATGCAGCCGCCGCGATAGCCGTCGAGCGTCACCGATTGATACGAACTGTCGGTGATCGGAAAACGGCCGGATACAAATTCATTTTCGCCAGGCGATTGGTTGCGGCCGGCATTGTGGGAGGTTGGTTTCATAAGAGTTCTGACTTGGTTTCTAATAGGATGCGGGTCGGCTTGGAGTTGGATTCAAAGCTTTCCGCAATTGCACGGCCCTTATTGCAATGCGCGTGCCAAGCGTGAAAACAAAGTTATAAACTGCTTGTTATGAGCCGTTTACTCAATCCGGCCTAACTTGAAATCCGCCAAAAACGGACCGCAACTGGGATACGCCGGTCCCGTTTTCGGGACGTATTCTGCCGCAACAATGCGCTCATTGCGCCGCCGATGTGAGGCCATCGCAACCGGCCAATGCCTAACGAGGCAAACGCAACAGCGCTTCAGCACCTGGGCTGTCGCGTCTGTTGCCTAACGTCAGTGATCCGCCGTGGGCCTCGGCGATCTGCTGGCTGAGAGCCAACCCGATTCCCGATCCGCCCGGTTTGGTAGTGAAGAATGGCACGAACAAGTTGGTCGGATTCATGATTCCGGGGCCCTCGTCGGTTACGAATATTTCCACACAATCGTTTGCAACGCGCCAGCCGACCGTCACTTTGCCCTGTGTCTCCAAAGCTGCGTCCACCGCATTGTGGACGAGATTAATCAGCAGCTGCTCCAGCTGCGCCGCATCGGCCATGATCTTGATCTCGGCGCCAGCCGCCATCGTGACCGGCAACCGCGGTTCGAGATTGACCACCCGTCGAATCAGTTCGCTGAGATCGAAGTATTCCTTCTGCGGCGGCGGCAATCGAGCCAACCGCGCGTAGGCTTCCATAAAACGGCTCAGTGAATCGGCCCGGCCGGCGATGGATTTCAAGCCACTGCGGGCGTCATCCTGCCAGTCGGCGGGTCGCGGTTCCTTGCGCAGAAGAGCTTCCAGACTTCCGGCTAACGACTTAATCGGCGCCAGCGAATTATTCATCTCGTGTCCAAGCACCCGTACCAATCGCTGCCAGGCGCGCCGTTCTTCTTCACGCAGTGTCCGGCTCAGGTCGGTTAACACCAGTAGCTCATGGGGGAGGCCGTGTTCCCGGAAAGAACTTCGGCGCACGCCCCATCGGCCGCTCGCGCCCGGAAATGCCAGCGAAAGCGGCGCATCTTCATTCGCTTCCAGACAAGCGGCCAGACCGAGATCAGCGGCTTGTTTCCCGAGCAGCTTGTCCATTGGCTTGCCTAGCAGATGTTCGCCAGCCCGGTTAACGAGTCGGAGCCGACGCTCCGGATCGAAGCTAAAAACAGCAACGTCAATCTCGGCCATGATGGTGCGAAGCAAGGCGGTTGCTTCAAAAGCACCGAGGCGCTGGACCCGCAACGTTTCGCCCAGTGAATTGATCTCGAGCAACACCTCACCCAGCGCGTCATCTTCTCGAGCTCCTCGCGCGCGAATCGAGTAATCGCCTTCGCGAAGTGCGGCCAGCAGGTTAGTCATCGTCTGCAACGGTCGGATGACGTGTTCACGCACACTGGAAACGAAGCCGAGAAACACCACGACGATGATCAGCGTGAGCGTCCATTGAACTTTCGGCGTGTAATCGCCAAACCAGAGAATACTCAGGGCGATGATCGCGGCCGGCAGGATTGCGCCTACGGTCAACAACGTGAGCCGATTTTCGTGAGTAATCCGGCGACGCGGTTTGCGATCGTTCATTCAGTCGCCGAGACGCACGTCGTCAGAGCCCGTACTGTTGTAATCGCCGATAAAACGCGCTGCGACTGAGGCCGAGAGCTTCCGCCGCCTTTCGGGCATTCCCGTTGTTTCGGGACAGTGCCTTCTTGATCAAAAAAGCTTCTACTTCCTCGAGACTCATGTCTTCAAGGCTTCGGGAATCGCCCGCCGAACTTGTTAGGCCGAGATCGTTGGCTTTTAACTGAGCCCCATGCGACATCAGGACTGCGCGCTCAATCACGTGGTCCAGTTCACGCACGTTACCCGGAAAAGTATGCTGAAGAAGTCGATCGCGCGCGCCTTCGTCAAAGCCGGCAATATCCTTACGATATCGCTGACTGTGCTGACGCAGAAAATTTTTGGCTAACGGCATCACATCTTCACGCCGATCGCGCAACGGCGGCAGCGAGATCTCGATGGTGTTGAGCCGGAACAACAAATCCTGGCGAAAACGACCGGCTCCGACTTCGTCATGCAAGTTGGCATTCGTCGCCGAGATGATGCGAACATTGGCGTGCAAGGTTCGCGAGGAGCCTACCCGTTCGAATTCTCCGGTTTCAATCACTCGCAGGAGTTTAGCCTGCTGATTCAATGGGATGTTCGCGATCTCATCCATGAACAGCGTACTTTCGTCGGCCAACTCGAACCGGCCCGCGCGATCCGTTTTCGCGTCAGTGAATGCGCCTTTGACGTGACCAAACAGCTCACTCTCGAACAACGTTTCCGACAAACCGCCCATGTTGACGGTGATCATCGATTTTGCAGATCGCGGAGAAAGCGAATGAAGCGCCTGGGCCACCAGACCTTTGCCGGTGCCGTTTTCACCGGTGATCAGGACGTTTGCGTCAGACGGCGCCACTTTCGAAATCATCTCCATCACCGGCCGCATCGATGGCGATTCGGCAATGATGTTCGGCATGTTGCCACGTAAAAGTTGATTCTCGGCTTCGAGCTTTCGTCCACGGCGAAGAGCGGTTCCGAGTTCGATTTGAGTGCGAACAATTGCCAACACCCGCTCGTTGTCCCATGGCTTCGGCACGAAATCGCGCGCGCCTCGTTTCATCGCCTCCACCGCAAGGTCAATTGTCGCCCACGCCGTCATCACCACGATGGGCAACGTGCTGTCGAACTCCTGGATCTTCGGAATGACTTCAAGTCCTTCCTGCCCCGAGGTCGTATCGCGCGTGTAATTCAGGTCCATCATCAGCAGGGCGAAATCCTTTTTCTGCAGCGCGTTGAACACGCCGGCAATCGAGGTAACCGCTTCCGTCTGATATCCTTCGCCCTTCAGCAAAATGCGCAGCGCCTCGAGCACATCGCGCTGGTCATCTGCGATTAGAATTCTTGTCACTGCCTAACTCTCAACCGCGTTTCTGATGCTGTGTCAATCGTACAACCGAAAAACCAGCCGAACCGAACGTCTCCATGATCGTCGATTTGCGAATGATTTGTTATGGGTGAACAAGGGAAAGAACAGGCCGGGGAAGAGTGGCCGCTTGCCGCAGTTGTTGAACGAAATATTCGGGCGCTCATCGCGCGCCGTCAGCAAGAGGAGCAGCGCAAGCCAGCTCAACAACGTATGGCCGATGCGGTTACACGATTTACCGGAAGCATTCGTTTCGTCTACATCCACCTGATCCTGTTCGGGAGTTGGATCGCTTTGAACCTCCCGTGGTTACCCACCCCAAAATTCGATCCCACGTTTGTGGTGCTGGCAATGTTCGCTTCAGTTGAGGCGATCTTTCTCTCCACGTTTGTGCTCATCACGCAGAACCGAATGGCGGAGCAGGCGGACAAGCGGGCTGAACTGGATCTTCAGGTCAGCTTGCTCGCAGAACACGAGGTCACTCGCCTGCTGAACCTGGTTACGGCGATAGCTGACAAACTCGAAATCGACGTGCACACTGATCCGGAATTGGAAGAGCTGCGAAAAGATGTTCCACCGGAAAGAGTACTCGATGCGATGGAGCACTCTACCTGGGCACCCTGACAAGTAACCGTTTGCGCTGTGTGGCTGGTTCTTGACTCTGCGCAGCCGAAATCTACGGTCGCAGCTTGTGAAAAGAACGTTGTTCCTGCCAGCCCTGATTACGGGCGCGGCATTTCTGGTTTGTTGCAGCTGGCTTGCGGCTCAGGGTGTTCAAATCGAGAAAGCACCCCCGGCTAATCAATCTACTGCCACTCCCACGGCCCCTGCTAACGCGGCCAAGCCAATCCCACCTCCGACGCCCGCCGAGGCATTGTTCGACTATCTTCAGAAATACCGTCTGGAAGTCGCGAAATATCAGGCGGGCACTCGCTACATCTGGACCGACCGGGTTCTGATCGAAATCACGGACGCTGCGCCGCCCGAACCGCTGCGGAGTTTGCTCGACGCTGCCCCTAACAACACCAGCCAGTTCTCGACCTGGGTATATGACAATTTCGAAAGTCAGGCAAAAACGTGGCATCCAGGTAAACGCAACCCCCAGCCGGCCAAGCCGGGCACCGAAGAGTTCGTGGCCGACACCGGCGGCACTCACTGTTTTTTCAATCCGGTCTACATCGCCTACGTCCTGGATCGGTATCCCAAGGCGAGCATTCTGGTCAAAGGTCCAACTGACCCGGCGATGTTCACCGTAAACGGCCAGGTCCGGGCGATCGTATCACCGTGGACAAAGTTGCCGGACGGAACGCCATTGCCTTGATCCTGGCGCCGCCGGCGAACGGTTAGACCCAGAGGGTGCGGTCGAGTGAACGATACTGAATCGCTTCACTCACGTGATCGGGCATGATCTGTTCGACAGATTCGAGATCGGCGATTGTTCGCGAAACTTTCAAAATGCGGTCGTAAGCGCGGGCACTGAGGTTCAGATCCGTCATTGCGATCCGGATCATTTCGCTGGATTCGTCCGTTAGGCGGCAATACTGCTTCAGGTGTCGGGGCGTCATACGCGCATTGCAGCTGGTCTTGCTGTCGCTTCCAAACCGCTGATGCTGACGCTCCCTCCCTCGGGAAATTCGGTCGCGAATGGCCGAGGAATTTTCCTCCGCCCGTTCGCTTGCCACGTCCCGATATTCCACCGCCGGCACTTCAATATGAAGGTCGATCCGATCGAGCAGCGGACCGGAAATGCGCTGGCGATACCGCTGAACTTGAACGGGGCTGCAGCGGCACTCCCGCTTCAGATCCCCAAAGTATCCGCACGGACAGGGGTTCATCGCTGCCACCAGCATGAATTCCGATGGGAATGTAACGCTGCCGGCCGCACGCGACACAGTCACTTTCCCATCCTCCACCGGCTGTCGCATCACCTCGAGCGTCGATCGCTTAAACTCCGGCAGTTCGTCCAGAAACAGAACGCCATTATGCGCGACGCTGACTTCGCCTGGATTCGGAAATGTGCCGCCGCCTAACAAGCCAATATCGCTGATGGTGTGATGGGGCGAACGAAACGGCCGAATGGATACGAAAGAGGTGCTGCCATTCAGCAGGCCGGCAATACTGTGGATTTTGGTGGTGTCGATCGCCTCTTCCAAAGACATGGCGGGCATGATCGTAGGAATCCGCTTTGATAGCATCGATTTGCCCGAGCCCGGAGGTCCCACCATTAGGATGTTGTGGCCGCCAGCGACGGCGACTTCGATGGCTCGCTTCACATGGCCCTGACCTTTCACATCCGCGAAATCGACGTCGTATTCCCTATGGGCCGAAAAGAAATTAGTGAGGTCACCGCGCGTCGGCTGCAAGGGTTGATTACCGGACAGGAATTCAAAGGCCTGCCTCAGGTTCTCGACCGCATAAACATCGATATCCTTCACCATCGCCGCCTCCGCGGCATTGGCGGCCGGCACGAACAAGGCCCGCTTACGGCGACGTCTCGCTTCTAAAGCGACCGGCAGAACTCCTTTGATGGGACGCACCGATCCGTCGAGCGCCAGCTCACCGACAAAACAAAAATCATGAAATTGGGATGTGTCCAGCTCGTGCGAGACTGCCACCATCCCGAGCGCAATCGGCAGATCAAAACTGGGACCTTCTTTTTTTACGTCGGCCGGCGCAAGGTTGATGGTGGTTCGGCCTTTGAGAATTTTAAAGCCGCTGTTCGCCACCGCTGTGGTCACCCGATCACGACTTTCTTTGACCGCGGTGTCAGGCAGGCCGACGACCACGGTCGCAACCTGGCCGCGCCCATCGTTCACCTCCACTTCGATCTCGAAGGCGTCGACGCCGTACACCGCCGCCGAGTAGAATTTGGCCAACATCGCCTGACGAGACTGTCAGAAACGATCCGACAAATCCAAGCCGTAGTTTTGAGATCTTTGTTGCGGTTGAACTGGCCGGGCTTACCCGCCCGATGTAATGGGGAAAGGTTCACCGGCGGAATGCCCCGCCCGCGTTAGTCGGCTCGCTTTCGCAATATTCAACGGGAGGAGGCCAGTTGCTCTTTCGGTTCGTACAGCGGCGACTCTTCATAGTGGTCTAACAAGTCGGCCGGGTCTTTGTAAACTGCGATCGCACCGGTTCTCCGTAATGTTTCTTCGTCGGCAGCGCGGCCGCACAACAAAGCGATGGTTGGCAAATCGATCTGCTTAGCAGCTTCGATATCAAACACGGTGTCGCCGACAGCGACTGCCTGCGGGCCAATCAGTTGGAGTTTGTTGAGAGCGACTTGAAAGACAGCGGGCGATGGTTTGGATTCTTCCGCATCATCTGCGGTGATCAGGCAATCGACCAGATCCGTTATCCCGGCGATATCGGTGTAGGTTTTGGCGTCATCCTTCTTGCTCGAAGTGGCGAGCGCAATTCGACGCCCGTCAATTTTGATCCGCTCGAGCAGTTCGCGCACTCCTGGAAATGGTTTGATGCGCGACAAAAACTGTGTGCGAAATAATCTTGAACGGTACTGGTCTATTTCCTTTCCAGACGTTTCGAGCTCCTCTGGATTCAGGAACTCCGGAAGATATTGATCGGATCCCTTGCCGATATTGGCACGTAGTTTTGCCATCGGGAATTCCTTCCCGAAATGCCGGAACGCGAGGTCCCACGCTTTAACGTGGAAATCGTTCGAATCCACCAACGTGCCATCCAGATCGAAAATGACGGCTTCGATAGTGGCGTGGTTCTGGCTGCGATCTGGTGGTGAGTGCTGCATTTGGGAAGTCCTCAAAGGCGCGGAGGCGCGATGAAGTATTCGGGGGGAAGGGGCGATCCGGTTGTCTGATTCCGGCCTGCGGCGGGTGACAGCCTTTCCGGCTCGCCAACCGCCGTTTCGACCGGTTGAAAAGCAGGTGGAAACGCGAGGGAACACACCTGGCAGAAATATTGAACAGGACACATCCCAAGGCTGTCTGAAATCCGAATATTTAACCTTGTTAAATACTTTTAGAATGCTAGAAGATTTCGACTACAAGGCGTGTGGCCCTGCGTCTGAGGGTCCCCCACCTTGGCAACCCCCCAAGTCGTTTAATGAAAAAGAGTTATATGGCCGCCGAAGATAGCGATACCGGAATAAAAATTTACCTGCGGGAGATCGGGCAGATACCCCTTTTGACCCCTGACCAGGAGATCGAACTGGCCGCCAAGATCAAGAAGGGCGACCGGGAAGCTCGTGCCCTGATGATTCGGTCGAACCTTCGGCTGGTGGTTAAAATTGCCCATGATTACGCCAATTTGGGGCTGCCGCTGCTGGATTTGATCTCTGAAGGCAATATCGGCCTGATGAAGGCCGTTGAGCGTTTCGATCCAGCCAAAGGTGGGAAGTTGAGCACCTATGCTGCGTGGTGGATCAAGCAGTCAATTAAGCGAGCTCTGGCCAACCAGAGCAAAACGATTCGTCTGCCAGTCCATCTCGTCGACAAGATTTCCAAGATGCGTCGCGTTTCCCTGCAAATGAGTGAGGAACTCGGACGCGAGCCCACTGATGAGGAGCTCGGCGACGAGATCGGTATTGCCAGCGGAAAAGTTTCCCAGCTGAAGACCGTCTCGATCCGGCCAGCGTCGCTCGACGCGCCAATCAGTGATGACGACTCAACTGAATTTGGCGAGATCGTCGGGGACGAAGACGCGCAGACGCCGTTCGAGTTGCTGCGAGATAAGAATCTGCGCAATGAAGTTGGCGGTTTGCTCGACGTGCTCGATGACCGTGAGAAGAAGATTATTTTCCAGCGATTCGGACTCGATGGCGGCAAGCCGAAGACTTTGGAAGAAGTCGGTAAGAAGTTCGGCGTTACCCGCGAACGTATCCGGCAGCTGCAGAATATCGCGCTATCGAAGCTCCGCCGCGCGCTGAACAAGAAAGAGCGCCCGGTCGACGTCGAGTTGCCAGTCGAAGCATAATCTCGCGATTAGTTAGGCTTTAGAAACGCGCGGATAACCTCCGCGCGTTTTTTTCTGGGAAAACCGCGGCGATGCCGATTGCCCTCTATTTCGCGACCCGCAGCTGCACCGCGTCGACCCGGTCCTGGTCCACGCGCAGATCGGAAATGATGACGAGGTGGTCACCCGGCGTGGTGAGATGGTGCGCCCGCAGAAGTTTTTCAGCGGTATGAATCGTCACCGCCGGATCGTCATCGAAATCGATTCGCTCGGGATAAACCCCCCAGCAGATTGCCAACTGGCGCCTAACTATTTCGCTCGGGGTAAAGGCGAAGATGGGCGCCTGCTCAGGCCGGAGGTTCGACACATTTCGAGCCATTGTGCCATGCCGCGTGAAGACGATCAGCTTGGCTCGACGAAGCGAATTGGCCAGAACCACCGCCGAAGAAACGGTCTTCTGGCGGGTGTCTTCCAGAACCGCTGACTTCGCGAAGCCGGCGCCTCCGCTTCGCTCGATCCGCACCGCTACTCGATGCAATATCTGAACACATTCCGCCGGATACCGGCCGGTGCTGGTCTCGCCGCTTAACATCACCGCATCGGCCTGCTCGAACACCGCGTTCGACACATCGGTGATTTCCGCGCGCGTGGGTAACGGGTTTGAAATCATCGATTCCAGCATGTGCGTCGCCACTACCACCGGCTTGCCGTAGCGAATACTCAGTTTCACGATGCGCCGCTGAATGATCGGCAACTCTTCCATCGGACATTCGATGCCAAGATCTCCGCGCGCGACCATTACCAGATCGGCAACTTTGATGATCTCATCGATCGAACGAACCGCAGATTGATCTTCGATTTTGGCGACGATCTGAGCCTTGCTCTCCTTTTGGACCAGCAAACGGCGCAATTCCTGTATATCGCTTTCCTGCCTGACGAAACTTAACGCCACCAGGTCCACGCCGAGCTCCACCCCCAGACTCACGTCCTCGATGTCCTTCTCGGTCATCGGCGGCAGATTGACTCTGACTCCCGGCAAATTGATGTGGCGCCGGGAACCGAGGACTCCTGGAGTCAGGACCTCGCAGCGCACCCGGTTCTTTTTTTTCCCTAGCACCAGCATGCGCATCATTCCATTATCCACCAGAACCGTATCGCCGACCTGAATGTCGTTAACCAACCCGGCGTAATTCACATCCACTGAATACTTCTCTTCGCTTTTGGCGCCGCGGACGGTGAATTCGATGACGTCGCCGGGTTGAAGACGAAGATTTGTTTTCAAGTCGCCCGTGCGAATCGCCGGCCCCTGAGTGTCGAGCAGTATCGCGACGGGCCGGCCGGCGGCATCGGCGGCTTCGCGGATGCGGGGTACGATGCGCCGGACCCAACTGTGCTCGGCGTGGCTCATGTTGAGCCGGAAAACATCGGCGCCGTCTTCGATTAGCCGCGCCATCATCTCCGGCTTCTCGGTGGCTGGGCCGAGGGTGCAAATGATCTTTGTCTTACGCACTGATTTCAGGATTCGAAGTGTCTGGGCCAAAAGCAAGATTATAGGCCGGCCGTCACAAATCGCTCCGAGCCTGTTTCCACCGTGGGATCTGCGCGTTGCATCCGGTCGAAAACAAAAACTGCAGGCCGGGCGGCATACGCGCCTCAGCCTGCAGCTTACGATTTCGACATCACGCCTCGCCCAAGCGAGCGCTGTGAACCAGGCCTAACGGGTCAGATTGGATTTACCACCCTTCAGGTCTTTATTAATTCGACGAGCCTCGGACAAATGACTGGCGATGATCTTCGATGTCTTGCCGGCGAACTGCTTCAGATCAGGATCGCTGCCGCTCTTGGCCTCCTGCTGGAACTCGGCCAGATCCTTTTCGTGATCTTTCACCATCATTGACATGTAATCGGCGTCCGAGTTGAAGCTGTGGGACGGCGCCTCCGCGCTCAGCGTGATACCCTTCTTGCTGGCAATGCTTTTCAACTCGTTGTTAGCCTTGGAATGGTCCGAGACCATGCGGGACCCGAATTGTTTCACCTCGCTGCTTTGACCCTTTTGTGCGGCCATTTTGCCCATCGATACTTCCATCATCCCGCCTTTGGCAGCGTTCTCGGCAAACTTCCTGTCAGCGGCACTGAGATTGCCTTTTGAGTCTGAGCTTTTCGCCTGCTTTTCGGCGGCAATTACCCCTTGCGCTGCGGTGATCAAAGCCACGGCGACGATTGCTGGTCCGATTATAGTCAGTTTCTTTTTCATAAGGTTTTTCATTTTTGGGTTGTGAGTTTGCCGATGTCTCGGCTCCTGAGATTCGCAGCGGTCAGGTTATCTGGACGTCAGAACCCTATGAGGGCTTCTCCTCGTATGAGCTCTCCACCCGTTGGGCCACGTCTCGAAATCCGTAGTCGGCTTCGTAAATCTGTTTCATGCACTCAATCGATTTTGCCCGGTCGCCCATCTGGGCGTAGACCAGCCCGAGATTGTAAACAATCTCCTTCTTCATCGCGTCCATGGACATGATTTCCCTGGACGCTTCCTCAAACTGCTTCATGGCGAGATCCAGCATCCCAAGTTCCTGATAGCAGCGCCCGAGCAAATTCATCGCTCTCAGCCGCGCGTTCGGATGCTGCCGCGCCCGCTGCAATTCGGGTAAAGCTTCCCGGAATTGTCCCGCGATGATCAGCTGCTCACCCAGTTCGAATCGCAACTGCAGATCCGTGGGATTCCGTTCTACCCGCTTTCGGGCTTCGCCGATCACAAGCTCCGCCCGTTTCTGCCTGGCACCATCCAACTCTCGCCGCGCATCTTCATAACCCGGTTCCGTGGGATCGTGAGATTGCAGGAACTCTTCGTAACGCCCGATTTCGCAATCTGCCTGCCGCATTCGGAGATCTGAAACTTTGCGCGCCAAACCGGTATCGGTGCCGCCGGTTAGCTCACTGGCGTATTCGTGCCACGATAGCGCAGTATCGAAGTCTTCCTTCTCTTCGTTCAGGGCGCCGAGTTTGCGAGCGAGATCGACATTATCGGGCTGCGCCTGGTGCGCGGCATAGGTCTCGGCGATTTGCTGATCGAGAGATTCTCCCCCCAGCTTCATCCGGCCTTGTTGCTCAAGGGAGACAGCGACGTCTTTGTCTTTGATCAAATCACGATAACTTTCGGCCTGGGTCCAGCCGCCGCTCGTCATTGACGCCCGGGCTGAGGCATCTTTCCCGCGCCGCAAAGCTTCCGCGTCTAACGGATTGATGGCGGAGATTCTGTTGTAGGTCTCCACCTCAGCGTCACTGAGCCCCATCTCGTGGTAGAGCTGGCCAAGGTCGTGCAAGATTTTGACGTCGTTAGGGTGTTCTTCGAGCAGCGTCTGCAACGCGAACACGCTGACCTCGGGCCAGCCGGCCAGGAGTGCTGCTTCCTTCAACAGCATGTTTGCCTGCCGGTTATATGGCTCCTCTTCCAAAACCTTCTCGATCATTTCGACAGCGCGTTTCGGGTCTTTTTTCATCTCCCGCTGCGCTTTCATGACCGCGATCGCCGCGGTGGAGATATTGAAAAAGCTTTTTTTCGCAGCGCGGAGTTTGGTCACCTCGCTTCGCCGCAGCAATTGGCGCCCGGTCAGGAACTCCGGCTCCTGTTTCAGGATGGCCTGTAACAGCGAAATGGCGTAACCGAAATTCCGAAGTTCGATCGCGGCGACGGCTTTGAGCCAATGCGCTCGTTGCGTTTCGCTCAGCTCCTTCTCGGTCTTGACGGCCATGGTCCTAAATTTCCTCTATAATATAAGTCTTCCTCGGACGGGGTAAGCGCAAAACGACCCTGCCGCGTCTATTGACCAAAAGCAAAGCGGCACGCCCTGGTGGGGCGTGCCGCTCGCCAAACGAATTGATGTGTCGACTTACTTTCCAGCTGACTCGACCGCGCTGACCTCTCCTTTGACGCTGGGCAGAGCCTTGGCCGCCCAAGCCTTGATGTCCTTGTCGTCGGACGAATTGGCAGCCGCCTGCAATAGCTTTACGTCCTCCTGGAGATCGCGGCTCATCGTATGAACATATTGTTTGTCGAAGTTCGTCTTGCCCATGTTACGGGGTTTGATCTTGTCGGTCCCCAGGCCGAGCCCCTTCTTTTTGGCCAGAGCCTGCAATTCAGCATTGGTCTTTGACCGTGAGTTCACGACTCGGGAGGCGGCGTTCTTTACGGAAGGTCCGCCCTGCTGCTCAGCCTCCTTGGAATCTGCCACCGCCTGAGCGCCACCTGCTGCGATCTGAGACAGGAACTTTTGATCCTTCTGGCTCAATTTGGTCTGAGCAGCGCTCGCTGCCGGAGTGGGCGTGGTTCGACGCAAATGGGGATTATCGACGGTCTCATGACCGCTGACGTCCTGCGCACGGGCTGCGCTCAGGGCCAGGCCCGCCGCCGCTGAGACGATCGCGATCCGAAACGTGAATGTGTTGTTTAGTTTCATTGGATGTGTGGGTTGGTTGTTGGTGTCGGTGAGTACGAACCTTAGTTAATTCGCAACTGCGCACTTATTCGACGGTGCCGGCATGCCACTCTTCAAGCTTATTTTATCGCCGGGCGGCCTATCCAATCTGATCGGAAGCGGCCGATCTCATAATAGGTCCATCTGCGGCTTCTGCGCGGTAGGCATGCTCGCCGACTTCTTCCGCTTTTTCTGGGTCACGGCGGCCGCGCCGTTCGGGTTTTCCAGATGAATCAGAATGTCTTTGGCTCGATCCAAAATCTGTTTCGGCAAACCCGCCAGCCGCGCCACCTGGATACCGTAACTTTTGTCCGCGCCGCCGGGAACAATCTTCCGCAGGAAAATGATCTGCTCATTCCATTCTCTAACGGCCACGTTCAGGTTGCAGACGCCCTTCCGTTCCTGGGCCAGTTTGGTCAGCTCGTGATAATGAGTGGCAAACAATGTGCGCGCTTTGACCTGCTCGTGCAGGAATTCAGCGACACTCCAGGCAATCGACAACCCATCAAAGGTGGACGTCCCGCGCCCGATTTCGTCCAGGATCACCAGACTTCGCTCGGTTGCGTTGTTCACAATGTTGGCGGTCTCATTCATCTCCACCATGAAAGTCGACTGGCCACGGGCCAGGTCGTCGTTGGCGCCGACCCTCGTAAAAATTCGATCGACCAACCCGACCTCGGCGCCGGCGGCCGGAACCCAGCTTCCGATTTGCGCCATCAGAACAATGAGCGCTACCTGGCGAATGTAAGTCGATTTGCCGGCCATGTTGGGTCCGGTGATAATCGCCAGCCAGGTGTCCCGATCCAGCATGGTGTCGTTAGGCACAAACTTCTCCTCAATCAAGGTCTGATCCAGAACCGGATGTCGCCCGTCTTTGATCGAAAGCTTAAACCCATCGTTCAATCGAGGCCGGCAGTAGCGAAATAACCGGGCCGTTTCGGCCAGGCTACAGATCGCATCCAGCACCGCGATGGCCGAAGCAGTTTGCTGGATCGATTCAATTTCCGTCACCACTTCATCGCGCAGTTTCAAGAAGAGCTGGTACTCGAGGTTTCGGGCGCGCTCGTCCGCGCCGAGGATCTTCGACTCGATTTCCTTCAATTCCGGAGTCACGAAGCGCTCTCCGCCCACCGTCGTTTGTTTTCGGATGTAGTGTTCCGGAACGCCCGACAGATTGCTTTTGGTTACCTCGATGAAATAGCCGAACACCGAATTGAATCGTACCTTCAACGATTTGATTCCGGTCGCGGTGATCTCCCGCTCCTGTAATTCGCCGATCCACTGTTTGCCTTCACGCGATGCGGTCCTGAGTTCATCCAGGTCGGCCTCGAAACCGTCCCGAAAAATTCCTCCGTCCTTCAGCGCCAGCGGCGGATCATCCAAAACCGCACGAGTCAATTTTTCTGAAAGGGCAGGCAGCACTTTGATCTCGCTTTGGAGTCGAACCGCCAGAGAGGTCTGTTCGATCTCAGTCGAGCCGTTAGTCGGAGCTGAGCTCGGATCACGTCCGGTCCCGAATTCATTGCGCTCGATGAGTTTTGCGAGCTCGCGTTTCAATCCCGGTATTTGTTCGAGGGATGTCTTCAATGCGACCAGGTCACGCGCGTTACCGGACGCCTGGCTCAACCGGCCCACTGCCCGTTCCAGGTCGCGAATCGCCTTCAGTTCGGAACGAATGGAACCAAGCAGGTCGGGCTCCCTCAACAACTCACCGATCATTTCCTGGCGGCATTCGAGTTCTCGCAATTCGCGCAGCGGTTGTAGAATCCACGAACGAAGCCGGCGACCGCCCATTCCGGTGGAGGTCCGATCGAGCACCGAGAAAAGACTGGAGTCACGTCTCGTGCGCGATTCCACCAGCTCGAGATTGCTCTGCGTCGCGCCGTCGAGCGCAACAAACTCCGTCGACGCTTCGCAGCGTAACGAGGTCAGGTGATCGATTTTTCGGCGGAGCTGGTGTTTGAGATAATGAACGATCGCTCCGGCCGCACCGACCGCTGCCGGCATGTCACCGCAACCGAAACCATCGAGCGCTTTGGTATTGAAATGCTCGCAGAGCGTAAACGCCGCCTGTTCGGGCAGAAAGGCGTAGCCATCGTAAGCGAGCGATTGGGCAACACCGGTCAGTTCGTTCTGCTGGGTATCGCTGATCAGCAGCTCCGCCGGGGACACCCGCGCCAGTTCGTCCAGTAATCCCTGTCGCGTGGTGCTCTGGCTGAGCCGGAACTCCCCGGTGGTAAGGTCCGCGTAGGCGAACCCATAATGGCCATTGTGGAGATAAACCGCGCCCAGGTAATTTGCGCGCTTCGCATCCAACAGATTCAGTTCGCTGACCGTCCCAGCAGTGATGATTTGCGTGATGTCGCGCGAAACAATTTTGCCAGGTTGCGGTTCGCTGGTCTGATCGCAAATCGCCACCCGTTTTCCGGCCTTGATCAGCTTGGCGATATAACTTTGCGCGGCGTGGTAAGGAACGCCGCACATCGGCACGGTATTTCGCTTCGTTAGGGCGACGTTGAGCAGACCGGACGCCTCCTTAGCGTCTTCGAAGAACAACTCGTAAAAGTCCCCCAGCCGAAACATCAGCAAGGTATCGGCTGGAATGCTCTTCCGCAGTCGATGGTACTGCTGCATCATCGGGGTGAGGCTATCGTTCACCCGATCAGCTTGGAATCAGCCAGCCCGAAACGCTAGTTTGTATTTTGCTGACGCCGAATCCACGACGCAGCCAGTCCCGCAGGAGAAGGCTAACTCATTGGACAACAATGGCGACGGGACCGGAGCCATTGTTCATCAGTACCGACCTCGCCGGTTTGTCCACGTGCCACTGCACCATCAAGAGCATGACGAAGAACGCTACTATATAGGCAATGGGAATTGCCCAGCCATGTCTGAGCCATTGTCCCACAGAACGCGCCTTCGGAAACAAATTGCACAAGGCGACGCCGGCTGATGATCCGAACCAAAGCATCGATCCGCCGAACCCGACCGCGTAGGCGAGAAAACCCCAATCGTATCCGCCCTGCTTCAGCGCCAGCGCGGTGAGCGGAATGTTATCGAATACCGCCGACAGAAACCCCAGGCCGAGAGTGCTCTGCCACGATGGTGAAGGCAATTGATCGACCGGCATCAGCGAAGCAGAGACAACCAGGGCGAGCAGAAATATCGAGCCGCGAAGGACGCGAGGCACCAGTTCCCAGTCTGGCCGCCGCAGCGGAACGGAAATGAGGAGAGCCAGGCAGACGGCTGCACCGAGGTAGGGGAAATCGCCGGCTCGCGCAGGGAACTCTGTGTTAACTCCCACATTAACGGCAATTGCGAGCGTCAGGGTCAACACCACGATGCTTACCCGGCCGAAATCAACGCGTGTGTGACTATGCGAGTGCACGAGCAATGGAGAATAACGCTGCTGCTGAATCGCGGCCGGGACTCCGAAAATCAGCAGGGCAACGACCGCTGCTACAATGCATTCAGCGACAGCGACAGGAGACACACCGGCAATCCACATCATAGTCGTGGTGGTGTCGCCGACAACGCTCCACGCTCCACCGGCGTTCGCGGCGGCAACGATTGCAGCGACAAACCCGATATGAACCTTGGCCCGAAACAGCTGATGAGCCATTGCCCCGCCAATCAAAGCTCCGGCTATGTTATCGAGAAACGACGACAGAATCCAGACGACCACCAGCAAAACGAATGCGCCTTTCCAGCTTCGCGGTAGAAAGCGGGCCAGCACCACCGGCACATGACTTTTCTCGAAGTGACGCGACAACACCGCAAAGCCGACCAGCAGGCAGAGCAAGTTGACCAGAATCACCCATTCGCTGTGCACATGCCGACCAAACCCGGGCAGGCCGGGCCCCGTCTTAAATCCGACAAAAGCGATCTTGTACAACGCGATCGCGGCCAGACCGATCAGCGAAATTTGCGTTGTCCGGCGATGAAATATCGCGATGCCTAACAACGTCAGCCCGAACAAGACGAATTCGATCGGAACGCGCAGGATCATTTTACCGAGATAGCGAGGCAGGTTGGAGGCGCAAAGAAAATCCAACAGTAGCTGCTGCTGTCGGAGTGTAGAGGTGGTTGTGCCAACCACCTGTTTATTCGTTCCGGTGGTTGACTCAACCACTGCTACACTGGGCGGTTAGGCCGGCAATGCTTCGAATTCGGTTCCTGATCGCTTTGATTACCACGCCGTAAGCTCTGCGGCATCGCCAGCCACCGGGTCGCCCCACTAGGATCGTTTCGCAATTACCCGCGAAACGTCTGCATCCCCTGGCGGATGATTCGCTCGACCAATTGCGGATAATCGAGGCCGGCTTTTCCCGCGGACATGGCGAAATCTTCGTCCCGTGCGAGGTGTGGATTCGGATTCGCTTCGATAAAATAAAGTTCGTTTTCCGGGGTCAACCGCAGATCGATTCGAGCGTAGCCATCGATCGTCAATAAACGGTAAATACGCTTGCAACATTCCTCGATCCGGGTCTTCAGGGTCGCGTCCATGCCATTGGCGAATCGGTTCTGCAGTCCCCAGCGCTTCCGGTAATCTTCGTCCCACTTGGCTTTGAAGGTGGCGATCTTTGGCTCGTTAGGTGGCACCTCCTTGAACACCATTTCGCGGAATGGAAATACGGTCAGCCGCATGTTGCCCATCACGCTCACGTAAAGCTCCCGACCGTCGATGTATTCCTCGGCGATGGCCGCGCTCTCGTATTTCTCATGAACGAAACCGATTCGCTCCCGGAATTGGTCGTCGTTTTCGACAAACGACGCCTGGGAAATGCCGTACGATGCTTCCTCCTTCACCGGCTTGATCAGAATCGGAAAGCGCAGCTGCTTCGGGCGGGTAATACGCTGGCCGCGCGCCACCACGGTGAAGTTCGGCACGCCGATCCGATGGTAATGCAAAATCTTCTTCGATGTGCCCTTGTGCTTGCACAGCGTCATCCCGGTCGAACCGCAACCGGTAAACGGTAGCCCCTGCATTTCGAAAAACGAAACGATGTTCTGGTCGAACGCCGGGTTGTTGTTGAACTGCTCAACCAGATTAAACAGCACGTCGGGCTTAAACGTCTCCATTTTCTGCCGCAGCAGGTCGACGTCATCAAACAGGGCCAGGTGCTCGGCACTGTGGCCCAAAGTTTCCAGGGCCGCCATCACATTGGCTTCGGTCTTCCATTCGCTTGTTTTCAGCTCCTTGCTGAAATCCTGATCCACTGCGGTGGGATGCGTGCCATCGGAAAGGACCAGGACTTTGAGCTTCTTTTTCACTTCACTTGGTCCGCTTGAACTTGCCGGTGAAGAGGTAATTCATCACCAGAGTCGTGATGAACGCGGTCACCCTGAAATCCTGCTGCGGATCATCGTTCAACACATGCAGGTCTAGTTGATCGCAACGTTCAATCAAGCGATTCAAAAGTTTATTCACTCGAAACTTTTTTTCGTTAGTCCATCTGCACACCGAATCCAGCAGCCGGCGCCGGCTCCGGCGCAGGTAGGAGCTGGCTTTCAGACCAGAAGGGGCGGCGAATAATTTCCGCAGGTCAGCGTCGTAAAAATCCGGATAGGCGTCTTCGTAAAGTTTGCGCTTCCGGCTGTAGTAGGTCTTCAGTGTCACGTTCAGACAATTGTACTCGGCGGCACGGTACTTCGGCGCGTGCACCGGCGGCTTGCCGGCGAGCGATTTCATCAGTTCATTGACGTATTCCAACTTTCGCAACGCCTTCCACCCAGCATACGGCGTGCGCCAGTCGAGTCCGGGGGTCAGCCAGACCGCGAATGTCTCGGCCCAATCTTCATCCGGATGCGCCTGGGCATACCAGTCTTCCAGATGGACGACGTAGCTTCGGCTGAAAGGTCGGGGCCGATAGGTCGTAGGCGTGCCCTCGCCCGACGTTCGGCCAAACATGCTCTGCCATTTTCTTCTTCGCTGAAGCCGGTAGGCATAACTGTAAGCATGCGCCGCCTCATGCCGCATCAACTTCATGAACCAATCCGGAGTTTCGCCTTCCACCTCCAGCATCATCTTGCGCTCCAGCGAACGCAGCCGCTCGTTAACCAAAAAGAAGGGGATGAAAATCGCCGGAATGCCGATCGGGACAAACCATTCGTCGCCAATGTGGCAAGGCGGATGAAAAATCAGGCCCTTGGCGGAAAGTTCTTCGTAGAGCTGACGGATGAGCGGCTGGAGCGGCGTTCCTTCCAGGCGCAGGCCGAGCTTCGAAATCTTCCTCTCCAGAAGTTCGTCGTCGCTCAGCGAAGTCCACTCGGCCGCATCCATTTTGCGCAGGTTAACACCAGCAAGCGGCGTGTCACGTCCGACACAAAATTGTCGGCGGCGGGCGGCGGTGGCACTGGCGACTCAGTTCTCTGCCATGTCCGGCAACCGCGGGACGGCCGACTAAGACGGTCATCGCCGTTCAAATCAGCCGGAATGATCGGTTGCCAGATGTGAATTCAATCGACTATCCGGGCCTGTAAATCTAATCGTTATCCCTCGGGATATGATGGACGTTCGCTTCGCCATCCGGCAATTGTTCAAATCGCCCGGATTCAGTCTGCTGGCGTTATTCACTCTGGCGCTCGGCATCGGCCTGAACACCGCCATTTTCAGTTTGGTTAACGATCTGTTCCTGCGCGGCCTTCCATTCAAAGAGCCTGACCGGATTATCCACTTCTACGCACAATCCAAAGAGCGTGGCCTAACCGATCTTCCGTTTGGGGCACCGCGGTTTATTCATTACCGCGACGGCCAGGCAATCTGCGATGGGATCGCGGCCGAAAATCAGACGTTCATCACGTTGAGCGGATTGGGAGATCCGGTTCAGCTTAGCGGCGGCAGGATCACCTCCAACTATTTCGAAGTGCTCGGCGTTCGGCCGATCCTCGGCCGCAATTTCATGGCCGAGGAGGAAGAAGGCGCCGATGTCGCGTTAGTCACTGAGAACTTCTGGCGCAAGCGTCTTAATGGCGATCCAAATGTGATCGGCCGGAGCATCACTCTCGACGGAATCGCTCACACCATCGTTGGGGTTCTGCCTAACCAGCCGGCGGCCTGGTTCGGCGCTATACCAGTAGCAGAAGTCTGGACCACGAAGCCCTTCGTGCTGCCCGGCTTCACCCACGAGCGGCTGATGCGCGGGTCCGGTTTCCTGCGCGTAATCGGACGGCTCAAACCGGGAGTATCGGTGGACCAGGCTGGCGCCGCGTTGCCGTCCCTGGCGCAAAGTTATCATGCGCAGCACCCCGACAAGATCGACGCCGGCAACTCCGTCACCGTTAAATCATTACCGGAAGACGTCAGCGGCAACTTGCGGCCCGCGTTCGTCACGCTGTTCGCCGCCGTTGGTTTCGTGCTGCTGATCGCGTGCAGCAATGTCGCCAATCTTCTCCTGGTGCGATTCAGCGGGCGTCGCCGGGAGATTGCACTCCGGATCGCGCTCGGCGCTTCCCGCACCGGTGTTCTGCGATTATTTGTATTCGAAAGCCTGCTCCTGAGCGCGCTGGCGGGATTCGTCGGGGTCTTTCTGGCGTCGTGGCTGGTGCCGACGGTGCCGAAACTAGCTGCCAACATCCTGCCCCTCGAAGGAGATTACCACGCCAGTATTTCACTGCCGGTGCTCAGCTTCACGGTGGGGCTGTCCATTCTCACCGGAATCGCGATGGGCATTTATCCAGCTCTGCAAGCATCGCGGACGGAGCTCATCGAAAATCTAAAAGAGCGCGGCCGCGGCAGCAGTGGTAGCGTGCGCCAACAGCGATTCCGGAAGGTTCTGGTCGGTTCGCAGGTGGCCTTGTCGGTTACGTTGCTCGCTGGCGCTGCCTTGCTCATCAGCAGTTTCATTCGGCTTAGCCAGACCAACGTTGGCTTTCGGCCCGACCGCCTATGGGTCGGGGGAATCACATTACCGGACGGGCGGTACCCCGACACTCCATCGCGCACCCGCTTTGCCGACCAGACTTTGGCGGCCGTGCGGAGCATCGCAGGCTTTGAGACAGTCTCAATCAGTAGCGATATTCCGTTAGGCGGCGGCGGAAACATTCTTTACACTCGTGACCAGGGCGACGTTCCTCCACCGCACCGGCGGCCGGCGTCACCTTCCCACGAAATTTCGGCAGGTTATTTCACGACCTGGGGCATTCCGATCCTCTCTGGCCGAGAAATTGACGAGCACGACAATCCCGACGGTCGCAAAGTCATTCTCATCAGCCAGACTGGTGCCAAGAAATTATTCGGGAATGAGAATGCTATCGGCAAGACCCTCTTAATTACCGGTAATAGCACTCGCGCCGAAATCATCGGCATTACGGGAGACATTCGGTCGCGACAGCTGCGTGAGCCTAACGACATGGAGATCTACCGCCCGCTGGCCCAGGAGAATTTTGGATTCTTTGTCATCGCAGTTCGCAGCGCGCTACCCCCTAACGCGGTGACGCGGCTGGTCCAATCCGCGCTGCGCGGAATCGATCCGAATATTGCCCTGGCTCAGCCCGGGCCAATGGCCGTGTTCATCGAACAAGCCCGCGGCCAGGCGCGCCTCATGATGGTTCTGCTTGCGGTATTCGCCGGTGTCGCCGTGTTGCTTGCTACGATCGGTATCTATGGAGCGGTGGCTTACACCGTCGAACAGCGCACTGGAGAGATCGGAGTGCGGATGGCGTTGGGAGCGCAAACCCGCGATATTGTCCGGCTGGTCGTTAACCAGGGCATGCGGCCGGTGTTGTTTGGCCTCGCCGTCGGCCTGGCGGCGGCGCTGGCACTCGGTAGGCTGATCGCCGCGCAGCTTTACCAAACGTCGACTCACAGTCCGCTACTGCTAATCGGAACGCTCGCCATACTCACGACTGCAGCATTGGTCGCGTGCCTGTTTCCCGCTATCCGCGCCACTCTTCTCAATCCCGTGGAAGCGCTGCGCACAGCGTAGAAGCGCAGGCCCAGACGTTCACCGCCCGCTCGCTCGAGTTCACAGAGATTGCCGATTTCCAGAGTCCGCGATGTCCCTAACTACCTGCGTCCCTTCCACCGCGGTACGTCTTCCATAAAGATCAGTCAACCGCTTGGTCATTGGCCCGACCTTGCCGGCGCCAATGATCCGCTCGTCCACTTGTATCACGCCGGCCAATTCGCCCATCGTGCCGGTGCAAAACAGTTCATCGGCCCGGTACACATCCTCCAGCGTGAGATCTGATTCGTTGCAGCTGATCTTTTCCAGCGCGCAAATCTCCATCACCGTCGCCCGGGTAATCCCCTCCGGACACGCAACCGTCCACGGCGTCGCCAATGCACCGTCCCGCACGAGAAACACATGTGTGGCATTCGTCTCCGCTACAAAACCGCGGGTATCCAGCATCAGGGCATCGTCTGCTCCCGCTTTGTTCGCTTCGATCTTGGCGAGAATCGAGTTCAACAGATTGGCATGATGAATCCGGGCATCGAGCACCTCCGGCGGCGGCCGGCGAATGGAAGCGGTCTTCAAGGTCAGCCCCGTCCTCGCGTACACCGGTTGTTTGTGTTCGGCCATCACGATCAACGTGGGCCCGGTCTGATTCAGGCGTGGATCCATTCCCGAGGTGATCTTTAATCCCCGGCTGAGAGTCAGGCGAATATGCACTCCGTCATGCATATTATTCGCATCCAGGGTGCGGCTGATCTCGGCGATGATGGCTTCGCGTGCCGGAATTGATTCAAAGCCTAACGCATGAGCGGATCGCTCCAGCCGATCCAGGTGTTCGTGCAATTTGAATATCCGGCCACAATAAACCCGCAATCCCTCCCAGACTGCGTCTCCACCCTGAACCGCCGAATCAAAAGGACTGATACCGGCCTGATCACGATGGATCAGCTGACCGTTAATGTTAACGACCAGGTCGCGGTTTCGCTCGTCGTATTGCTGAAGCATTCTATCGGCGCATATCAGAATTGACCGCTAAACACGCGAAATAACGCGAAAAAGGAAAGAAGAATGATCGTTCCTTTTTACATTTTAGCGGAGCGTCTCTTGTTTTGTTTTTTGCGTCCTTTCGCTATTTAGCGCTTAGTCTGCCGGCCTCAATGCAGCCGGTATTGATGTAGCTCGCGGTAGCATTCCCCGCATCGATCGTAGACTTCCTGCAAATGAGCAGGCACCGGTTCGGTGGGCGCCGGGCGATTTTGAAATGAAGTAGACCGCGCCACTTCCGCATACCAGTACTTCGCCCATACACCATCGGTATCGCGGAGACCAGTTGGCCAGGCTAACATCCTGTCGTCGAATTCCACTCCCACTGCGCCGCACAGCAGTTGTAAAGTTCTCCGCGGATCGGTTAGCACGTCCCGGGCGTCGATGACCGG
>JBJMXE010000004.1:0-113849 GCA_045809745.1 Chthoniobacterales bacterium | reverse complement strand
TACCGTCGGCCGTTCCCGCGGCTGCGGTGATCGCCCCCTACGCTCTCCTTCTCGCCACCAGCGGCGACGTTTCGGTGCCCGCACCCGTCAGCGAAGCGTCGGCACCCGACCAGGTCGTCGACGATGTAGCGATGCGTAGCGCGGAGGTCGTCGCGTCGGCCCCGACCGACTTCTCGGCGGCGGCCAGCGTCGAGGCGGCCGCCAGCGCGGCGCCGGTTCAGTTCGCGGCGGCGTCGAGGTACCGGGTCTACAACCGCGAGGCTGAGCGGGTTCTGCCTGTGGGCATCGCGCCGGAGCGTGGACTTCAGGTCAAGACCATCTTGGTCGCGCGCAGCATCAGCGTCCTGTTTCCCGAGATTCAGAACATCGGCGGGGTACGACCTGACTCGCTGCGCTGGCATCCGGATGGCCTCGCATTGGACGTGATGATTCCGAACCCGTCCTCAGCCGAAGGCATCGCACTCGGAAACCGATTCAGAGTCGGGCTGAAGGCGGCGATCGTCTGCTCAGCACGTTCATGATACTTCGGCTCGTTCATCATCTGGGCGAGCCGCAGAAGATTCGATGCCGCGACCGAGCTGGCCGCCGGCTCCGCGCTATCGTTGTCGTCTTTCATGCGAAGGAAAACAGTTTTGTCGGCGCCGCTGGTGCTGAAATAACCCCCGCCGCGTTGATCCCAAAACAGGCGATCCATGGTTTGCTGAAGATCGATCGCAAACTTTAACCAGGCGACCTCGAACGAAGCTTCGTAGAGGTCGAGCAAACCTTGAATGACGAATGCATAATCATCCGCGAATCCTTCGATATTGCTTCGACCGTTGCGGTAGCTCCGGTACAGAACTTTTGTTGCCGGATCATACAATTCATTTCGGACGAACATCGCCGCTCGCGTGGCAACGTCGCG
This sequence comes from Chthoniobacterales bacterium, assembly GCA_045809745.1. GTDB lineage: Bacteria > Verrucomicrobiota > Verrucomicrobiia > Chthoniobacterales > UBA10450 > DATFCK01. The sequence goes on along the minus strand of JBJMXE010000004.1, from coordinate 112,945 downwards.
GTAGCGTGGCTCGCCTAAGACCTGCGCTCCTCGGCCAAACGCGGAGATCATCAAGCCGTTCCACGCTGCCAGGATCTTGTCGTCGAGATGTGGACGCGGCCGTTTAGACCGCACATCGAAAAGTAATTGGCGGCTCCGGGCGAGCGACTGCTCAACGCTGGCTGCATCGCGCTTGAAGTGTGCGGCCGCGTCCGGGCTGCTGTGGCGTTGGATCAGAATGTTTTTTCCGCGGAACTCATCGTGCGGATCACTGCCTTCGGCCACGTTGCCGTGGGCTTCTACACCATAACAATACTTGAAGAGCTCAGCGTCCTCCCCAAGCAGCGCGTCAATCTCGACTTCGGACCAAACGTAAAACGCCCCTTCCGCCGTTTTCTGTAGCGGCGGTCTATGACCGCCGGGTTCGCCGGGTTCGCTTTCTTCAGGATCACGGCGGTCATAGACCGCCCCTACAGGTTCAAAAACCGGGCTGTCTGCATCTTCGGCGGAATAGAATCCGCCACCCGCAGACGTCATATCGCGTGCCACATAATCCAGAACATCAGCTGCGACTAACGAGTGAATGCGATCATTCGTGATCTGAAACGCATCGAGATAGGCGACGACGAGTTGCGCCTGGTCGTACAACATTTTTTCAAAATGCGGCACGTGCCAGTAGCGATCAACCGAGTATCGGTGAAACCCGCCGCCGATGTGGTCGTGCATCCCCCCCGCCGCCATTTTGCGCAGCGTGAGAGTGATCATTTCGAGTGTGTGCGCAACTGTGGCATCGCCATTCTGCCGATGATCTTCTTCAGCCGTGGAATCAACGCCACAACCTCGACGCGCCCAATAGCGCGTCAGAAAATTCAGCGTCACCGGATGCGGGAACTTCGGCGCGTTGCCGAATCCGCCTTCGACCGGATCGAACACGCGCTCGAACTGCTGATAGGCCGCTTGGAAAACGGATTCGTTGATCGGACCGAGTGCTTCAGGATCTCGCCTTTGCGATTCGCGTAGAGCTTCGACGATTCGTTCACCCGAACTCGCGACTTTCTGGCGGTCCTGTTTCCAGGCATCGGCAATTCGTTGCAGCACCTTCTTAAACCCGGGATGGCCGTAGCGGTCTTCCGGTGGGAAATACGTTCCACCGACAAATGGCTTCAGCTCAGGCGTCAGCCATACGCTCATTGGCCAGCCGCCATGGCCGGTGGTCGCCTGAACAAATGTCATGTAAACGCGATCCACGTCCGGACGTTCTTCCCGGTCCACCTTAATATTCACGAACTCCCGGTTCATGATCTCAGCGGTGTCAGCGTTTTCGAATGATTCATGAGCCATCACGTGACACCAGTGACAGGTGGAATAACCGATCGATAAGAAGATCGGCTTAGCCTCCTGGCGCGCCTTCTCAAATGCGGCGTCCCCCCATGGATACCAATCGACTGGATTGTGCGCGTGCTGAAGCAGATAAGGCGACTTCTCGCCTGCCAGTCGATTGGTCCGATGTTCCGGTGAATTCATGTTTGATTTAGGCACAGATCGATTGGCAGACTACAGAGGCCAGGTGACCATGGAACTACCAAGATCTGTCATGTCGAGTCCGGCAGCCGCCGGAAGACATCTCTCGTAGCGAGCGCAGCGAGGAAGAAAGGGAAAGGTTCCTCGACTGCCTCGAAATGAAATAGAGGAATGCCTCAAGAACAGGCCAACCAGCGGCCAAAATAGCTGATCTTTCGATTTCCTTTTTTTTCGCACAACAATCATCGCTGGCTGATGGATACACCGCATTTTCTTCTTCTTTTCGCAGCCGTCGGTGTCATCGCGTTGCTCTATTCGTCGGTAGGCCATGCCGGCGCATCCGGTTACATCGCGGTGATGGCCCTGTTCGGTATCGCCGCGCCGGTGATTCGCCCAACTGCGCTCGTTCTGAACATTCTGGTAGCGATCATCGGCTCGTTCCATTTCTGGCGAGCCGGGCATTTTTCATGGAAACTCTTTTGGCCGTTCGCGCTGCTCTCCATTCCAGCAGCCTATTTCGGTGGATATGTGCGATTACCCGCGGCAATACTGCGCATCGTGATTGGCCTGGTGCTGCTGTTTTCAGCCACTCGTTTGTTCTTCCGCAAGCGTGATCCAGTCGATGTTTCACCGCCACCGGCACCAGCCGCTGTCGGAATCGGCGCGGCACTCGGATTTCTTTCCGGACTTACCGGGACCGGCGGCGGCATTTTTTTAACACCGCTGCTGTTATTTTGTAATTGGGCGCGGACGAAACAGGCCTCGGCCGTTTCGGCATTGTTTATCCTGGTCAATTCGATAGCCGGCCTAACCGGATTTATATCTTCACGGCAATCAGTGCCGACACTCGCCTTTAGTCTCTCTGCGGCTGCAATCGCCGGCGGCGCAACTGGGTCTTATCTCGGCAGTCGCCGGTTTCCAGTGCGGACCATCGCCATCTTGCTGGCAACAGTGCTTCTGATTGCCGGCTGTAAGCTGATCTTTACGCGGTAACCTCCAACGGCAGATAGGAAGGGATGGCGACTGAGGTCAGTCGCCGCTACCAGTCTGCGCCAGCGTCAATTGCGGGGCCGTCGCTGGAGTCCACGGATTGGTTTGGAATTCCGATCGAATCACCGCCTCGCGGTAAGTTTTCAAAACCCCCAGAAGGCCTGACACATCGAGGCCATGATGGCGCGGCCCGAAGCTGACCAGATTTTTCTCCGCCAATTGAAACAGGCGCACTGCCGGTCGCAATCGCCTGGCGTGTTTGGGATGTTGTGGATGCTCGAAATTCTTCTTCAAGTGGACAAAAGCACCTGCGGCCTGGATCAAGCCCTTGAAGAAGTTGTCGTCAGCTGAATCCTTCTTTAACCAGACCTGCTCCAGGACATCGTGAGCTTCATAATATTGTTGTTCGTTCCAGCACCGGAAGTAGGCGCGATAAAATGGATGATCCACTACCGGGCCCGTTGCCGGATCTGCATTCCCCCCAACCAGGTCGCTGACGAATCGCGAAATCCTCTCGCCTTTGTCCATGAAGGGTTTTAATGTTGTGCCGGCTCGGATGATGAGCAAACCAGCAGGTTGCACGGAGGACAAGCGGTTGCAGGCAGGCAGCCGCGCGAACGAATGACGGTCGCGACTCTGGTCGTCCTCCTGGTCGTCATCGCCGTTCTGGTCTTCGTCTCCGCGCTCTTTTCGGGACTGGAGGCGGCCCTGTTCACGCTTAAACCACATCAACTGCGGCGGCTTGAGCAAAATCATCGCAGCCTGACTCAATTCATTCAGGTATTTCGGGAGAACCCCCGCCGGGTTCTCAATCTACTGTTGTTAGGCGATGCGCTGGTCAACACTCCGCTGGTAATCCTTTGCCTGGTGCTGATCTGGGAAGGTCCGTGGAGCCGGAATCTGCCACAATGGGTGGTCGCGGTCGGAATCTTCGCCGTCATCGTCATCGTTTGCGATCTGCTGCCCAAGCTCCTGGCGCTCTCTGCGCCCTACCGGTTATCGGCGGTGGGAACTTTCGCGCTGCAAATGTCGCTGCCGGTGCTCAATCGGGTAGGCGATACGTTGGAAAAGATCAGTGCGCGAACGGTGGATCTTCTCACGCCTTCACAACTGCGGACCCGTCCTCGCCTGAGCGACGAAGAGCTGGAGGCGCTTCTGGAAATTGGCGAAGAGGAAGGCGAACTGCACGAGGCTGAATCGGAGATGATCCAGGAGATCATCAAATTAGGGGACAAAACGGCGAAAGATTGCATGACCCCTCGCGTCGATACGTTTGCGTTACCCGACAATCTAACGAACGAGGAAGCGATTGCGCAAATCAAAGACCAACGCCACCGCCGCGTTCCTGTTTACATCGATACCCCCGACCAGGTCCTTGGAATTATCGACGTAAAAACATTCCTCCTCGATCCATCGGATCATTACACCGAGCGCCTGATTCTTCCATCGTTCGTTCCGGAGACGATGCGGGCGCTGGATTTGTTGAAGCTATTCCTGACCCATGCGCAGGGACTTGCCGTGGTGGTCGATGAGTTTGGCGGCACGGAAGGCATCATCACGCTTTCGGATATCGTAGAAGAGATACTTGGAGACGCACTGCCCCGCGGAGATGCCGATCTCTACATCGAGCCACTCGATAACGGTAAGTTTCTGGTTAGCGGCAATGCCCGCCTCGACGATGTCAGTGAACACCTGGGCTTCGAGCTCGAGGCCGATGGAATCGATACGATTGGCGGGTTTGTGTTCAACCGCCTCGGCTACCTGCCGCAAACCGGAACCCAGCTCGATCTGCCACGCCTGGCAATCACCATCCGCCGCGCCGGAAGGAAACGCATTGAAGAGATGCTGTTGCAAAAGACGACGACGAGCGACGATAGCGATACTGGGTTTGGCAACGGGGAACGATCGTGACCATTGCCTTCATCATAATCGCCTGCTGGATCATCTCGTTTTTCTTTAACGGAATCGAGAGCGGTCTCCTCGCCATTGATCCTGTTAGGCTGCGAAGAAACGTCAAGCGACGGATACGACCGGCGATCAGACTCGACCGTTTGCTGAAGCGACCGGAACGTCTGCTGGTCACGGTTTTACTGGTGACGAATGCCGCCGACATCGTTGGCCTGTTGCTGTTGACTCGTCAGCTGGTCAGAGCGTTTGGGTATCCCGGCTACGCAATCGCACTGGTGACGGCACTCCCGGTTTATGTGTTTCTATTAAGTGTCCTTCCGAAATCGCTGTTCCGGCGATTTCCGTTTCGCGCGCTGGCGCGCCTCGCCGGCGTCCTCGAACTGGTGTCGTGGTTGCTCTGGCCCATTCTGGAACTGGGCGGACAAATGCGCCGGTGGCTGTGGCCGGGAAAAGCCGCGACGGTTCGCTTGTTCGCGGCCCGCGAAGAGCTGAAGCAAATCACCGCGCAGAGCGAGCGTGAAGGCTCAATCAGCGCGACGGAGCGCGCGATGATTCACAACGTGGTGGATTTCGGAGGTGTGCGCGCGAAAGACGTAATGATTCCCCTGCCCCAGGTTGTTGCTATTCAACCCGACACGCCGCTTTCCGAAGTTCTATCGGTCAGCGCAAATTCCGGAGTTGACCGGCTCCCGGTGATTTCGTCGATCGGCGAGCCGCAGGGATTGGTTAATGTTCTGGATGTGTTGCTAGAGACAAACGGACGGAGGCCACTCAACTATTACATGCGACGTATTGTCCTCAGCGAAGAGGACGAGCCGGCCTACCGCGTTGTGCAGCGGCTTCGAGCAGCACGCCTCGGTGTCGCCGCCGTGCGAGATCGGCAGCAGAAGCTGCGCGGCATCGTCACCATCGAAGACCTGGTGCGCCGGTTGGTATCGTCCAGCGAGGCGCGCGTTGGTTAAGGGCGAGATGCCCGGCTAGCGGAGTTGTTCTGCTGATGCGCGAAAGCCCCGCCTTCGCCCGACAGAACCCGCGCGGTATTCACCAGCGCGACGTGCGAAAAGGCCTGGGGAAAATTGCCAAGCAGACGTTTGCTAGAACAATCGTATTCCTCCGCCAGAAGCCCAAGGTCGTTCCGAAGGGACAACAATCTTTCAAACAGCTGCCGCGCTTCATTTTCCCGGCCCATTAAGCTGTAGCAATCTGCCAACCAGAATGAACAAGGGAGAAATACACCCTCGTCTCCCGGTAAACCATCGACGTTCTCCTTTTGCGGCAGGTATCTCAGAACGAAACCATCGTGCATCAGCTCGCGCTCAATCGCAGCCACCGTGCTTCGCACCCGTTCATCGTTAGGCGGTAGAAAACGAACGATCGGCATCATCAGCAGAGCTGCGTCCAGGGCATCGCCTCCGTAAAACTGGGTGAACGCTTTTTTCCTGGTGTTGTAGCCGCGCTGACACACTTCAGCGTGTATTTCGTCGCGGATCGTTTTCCAGCGCTTCAGGTTCTCGCCAGCCGCGCAATTGCAGTCTTCGACGAGCTTCACCGCCCGGTCGAACGCAACCCAGGCCATCATTTTCGAATGCGTGAAATGTTTTGGACCGCCGCGCACTTCCCAGATCCCTTCATCCGGCTTTTGCCAATTTGATTCGAGGAAGTGCATCAACTGCACCTGCAGATTCCATTCGGTCTCCCGATTCTCCAACCCCACCCGATGGGCATGATACATCGCAGCCATGACCTCTCCGTAGACGTCCAACTGGAACTGGGTAGAGGCCGCATTCCCAACCCGGACAGGCTTCGAGTTTTCATATCCGCTGAGCCATGGAAGCTCGAACTCGGAAAGCCGTCGTTCGCCGCGAACGCCGTACATGATTTGCATTTGCGACGGACTGCCTGCGATGGCCCGCAGCAGCCAGTCTCGCCACGCTTTCGCTTCGTCCGCATAGCCGGCTTCGATCAGCGACAACAGCGTGAAGGTGGCGTCGCGTAGCCAGCAGTAGCGATAATCCCAGTTCCGAACGCTGCCGATCCGCTCGGGCAACGAGGTCGTTGCCGCGGCAACAATTCCACCGGTAGGCGCGTAGGTGAGACCTTTCAGCGTCACCAGCGAGCGCACCACGGCATCGTCCCAGGGCGTCTTGCGGTGGCAGCGGTTGGCCCATTCATTCCAATACTCTTCGGTATCGCGCAACGCGTGTTCCGGATTTATCTCTCGCGGCGGCGACTCGTACGATGCAAACCATGTCAGCACAAAAGGGATCCGTTCGCGTTCCTTGACGGAGAATTCTGCGATGGTGGTGAGATCCCGGCCGTGAGTAGCGACAGGCGTGCGCAGAATCAACGCGTCCGGACCGGCGATTGCCTCCAGTCCGTTGTCTGCTTTTCGCACCCATGGAACGATGCTCCCGTAATCGAATCGAATGATCAGTTCCATCTCGATCGCCACCTCACCGCGCACCCCCTCGACGATCCGAACCACGTCAGGATTCTTTCCGCGGGGCGGCATGAAATCGATCAGACGAACGGTGCCCGTTTTGGTCTGAAATTCCGTCTCAAGAATCAGCGTATCTCCGCGGTATCTACGGGAGAATCTTTCGACACCATGCTTTGCCGTGAACAGCCACCGGCCATTCTCCGGTGCGCCTAACAGAGAGGCGAAACACGCCCCGGAATCAAACCGTGGCAGGCAAAGCCAGTCGATTGAGCCTTCGCGACTGACAAGCGCAGCACTTTGCGTGTCGCTGAGAAAACCGTAATCCTCGATCTTAGCCATCTGAAGTTTAGGAGTGCGGACGGTTAGGCCAGCGACGCATCGGCCAGGCAGCCAATTTCCTCGGGCGTTAATCGGAACACTGTCCATTCATGCATGGGCTTGGCTCCCAGTTTCCGGTAAAATTGAATCGCTGGTTCGTTCCAATCGAGAACAGCCCATTCCATTCGGCCACAGCCGCGTTCGCGCGCGATTTTGGCGAGATCGATCAACAGCGCCTTTCCATATCCTTTGGCCCGGTGTTCCGGCTTCACGAACAAGTCTTCCAGGTACAGCCCGGGCCGGCCCAGCCAGGTCGAGAAGTTATGAAAAAAGACGGCGAATCCGACTGCCGTCTCCCCCTCGAACGCCAGTCGAACCTCCGCAGACGGCTTCTTACCGAAAAAAACCTCCAGCAAGCCTTCCTCCGTAGCAACGACATCGTTAGGGGCGCGTTCATAAGTGGCCAGGTCCCGAATCAACTGTAAGATCAGCGGCACATCAGCGGGACTCGCCGCTCGAATGCGGAATGGGTGCTCCGGTTTTTTCATCGAGCGCAAACATGGCTCAACCGGTCTTCGGCCGCATCTTCTTTGCTACAAGTTCGCGAGCTCGATTGCGCAAGCGATCAGCGTCCGAGCTGGAAAATTTCGTAAGCGCCGTTGCTCTCCACCGGCACCGAGCTCCGGCGCAGGTGATCGGCGAATGCTTTGTAGTAATCCAGCCACCAGCGCGTGCCGGAGTAGAACGCTATGTGAGTCGCACCTTGTTGCCGTAAGTGCTCAAGGTCCGCGATAGCCGCGTCGTCGGTCGGCGGGTGACCATTGTAGATGTCTTCCTTTTCGCTGAAATGCCATCCCTTGCGATGCGCATAATATAAACCGGTGGGATCGCCGTAATCGGCGATCACAACCAGTGATCCGGGTGGTGTGCGCTGCTTCAGCGCCGAACCGAGGTCGCGCAGATCAGCTGCCGCCGGACGAAACAGGCGGAGCGTCGCGAAAAGAGTCTGCTCTGCGAAAATCAGCATAACCACTCCGACAATTGCCGGGCTCGCCGCGCCGGAGTGAATCGGAGATAAGATCCGGTTCATGGCGTGCCCGGCGAATGCCGCGACCAAGGGAACAAGCGGTAATTGATACCACGGGTGGCGATTACCATAACCGGCTACGACCAAGAACAGGATGAACGCCGCCAGCCACCAATGGAAAAGTTTGCTCGGCGCCCGTCGGCCTAACGACAGCCCGACCAAAGCGAGCAAACAAGGCGCCCAGGTCAGACTGGACTGCAGAATTCGCAGAACGATATCGAGATACCACTTCAATGACATGAGTCGAATTCCGCCGTCGCCAAAGAAATGATGGGGAGGGAATTCCCTGCTGATATGCCAGGCATGGAAGTACCAGAACAATGCCGGAACGAGAGCGATTACTGCAAAAAGCCAGATGGACGGCCGACGCAAAACCGACAGTCCGAAGTTTTCCAAAGCAACGCAGGCCAGCGGTAGGCCGATTATGGCGGTCGGTAATTTGATCAAAATCGCAAGCGATGTACTGAGCGCCGCGACGATGAACATGCGAGGCCGCGGCTCAGTAATCCACGATCGAAAACAGTACAGACCGACAATCGACAGACTAAGAGACGGTATATCCGGCATAAAACAGCGGCTCGCCATCAAGGCCAATGGCGCGAAGGCATAGAACAGAAGCGCCCACACGCTCGCCGCCTCCCCAAATATCTCCGCCACCAGCGCGATGAAAAACGGGATGGAGAGTGCGAAAAAAAACACCGCCTGGCTGCGACCGACCCATTCCTGAACGCCTGTGATCCGATAGATAACTGCTGCCGTAAACGGCAGGATCGGAAATTCAGAGCCAACGTAACCCTTGTCGCCACCGCTCCAGTCGATTTGCGGATACGCAAAATGGAAGCCCGTTTCGGAGTAGTTGCGGGCGATTGCGGCAACGTCGGCTTGGCGCCAACTCCATGGATCAATGAACGGCTGGTTGATCGCAATCAGGCGCACGGCGACGGCGGCTATCCCAACGGCCCACAACAACCATAATCGTCCGCGGGTGCTGCTCATGAATCGCGTCTTGACAAACCGCTGAGGCAAAGTCAATCGAGTACAGAGGGAATTGCGGGGCCAAGCACATGACCATTACATCCATAGCGGCACGAATCGCGACGGCTTACCTGGTATTAGCCGCCATGCTGTTCTTAATGTCGCAACCGGCGCCAGCTCAGGCACCGCCCTCGCCGGACGCGCCAGAGGTCGTCGATTATCACAAACTACTCTCGCTTCTGCCCGAACCACCGGCCGGTTGGACCGCCGACGAAGCCGAAGGATCAACGTCCGAGGTAGGCGGTTTTACCCTGACGAATGTCCATCGCGACTACAAAAAGGGAACCGGCAACAACGTGCCGACAGCTGCGATCAGTATTCTCGATTCAGCCGCCAATCCTGAATATGCCAGTGCGACGACGGCGGCGTGGAACTACAACAGCGAGACCCTTGAGGGTTACAGCAAATCGATCACGGTCGAAGGCAACCCTGGATTCGAGGCCTACGAAACTGAGCGGAAACATGGCTCACTCTGGTTGATGGTCGGTAAGCGCTACTTCGTCCAGGTAGAACTGACCGGGGCCGATCCCAAAGAGCTTCAGCAATGGGTGAAACGGCTCGATCTGAAAAAGCTGGCGGAGATTAACTAGTCTGTCCTGCTGGCTTCCGCCGAAGGCGCTCACCCAAATTCTAGGTGTCGTTTGCCCCCTTCGTGGTTAATTTCACCGGCTTTATGCAGGAGGAACGCAAGACTTTAGAGCAGCGCGCGCAGATGACCGACATCGAACGGTTGCGTCATTCGGCTGCGCATATTTTGGCGACGGCGATTCTGCGGATTTGGCCGGAGGCGCAGTTTGCGGCCGGGCCGCCGGTCGAGAACGGCTTCTATTATGATCTGGATCTGGCCCATCGGATTTCGCCCGACGATTTCGAGAAGATCGAGGCGGAGATGAAAAAGGAAATCAAAGCCAATCATCCCTTCGAACGCATGGAGGTCTCGCGCGACGAAGCTCTCGATCTTGGGCGCAAAGGTCGGTTGGCGGCGCTAGGCGATCGGTCCGAGCCGAGTCGTTTCAAAGTGGACATCATCGAAAATATTCCGGAAGGCGAAGCGATCTCACTGTATCGGAATGGCGATTTTATTGACCTCTGCGCCGGGCCGCACGTAATGCGGACGGGAAATATTGGAGCATTCAAGCTGACCAGTGTGGCCAGCGCTTATTATAAAGGGGACGAAAAGAACCCGCAGCTGCAGCGCATCTACGGCACTGCATTCAAGAACAGAACGCAGCTGGATGAATACTTCACCATGCTGGAGGAAGCGAAGAAGCGGGACCATCGGAAGCTCGGTAAAGAGCTCCAGATTTACGTGATCGATGATGACGTGGGCCCGGGCTTGCCGTTGTGGCTGCCCCACGGCGCCGCGATGATCGAAGAACTCGAGAAACTGGCGAAAGAGACGGAGTTCGCCGCGGGTTATCAACGGGTTCGCACGCCGCACATTGCGCGCGAGAGCCTTTATCTTAAAAGCGGCCATCTGCCCTATTACGCGGAGTCAATGTTTCCCCCAATGGAGCTCGTCGGAGAAGGAGCGGACATTTCTCGGCCTTTGCTTCGTCCAGAAGTGTTTCGGGAAATGCTGGAAAAGCCCCTAACGACTGAGGCATTGGATGAGATCCTGGGTAAGGCAGACAAGATGCGATCGGAGTTGCCGATGGATCGGTATTACCTAAAGGCGATGAACTGCCCGCATCATCACAAATTGTTTGCGGCGGTGCCACATAGCTATCGCGACCTACCGTTACGGTTCGCCGAGTACGGGACTTGTTATCGCTACGAACAGAGCGGCGAGCTGTTTGGGCTGATGCGCGTCCGTTCCATGCAGATGAACGACGCCCACATCTATTGTAGGCCGGATCAATTTGAGACCGAGTTCAATGCGGTGAACGCGATGTATCTCAAATACTTCAAGCTGTTTGGTATCGACAAATATCTAATGCGGTTTTCAACCCACGATCCGGCGAAGCTCGGCCAAAAATTCGCCAACGAACCCGAGCTGTGGAAGAAAACCGAAGACATGACCCGCAACGTGTTGAAAAGCTCTGGCATCAACTATGTCGAAGTGCCTAACGAAGCGGCGTTCTACGGTCCGAAAATAGACGTGCAAGCATGGAGCGTCATTGGACGCGAGTTCTCCATCGCGACCAATCAGGTCGACTTCGCGCAGCCGCGTAATTTCAATCTCCGATACAAAGATCGTGACAACACCGAAAAAATTCCGATCTGCATTCATCGCGCGCCGCTCGGCACGCATGAGCGGTTCATCGGATTCCTCATCGAACATTACGCCGGCAATTTCCCGCTCTGGCTGGCCCCGGAACAAGTTCGGATCCTAACGATCGGCGACGAGCCCTCGTTGATCGATTACGCGCGGGCGATTCACACCGAACTGCGCTCACATGAAGTGCGCGCGGAATTGGACCTGAGTAGCGACAAGATTAACGGAAAAATCCTTCGCGCTGAAGAAATGAAGGTTCACACGATGCTGGTTATCGGTAAGCGAGACATGGAAGCCGGTGCCGTTAGTGTCCGGGTGCACGGCCAAGGCAATCTCGGCGCGAAACCGCGTGATCAAGCGGTTGCCGAAATCCTTCAGTCAATTCGAGAACGACGCGCCTAACCGACACTCATGAGCCAACCAGTTCTCGAATCCGGGAAATGTGGGAGCCGCCTTAGTGCGGCGATCTGGGGACCTTTATCAAATTCGCGTGACCCGAACGAAAAGCGCACCGTCGACGACTGCGCCGCTACTTCGTCGTGGAAAAAACAACCCCAACCCCATGGGCCAAAGGGTGGTGGGTCCTCGGTCGAACGAGGGGGTCGTTCTTCTTCCGGGAGCGGAGCCTTTTGTACTCGGCAGCGCGACGCTACTCATCGAGCGCCGTCGCAGAAACTGGGCGAGTTTTCGCGCTCTGGTATTGGCGGGTCGACGATTTATTGCCAAGGCGACAATCGCGCGGACACTCGCTAATATGAATACGAGCGGAAATACCATCCTTGTCACCGGCGGCGGGTCGGGTATCGGGCGCGGGCTTGCGGAAGCGTTTCATCGCGTCGGCAACGACGTCATCATCACCGGTCGCAACCGGAAGACGCTCGACGCGACGACCGCCGCGAACCCGGGGATGCGCTCCGCTTTGCTCGATGTCACCGATCCGCGCAGCATCCAGTCCTTGGCCGCGCGCGCGCCGCAGGAGTACCCATCGCTCAACGTCCTGATCAACAACGCCGGCATCATGCGCCCGGAAGATGTACTCGCCGAAGCTTTCGATCTTTCCACCGCCGAGCTGACCGTCGCGACGAACCTCCTCGGCCCGATTCGCCTAACGAGCGCTTTGCTGCCCCTGCTGCAAAGGCAACCGCACGCGACCGTGATGACCGTTTCCTCCGGCCTCGCCTTCGTGCCGCTGGCCATGACCCCGACCTACGGCGCCACCAAAGCCGCCATTCACTCCTACAGCCAGTCGCTGCGTTACCAGTTAAAGGAGACGAACGTGGAGGTAATCGAAATCGTGCCGCCGTATGTGCAGACCACGTTGATGGGCGAGCACCAGGCCAACGATCCGCAAGCGATGCCGCTCGACGAGTTTATCGCCGAGGTCATGCAAATCCTGCAGACGGAAGGCGAAGTCGACGAAGTGTGCGTCAAACGCGTTCACCCGCTCCGCTTCGCGGCTGAAGCCGGCCAGGAGCAATACGAGAAGTTCTTCGAGCAGTTCAACGGTCGGATGCACAACTAGCGCTTCTTACCTTCCACTGCGCGCGCTCTACAACTAGATAACGTCTCCCGCGGGCAGCGCGACGGGTAGTCACAGAACCACCGGAATCGGCGGTCATAGACCGCCGCTACAGAAGCGGCGGACGGTCGACGCCCTGGGCTACAGATCAGCCGGCTTTGTTGCGTTTGCGCAATTGCCGAATGATCAAACCGCCGCCAATAATGGGCATCGCGATCGTGCATGGCTCCGGCACAACAACGGGTTCCACCGCAGATGAAATCGTCCGTCGTAATCAGCCGCAGGCTTAATTTATCGAAAATCGGCTATGCGGATCCAGAGGCGTGTGGAAATAATTGTGCTACGAGCATGGACCTTCACGCCGCTCTCAAAAAACATTTCGGTTACGACGACTTCCGGCCCCTCCAGGAAGAAATCATCACCGACGCGTTGGCCGGGCGGGATGTGCTGGCGCTGATGCCCACGGGCGGAGGCAAATCGATCTGCTTTCAATTGCCGGCCCTGCTCCGCCGGGGTCTCACCATCGTAGTGTCGCCTTTAATCGCGCTGATGAAAGACCAGGTCGACGCGCTTCATGCCAGCGGAATTGCCGCGACATTTCTGAATTCAACGCTCGACGGTGACGAAGCGCGCGCTCGGTTCCGCGGCTTGCACCGGGGCGAGTACCGAATGCTCTACCTGGCGCCAGAACGGCTGATGTTGGATGGATTCATCGATCGCGCACTGAACTGGGACATCGTGCAAATCGCAATCGATGAAGCGCATTGCATTAGTGAATGGGGTCATGATTTTCGGCCGGAATATCGCGAGCTGAAGAAGTTGAGGAGGCATCTGCCCGATGTGCCGATCATGGGCCTAACGGCTACGGCGACGGAGCGGGTGCGCACTGATATTCTGAAACAGTTGAAGCTGAATGAGCCACGATGCTACGTGGCGAGCTTCAACCGGCCGAATCTGAACTATCGGGTCCTGGCCAAAGCCTCGCCTTACGACCAGACCCTGAGCCTGGTGAAGGAACGGCCTAACGATAGCGGCATCATCTACTGCGCAAGCCGAAAAGCCACCGAAACTCTCGCTAAGAAACTTCAGGCCGACGGGATCAAGGCACGAGCCTACCACGCAGGCATGGAATCGGACGCTCGGGCGCGGGTGCAGGAGGGTTTTCTGCGGGACGATGTCCGGGTGATCACTGCGACGATTGCGTTCGGGATGGGAATTAACAAGCCGAACGTCCGGTTCGTGGTGCATTACGATCTGCCCAAGAATCTCGAGAGCTACTACCAGGAAACCGGGAGAGCGGGCCGCGATGGCTTGCCCGGTGAATGTGTGTTGCTTTTCAGCATCGGCGATGTGGTGAAACAGAAACGTTTTATCGAGGATAAAAGCGAATCCGAACAACGAATCGCGCACGAGCAGCTCAGGACGATGGTTGCATATGCGGAAACGCGTCAATGTCGGCGCGCGACCCTGCTGCGTTACTTCGGCGAGGAATTATCGGTCGAATGCAACGGATGCGACAATTGCCTGGAGCCGCAGGAGACGTTCGACGGAACGCTGGCCGCACAAAAATTTTTGTCGTGCGTCCATCGGGTCCAGCAGAAAAGCGGATTTCCGTTTGGATTAAATCATATCGTAGACGTCTTGGCCGGCGCCGACACCGAAGCGATCCGGCAAAGGGGACATGACACGGTATCGACTTATGGCATCGGCTCGGATCTGCCTCGTGGATCGTGGCAGGCAATCGGCCGGGAGCTGACCCAACTTGGCCTCGTGGCAACGGCACCGGGCAAGTTCGCGACGCTTCAACTAACCCCGCACGGCCTAACTGCGCTGAAAGAACGGCGTTCAATCACCCTGACAAAACCGCCTGAACCGAAAGCATCCAAACCGCGAAAACAAAAACCGGGAGAGATTCAGTGCGATGAGCGGTTGTTCGAGCATCTCAAGCAATTGCGCCGCGTGATTGCCGATCAACGCGACGTGCCCGCCTACGTAATCTTCTCTGATGCCGCTTTAAGGGAAATGGCGCGCGATTGTCCCACGGATCTACAGGCATTCAGTCTCGTCCAAGGCGTCGGCAAACAGAAACTCAAGGATTTCGGAAAGGTTTTTACGAAGGCCATCGCCGAGTTCGGGGAAAACGGTGCAGACGCTTCGCGGTAAAGCCTCCTTAATCTTTTGGTAGCGGCGGTTCACCCGAACCGCCATGGCGATCGAGGTCAATCGCCTCTACCAACCGGCGAAACGCAGCGTTACGCCGGCGGCTGAGCAGCCGGCGCTTGTTCGGGCGGTGGGCCTTCGACGCCAATACCCTTTTTCGCCAACAGATTGGCGACCGCCTCTTCAAGATCGGCAATTCCGACTGGCTTCCGCAAGTAGGAATCGCCACACATGGCTAACGCCCTCTGCTGCTCGGTATCGCTGGCGTAAGCGGAGTAATACAGCACGCCAACCTTCGGCTGCAGTTCGCGAAGCTTCTGACAAAGCTCAATGCCGGTGCCGTCGTCCAGACGGATGTCGAGAATAAATAAATCAAACTGGATTTCATGGGCCAGCTGTAACGCTTCAGCGATCGTTCCCGCGGTCATCACGCCATACTGCGCGTCTCCTAG
Organism: Chthoniobacterales bacterium; assembly: GCA_045809745.1. Classification (GTDB taxonomy): domain Bacteria; phylum Verrucomicrobiota; class Verrucomicrobiia; order Chthoniobacterales; family UBA10450; genus DATFCK01. Next base: position 97,318 of record JBJMXE010000004.1, on the reverse strand, counting down.
CACCGCCGCCATGAGTAGACGGGTGTCCTGGTTATCGTCGACGTGCAGAATACGCGCTTTAGTTTTCTTCGGCATCGGCTGCATTATAAGTCCCGAATAAACGCAGGCGACGCAAGCCCGCAATCTAACGGATGGGACCAGCGTGAATCGTGCCCGTTCTAGCCGCCGTAGAGATCGGAAACATCAGATTAGAAGCGCCCTTCCGGCTGCAATCAGGCAATTTCTCTCTAGAAGCGCCGTGGCTCCGCCTCCGCATATGCGGCCGCGGGATTGGACATGACAAGGATTGAAGCGCTGGTGTGAAGCGGCCAAATCTTGCAGGAGCGAGAGTTGGATTGAACTGAACGCCAGCGTCATGGCATTGTAGTCTATGGCCCTACAGAATCCCGGGCCTAACGATGCCTAAAAACTCCGAAGCTGAGCCCGTCGCGCCTCCATCGCGAACACGTGGGCGCGACAAATGGTGGAAACGACGTGAGTTCCTGCTGATCAGCATCGCCGTTCACCTCCTCTTCGGATTAGGTGCCGGTTATCTCGTGGTTTCGCACTACACCGCCGCCCGCAAACTGACATTTCAAGCTGGCCCTAAGTCGCCTAACCGCAGCGAGCGCGCCATTCAGCATAAAGTGCAGCTTCAGGAAAAGATGAAGACTGCGCCTCCGATAATTCCGAAACGCATACTGACAGCGGGCATTGCGAAGATTACCCTGCCGCCGCTGCCGGATGTGTCGGGACTGAAGAGTGCAACGCCGGGACCGTTGATGGCGGCTGCCGGGCAGAACGCAAAGTTCGGAGCACAAGCAGCCATGATTGGCTCGGCTGCTGGTACCAACGCCGGCGCGGCGATCAACTTTTTCGGGATCCGCGACAAGAGTAGCAGCGTGGTGATCATGATCGACGTTTCTGATTCGATGTTTACCCGAACCGGCGATGCGGACGGCAGGAAGCTGGTCAAGAAAGGGAAAGAGCAGAATTTTCAGACGATCCGCGATGAAGCGATTCGCCTGGTGGAAAGTCTCGGGGACAACATTCAGTTCGGGATTGTGCGCTGGGCTGGCAGCGCGAGGTCATGGAAATCGGAACTCATTCCCGCCACCGAAGAAAATAAGCGGGCCGCCATCGACCACATTGAGAACGAAGTAAACATGAAAACGGCGCGACCGACGAAGGGCGAAGCCGGAGGGACTCGCCACGATTTAGCGCTCCGGTCGGCTTTCGATTTGAAACCGGAGGTGATCTATATGTTAACCGACGGCAACGCTACAATTGCCGAACACAAAGGAGGGATGAAGCCGATTGCGCCGGAAACGTTGTTGCACGTCGCGGCCGAAGGGCAAAAAGGATTGAGGAGATCGGCGCGAGTTCACGTAATTTACTATGTGACGGGCGAAGACCGCGACGAAGAGAGGCAGATGCTGATGTCATTAGCATCCCGGAACGGCGGCCAATTTCGTGGAGTGTCTGCGACGGGAAGAAAAGAATAAGGCGGGCGGCGCTATCAAGCGCAGAGCCGCTTTCTCGCTGAGCTCGCCAGAATGAGATGTGTCGCCATGACAAAGGATGCGATAGTCCTTTGTTAGGCAACAGGGTTGGCCACAGCAGCAACTTTAGCCGGCAATCGTCTAATCCTGCTTTGTCATTTCGACCGTAGTGGAGAAATCTCTAACTCTAAACCCTCGGTTCGCTCGCCAGACTGAGAGATGTCTCAACTGCGCTCGACATCACAAAGGGTCGGACGCGGTGAGATTCGGGCGCAGTGCTGGATTTACCCTAACCAGGGACGGCGCGCCGTCTCCACAAGAAGTAGATCGGCACGCCGGTTAACACGATGAGGATGCCAATTCCCGACGTGGTGGGCGCCAGCCAGGTGAGGTCCAACGTTAACGCGACTGCGATACCGATCGATACGATCGGAACAAACGGATAGCCCCAGGTGCGATACGGCCGCTCGGCATCAGGTGATCTCTTCCGCAATACGATAACGGCCGCCGCCAGGAGAGCGTAGAAAACGAGATCGGCCGATACGATGTATTCCAGCAGCTGGGTGTAGACGTTCCCGTAGCGCGGCGGACCTCCTGCGGGATCGAGCGCAACGGTTCGCGGCAATGTCAGCAATGCTGTCCACACCCCCTGCGCGAACAATGCGACTGCCGGGACGTGGTGGCGGTTCGTCGTGGCGACACTTCGGAAGAACAAGCCGTCCCGCGCCATGGCGAAGTAGACCCGAGCGCCGGCGAGAATCAGCCCATTGTTGCACCCGAACGTCGAGATCACGATTGCACCGGCCATGCAAACCGCGCCGGGATGACCGAACACCGCGTTCATCATCGCTACCGCGACCCGGTTTTGCGGCGCATTCTGAATAGCCGACAACGGCAGCACCGCGACATAGGCGAGGTTAGCAAGCACGTAAAGAACGACCGTGATTCCGCAACCGTAAAGTAGTGCCCGCGCCAGATTCCGTCCGGGATCACGGATTTCGCTTCCAAGAAACGTGACGTTAGTCCAGGCAGTCTGCGCGAATACCGGTCCAACCATTGCTTTTCCGAACAGCACCGCCAGGGCCAGTCCGCCAGCGAGCGTTAAACCTGGCTGAGCAATTGAAGCACTCCAGCCGTTACGAACGGGATCCCACCAGGCCGAGGAGCACGCCGCTGACAGCGAGTTCCAGCCAAACATTAGGCCGACGAGCACTACGCCCGCGAGGGCGACGGATTTGATGAGGGTAAATGTGTTCTGAACAATTCGGCCGATTTCGAGCCCGCGGGTGTTGGTCCAGGTCAACAGTGCAATCAGCGACACGGCCACGAGCTGTTCAGTCGATAAGGCTACGGCGTAGTGCCCACCAATTCCAAGTGGCGCGATGAGATAATGGTCGGAAGCAACCCACGGACTGAATACGCCGACAAACTTCGCGAAGGCGATTGCCACCGCAGCGATGGTTCCGGTCTGAATGACCAGGAATAACGTCCATCCGTAAAGGAAGCCTAACGATGGGCCGTAAGCTTGCCTCAGAAACACGTAAACGCCACCCGCCTGCGGCATCATGGTGGCTAATTCGGAACAGCACAATGCGCCGGTGATCGTCAAAAGACCGGCAACGGTCCAGGCCAGCAACAGCCAGCCCGGTGAACCGATCAGGCGCGCTGATTCCGCTGAAGTGATGAACACGCCGGAGCCGATCATCGACCCCATCACGATCATGGTGGCATCGAGCGGTCCAAGCCGGCGCTCGAGTTGCGGCGCCGGATTACTCATTCGTGAGTTGGTAGCGGTGTTCACAGCGCAGTTGCTTGTGGCATCGGCGGCTCGCCGATGAGTTTAATAGGATCATCGCCAGCGGCCGATGCCACCGATTGTGCATCATTGCGGCGCGCGAATTTCGACGCCTTCTTTGATCAGATGCTCGCGTAGCGCGCGCGCGAATTGGACTGCACCGGGAGTGTCTCCATGGACGCACACCGTTTCTGCCCGGAGCTCGACGTCGGTGCCATCAATCGATTGGACCTTGGATTCTCGCAACATCCGCACAACGCGTTGGGCCGCGATTTCCGGATCGCACAACAACGCATCCGGGTGAGACCGAGGCACCAGCGAGCCATCAGGCATGTAATTGCGGTCGGCGAACACCTCGGCGACGACGGTTATACCGGCACGAGCGGCTGCTTTGGCCAGCTCACTTCGGTTGGGTGCGAACAATCGCAGAGCTCGATCAGCCGTCGCCATCGCCCGCACGATCTCCGCTGCGAGCTGCCCGTCACGGGCAGCCATATTATATAGAGCACCGTGTGGCTTAACATGGCTGACCAGCATGCCTTCCGTTTCCGCAATCGCCTGGAATACTCCCAACTGGTAAACGACAGCGTCATAGACCTGTTCCGCCGTCACCGGCAATTCGGTTCGGCCAAAGTTGTCCCGATCGAACAAGCTCGGATGAGCACCCACCGCTACAGATCTCTCGCGCGCGGCTGAAATCGTGCGCTTCATTGTGTCGGCGTCGCCGGCGTGAAAACCACAGGCGATATTTGCGGAACTCACCAGACAAAGAAGATCGTCGTCGGAGCCGGCGCCTTCGCCCATATCCGAGTTTAGATCGATGGCTGATTTCATGCAGCCCGCGCCTCTAAGCCTACTCGGAACAGGCCGAGGTCACGTTCGCGTTGAAAAAGGAATCGGTGCGCTTCGGCCATCGAGACTTCCCGAAACCGAAACGAGTCCCCAGGCCGCAATTGGGCCGCGGCTGCCAGATCAACCGTGATGACGTGCGCTATCTTTGGATAACCACCTATGGTTTGGCAATCGCCTAACAACAGGATCGGCTTAGCGTTCGGGGGCACCTGCACGGTTCCTGGCACGACCGCTTCAGAGATCAAATCGGCGTAGTCCTTCCGCCATAATAACGGCCCGTCCAAACGCGCGCCCATGCGATTCGAGTCCGATGAAAGGCTGAAAATCTGATGCCCGATAATCTGGTGAGCGGATGGATCGAACCGGTCCCAGTCACCGCCGCGAACGAACCGAAGCACCGGTGAAGCCTGAGCCGTAGAGGTCCAATTGGCGGGCGCAGACCAGGCCGATATTTTCTCCTTCCGCAACAAACCGGACACATCGCTGGCACCGTTAGTCTGGTCCCCGAGCGGAATAACATCGCCAGCCCGGAGCACTCGACCGTCGAGGCCGCCGAACTCTGCCCGGAGATCTGTCGATCGGCTGTCGAGTATCTTCGGCAGATCAATGCCCCCCGAGATGGCCAGCCAGGCCCGGCAGCCGCCCGTCGGTGGGTTAACGACCAATTCTTCGCCGGCTTCGATAGCACCAACATGGCCGGCGGGCAGGGGCACGGAGCCTATCCGCACATCGAATCGACCGCCGCACCAGGCGACCAGCCTTCGATCGTCAAAATGACCGCGAAAGCCGCCAAACGTAATCTCCAGACCCGCGGCGCCCGGTTCGTTTTCGACCAGCAGATTCGCGATCCGCAGCGCGTGAGGATCCAGCGCGCCGCCCACAGACACGCCAAAGCGTCGATAACCAATCCGCCCCAAATCTTGAACGAGACTGAAAAATCCCGGGTGCCGAACGGTGAGACGTGCTCCGAATCGCATCATATCTTATCCTGCCAAGTTTTCGAATTCGTTACGGCTGATCGAGCGGAACCGAACGGTGTCTCCCGCACACAACAAGGCGGGTGGACTCTTCTGCGGAGTGAAAAGCCTAACTGGTGTCCGCCCGATGATGTTCCAACCTCCGGGCGATTTGATCGGATAGATACCAGTTTGATTGCCACCGATAGCAACTGACCCAGTGGGAACTTCTTTCCTGGGCACCGGTCGCCGTGGCGTAGCCAAACGGGCGGGCAATCCACTGAGATAAGGGAAACCGGGGGTAAATCCCAGACAGCTCACCCGATAGGCAGCGCCTGAATGCATGTCGATAACCTCTTCAGTCGACACGCCTACGTGGTTCGCTACCTCATCCAGATCGGGCGCAAATTTCTCATCGTAGCAGACCGGAATTTCGATAGGGCTTCCGGGCGATCTTTTGAGCCGAATGTTTCCATTGGCGATCTCGGTTTGCACCCGCGCAGCCATCCATTCGAACACGCCACCTGGGTCCGCACCTGCTTCGACGGCCCGGCTCGCGTCGTAGTACAACGCTACCTTGGTGTAGGCCGGAGCGACTTCGACCACCGCGGGCAATTGGGCGCGGCGAAGAAAATCGGAATACCCGAGGACTTCATCGAGCGCCTCGTTAGGCGCTTCTTCAAAAGTTTGCCGAACGTGCAGAAGAAGCGCTGAGTCGCCGAGGGCGGTTATCTCCATGGCGTGGGAGTGGTAACAACGGGCTTAGCCCTTTGACTTCTCTTCCTCATTAATCACAGCTTTGACAACGGTCTCGACCCGTTCTTTGATTTCGTTCACCTGCGGGTGAACGTCCTGAATCAGATCGTGCTCGGAACGGGCAACCTGCTCGATCCGTCTGGTTACCTGGTGAAGCTCTTCGAGCGTCGCATTTTGGCGGGAGGAGATGCGGTGCATCCACCAAAAACAGACGATCCAGCAAACCACGTCGACCCAGGTAAGGGCGAGAACCAGCATGTCTACCATATATGGCACCTATGGCAGGTGTCATGTCAAGCCGTAGTGTGTCGCGCTAAGACCGAGTATCGTCAGTTCTGCTCAACCTTTGGTCGCGCCGGCCGTGAGACCTTGCACGATACGGCGCTGAAAAATCGCCACGATCAGAATTAGCGGGATTGTGCTCACAACCACCGCCGCAGCAATCGGACCCCAGGGAGTTTCGTGAACGGTCGTACCGCTGAGCGTCGCGATGCCCGCGGTAACCGTTTTCATCCGGTCATTGGTCATGAAGGTCAGCGCGAACAGAAATTCGTTCCAGGCAAAGATGAAAACGAGAATGGCGGTGGTCGCGAGTGCCGGCGCCGATAACGGCAAAATGATCCGCCAGAGAATTTGTAATCGGCCAAGACCGTCGACTTTCGCTGCGTCTTCGATGTCGGAAGGAACTGTGCGGAAAAATGTCGCCAGCACGATGATTGAGAACGGTAGATTGAATGTCGTGTAGGGAATGATGAGCGCTAACGGATTATTGAGCAGACCCGCCGCGCGCATCATTTCGTAAAGCGGAAAGAAGAAGATGATCGGCGGAAAGAGCGAGATGACGATGAGGGCAGCGAGCATGGCACGCGAGTTACGCATGCGCAGTCGAGACACGGCATAGGCGGCGAGCGCGCTGAGACCGACGCACAGGATGGTGGATGCAGCGGCGACTACGAAGCTGTTGAGCAGATAACGCGCGAACGGTTTCCGAACGAAGAGCGCATGGTAATGTTGCAAACTAGGCTGATGCGGAATGTAGGTGAGCGGTAACGCCGAAATCTCAGCGTTCGATTTGAGTGAAGTCACGATTTGCCACAAAAACGGCGCGAGGCACCAGAGTACAACGAACCAGATGAGCCCGTAAAAAGCGGCACGTTTCATTCGTTAGCAAACTGGACGCGCGCGCGCGCGAGTGGCCAATAAACCAGCGCCGTGAAGATCAACATCAAGGCGAAGCTGGCCACGATTATTGCCGACCCGTAACCGAAATCAAGATAACGCAGGTAAGTGTTGTAAGTGTAAATGGCGAGCGTTTCGGTCGCACCGCCAGGTCCGCCTCCGGTCATGACAAAAATGAGATCGAAAATTCCGAACGATTGAATCGCGCGGAACAGCAGCGCGACCATAATCGACGGCAACAGCAATGGCAGCGTAATGAAGCGAAACCGTTTCCAAACGCTCGCGCCATCGATCGCGGCGGCTTCGTACAACTCGCCGGGAATGTTTTGCAAACCGGCGAGCAGAATGATCACGACAAAGGGGGTGGTTTTCCAGACGTCGGCAAAGATGACCGCAAACAACGCGGTCGATCCGCTGCCGAGCCAGGCGATTGGGCGTACCAAAACGCCGGCGTGCCGCAGGAGATCGTTCATAACGCCGAATTGATCGTTGAAAATCCAGCTCCATGCCCATGCCAGCACCGCGGTCGGGAGTGCCCAGGGCACGAGCATCGCCGCACGCGCCGCCACGCGGCCACGGAATTCGTGATTGAGCAGGAGCGCGAAGCCCAGACCGCAGACGAGCTCGATCGAGACCGACACAAACGTGAAGAAGAGCGTCGTGCGCACAGTCGAGAAAAAATGGCCGTCGTTAGCCAGCCGGACATAATTGTCGATCCCGACAAACTTCGGAATGAGTGAGGTGCCGAGATTTTGGGTAAAGAAACTCAACCATAGGACGCGCAGGATTGGATAAATGGCGATGCAGCAGACAAACGCGGCTGCAGGCGAGACGAGTAGCGCGCCGAAGGTCTGATCGCTCGCGCGCGTTTTCACTGGCGGAGCAACAAACGGGTTTCTTTCGCCGCTGCGTTCATGGCATCGACCGCGGTCATTCTCCCGGTCAATGTGGCGCTGACGTAACGCTGCAGGATGTCCGAGGCCTGTGCATATTGCGGAATACGTGGCCTAACGACGGCGGTCTCCATAACGCGGTAAATATCACGCCAGGCCGGGTCATTGCTGTTTTCGTAAAACGCTTTGATTGCCGGCGGATTACCGCGGTGCGCTTGAACCCGCATCACCTGCGGGAGCGCGCTCACGTATTCGCAAAACTTCCACGCTTCATCTTTGTGCCGCGAATTTTTCGCTATCGACATGCCCCATCCGCCGAGCGTCGCGGCCGGAAGCCCATCGGGCATTGCCGGCATCGGCTTGATTCCCACTTTGCCGATCATCGGGGAGCCAACCTGCTGCGAAGTAATCCAAACATACGGCCAGTTGCGCAAAAAAATCGCGCGACCGCTCTGGAAAATCAGCCGGCTCTCTTCTTCCGTGTAAGCCGTCGTGCCAGGGGGCGAAATTCTGGTTTGCCGAATCGTATCGTGCATCCACTGGAGTGCGCGAACTGCTTCAGGTCGATCCAACCCGACTTCGTTCGTGTCGGCCTTGATCCAGAAACCGCTGAAGCCGGTGAGCACCTCCATGAAATCACAAATCAAACCTTCATATTGTTTCCCTTGCCAGACGTAGCCCCAAAGTTGGTTGGGATGTTGGAGTTTTTGGGCAACGCGGACGAGATCATCGAAGGTTTCCGGCGGCGATTCATGCGCGGCCTCGAGTAAATCGCGCCGATAGAAAAACATGCCAACATCGATGTGCTGCGGCACGCGATAAATGCGGCCCTTGTATTTGCCCCCTTCGACCGCGCCGGGAATAAATTCGTTCCAATGTTCGGCCGGCCACCGATCGGTCACGTCTTCGAGCCAGCCGGCGGCGGCAAATTTGGGTACCCAGACAACATCGGCATATATCAAATCGTAAACCGCTTGCCCGCCGAGCAGTGAGGTAACGTAAAGATCTTCGCGGGCATTGGTCTCGCTGGGGCCTTCGACATAATTGACATGAACCCCGGGATTGAGCGTTTCGAATTCGGCAATGAATGCGTGCCAGTCGCCATTGACATCGGCATCCATTAAGACGCTCAGTTCAACTCGGCCGACGCCGGGCGACTGTGGCCGTGAGCAATTGGCCAGTAGAAAAATGCCCAATAGCGCTACGCCTGCGACCCTCATACCATCGACTAGATGGTCAGCAACCTCGGGCATAATAGGCGATCTTGGTTGCATATCAGTTTCTTCCGTAGGTGGAAGTAATTGATGGGTCATTAATTTATCTGAGCGACCAGCGGTTGTAACCCCTTTCGTTTGGGATCTACGCCCTTTCAGATCCAATCCTTGCAGCCCTGCAGCAGCGCCGGAGCGGGCATGCATATTGGCGGGGTCATTGCTGATGACCCTCGCCGGTTATCCTGACTTCCTTCAGGGGATCACCCTGAGCAGAACAAAAGCCTAACGGGTGATCTCCAGAGCCCTACAAGGTGAGTCCAGCCCATGCCCACAATGAGGCCAGTCTGGTATTATAATGATGCCGTACGGTGGCTGACACTGTTTTCTGCCACAAAAAGTTGCTTCTGGTAAAATATTTATCTCCAGCTATTTAGACCGAATCGGCTCCCCTACTTCCAGTTTTAAAGTGCATGGCACAAATGGTGATCAAACAGATGCAAAGTGAGTCACCAAATGAACAAAAATGATGGAACAATAGACTGGCCAAACCGGTCGGACTTCTCGTCAAATTGGTTCACTGGAACTCCTTCAGATAACGAACAACAACCCAAAAAAGGAAGGGAACTAAAATGCCAAAAGCAAAAAAGAGCATGAAGCTGCGCGATCAAAAGCCGGCGAAAGATCCGCGCGGCGGTGGCCACGGACACGTGAAAAACCACCAACTCAACGACGCCGGTACCGAAGGCGGAAGAAACAAGAATCAGAAACATCATCACGGCGGTCAGAACCATTTCTGATGATGCGGACCGCACTGCGGGCACAAACTCGCAGTGCGGTGCACTGAATCTGACAGAAAACTCTCGCAGGGCGGTCTGATTTCCCCTGGAATGCCGAGGCGCACATTCCTGTGCGCCTCTTCGCACTACTAGCCACGACTAACGTTCGTCGGGCGTGGTCTGTTAGTCCGAGTGCGCGGCTTGGACTTCGATGTTTACCGTAACCTCCTGGCCAATTCCGGAAACGGCTTCGGCAGTGCCACCAAACATTAGTCCGAACTCGCGCCGGTTCAGTGGCGGAGTCGTGACTTTCGAACGTGATCGACCCCCGGTCGGCTGCACCATCTCCACATGCAGCACGATTGGGCGCGTGACTCCATGCATCGTTAGGTCGCCGGCCACGTCGCCCTCGCGTTCACCGGTCCGTTTGACCGAACGGCTTTTAAACGTGATCACCGGAAACTTTTGCGCATCGAAAAAGTCAGGGCTGCGGAGATGGCTATCCCGCTTCGAAATCCCGGTATCGATACTCGCCACCTCAATCCGCGCCGACACGCTGGATTTCTCCGGTTGGTCACTATCGAGGTCGATCGTTCCAGAAAATCGGGCAAAGTCACCGCGCGCCGTTCCGAGCAGATGGCGAACTGTGAACCGGATGGTGGACCCATTCTGGTCGAATTTGTAAGTCTCGCCGGCGCGGGCGTTGGTTACGAGCGCCAGACTGATCACGGCTCCTGCGCAAAGGCTTCGGAACACGAACATAATAATCATCTCCGGTTAGTGGCGACCCGCCTGTAGACCGCGAGCAGCGGTCTTTTGTGAAGCTGAATCTCCCCGTTCGGTGCTGGCAATCGATTTCAAAAGAGGTGTGCGACTCAAAGGCAATTTGCCAAACAAGTTTCCCAGCGCTGCTGCTGGCTCGGACTTCATGTTCGGTGACGCGACCCCGGTAATCCGCGCAAGCTCTGCTTCGAAATGCTTGATCGCGCGGTCGTTCGCCTCGTTCGCGTCCAAAAACCCAAATGCTCGGCGCAAAAGCTCGAACAGCTCGGGCTCACAATGATCTCGTTCCGTGCATAGCTCGATCAGTTCCACGAAATAGGCAGCCGCCTGTGTTCGAAGATAAGTTTTTCGGATCCCCGCGAACGGATTGCGCAACACCACTTCGGTCAGGGTGTGCAGATCCGACTTTCGACTGGTGGCGATTTGGATTTCCGCTTCGAAGAACAGATCGAGTTTCCCCGAAAAGGCGCTTCGCTGCCGGCGCGCGCCCTTAGCCATCGTCTGAATGCACCCCAGCGATTCCGTGCACCAGGACACGATCAGGCTGGTGTCGCTGAACTTGCGCTTCCGCAGAAGAATGGCGGATGTGCTTTGCACCGAGTCAATTTAGCCGCGGATGGCGCGGATAAAAATGGAAGAAAAGATTCAACCGCGAAACACGCCAAAAGACGCGAAAAGGAAAATCCGCAACGGAGTGGTCGATCGCGGTCTCTGAGCGCGATGTTAAAGCTCCGCGGCGAAGCCGCGCATATTGAGCGCCTGCTGACGCTTGGAAGCAGCATCGCGCTGGGAGATCGCGATCCACCGGAGCCCATCCTGTCAATCCCGCCGCTTTCGTGTCATTTCGCGTGGTTCGCGGATGCACATTGTGCAAAGGCGGCGTTCACGCGGGCGGTTCGCAACCGAAGCTTCAGCGGTTAACGATGTGCAGAGCGCGTTTATCCACAGCCAGCGCCGCTTCTTTCACTGCTTCGCTGAGCGTGGGATGCGAGTGACACGTCCGGCCGAGATCCTCGGCGCTACCGCCGAACTCCATCACCGAGGCCGGCTCCGCGATCAATTCCGACGCGGCATGTTGTAGGATATGCGCGCCGAGAATCCGATCAGTCTTTGCGTCGGCGACAAACTTTACTACCCCCTCGAAATCTTCATTCGCAAGTGCGCGACCATTCGCCCGGAATGGAAACTTGCCGATCCGCACATCGAGTCCTTTTTCCTTCGCCTGATCTTCGGTTAGGCCAACGCCTGCCAGCTCCGGATTAGTGTAGATGATTCCGGGAATCACATCGTAATTCACATGGCCGGATTTTCCGGCAAGTCCCTCCACGCATGCGATCCCCTCCTCTTCTGCTTTATGGGCCAGCATGGGCCCGGGGATCACATCGCCGATCGCGTAAATTCCTTCGACGTTGGTCCGAAAATGCTCGTCCACCTTGATCCGCTTCCGCTCATCGAACGCGACACCGACCTTATCGGCACCAACGCCATCGGCGAATGGCCGTCGGCCCACCGATACCAGCACCTTGTCGGCATCGAACGCCAGTTCCTCGGATCCTTTGGTCGCAGTGGCTACCATCCGGCCGCCTTCGGACTTAATGCCGTTGACTTTTGTTTCCAGGTGAAACGTCATTCCTTGAGCGGTTAGGGCACGCTGAAGAAGATTGGACAATTCAAGGTCGAATCCGAGAGCGATCCGCGGCAGAAATTCGAGAACTGTGACTTCCGAACCGAGTCGGCTCCAAACCGATCCCAACTCGAGGCCAATCGCACCGGCGCCAATCACCAGAAATTTCTTCGGTGGTTCGGTAAACGACAGCGCCTCGGTGCTGCTGACAATCGTCGTGCCGTTGAACTTCGCGAACGGGAGTTCCACCGGCACACTTCCGGTGGCGATCACGATGTTTTTCGTCTCTAATTCCTGAGTCTCGCCCGCGGAAGATTTTACCGATACTTTTCCTGGAGCGGTGATCGTGCCCGTCCCTTCAAACGTGGTCACCTTATTCGTCTTCATCAACGCCCGAACACCTCCGGTCAGGGTCTTCACCACCTTATCCTTCCGCTGAAGCATTTTGGTTACGTCGACGTTCACGTTATCGAATACGATGCCGTGTTTGCCCGCTTCCTTTTTGGCAAAATGAAAATGATCACTCGATGTCAGCAGCGCCTTGCTCGGAATACACCCGATGTTGAGGCAGGTGCCGCCCAGTTCCTTCTCTTTCTCGATGATGGCGGTCTTTAACCCGAGTTGGCCCGCCCGGATGGCCGCAACATACCCGCCCGGTCCCGAACCGATGATGATCACGTCAAATCTGTCCATGCTTTTCTCCTAAGACCCAATCCCTCACCTTAATCCTCTGCCTTTGCAAAGGGAGAGGCAAAGAATGCCGTAACGCGACAAGATGGTTTAAAACGCGTCCTGTTCCGGACGATGGCTGGGAGCGCGGACCAACCCTCACCTCAATCCTTTCGCCTCTCAGGGGCGAGGAAGAAGTGGACCGCGCTGTTACCGGGCGGTGGCGGAGAGGACGGAGGTGAGGGGTTCTCGCCGAGCTCAGAAGTCGAGAGGAAGCTTTTTCGGGTCTTCAATGCCCTCTTTGACTTTGATCAGGAAAGTCACGGCTTCCTTGCCGTCTACGACGCGGTGATCGTAGCTAAGCGCCAGATACATCATTGGGCGAACCTCAACCTTGCCGTCAATGGCCACGGGTCGCGGCATGATTTTGTGCATCCCGAGGATCCCGCTCTGCGGCGGATTGAGGATGGGCGTGCTCAGAAGTGAACCGTAAACGCCTCCGTTGGAAATGGTAAACGTTCCACCCGTTAGGTCTTCGATCTTCAGTTTACCTTCGCGCGCTTTGACCGCGAATCCAGCGATGTCCCGCTCCAGGTCGGCAAAACTCTTTTTGTCGGCATCGCGCACAATCGGCACCACCAGGCCGCGTTCCGTCCCTACCGCGACGCCGATGTCATAATAATTGTTTTGGATGAAATCGTCTCCTTCGATACGCCCGTTAATCGCCGGAACAGCTTTCAGTGCTTCGACAGCCGCTTTCACGAAGAACGACATAAATCCCAGCTTCAGCCCGTTCTTTTTGGTGAAGACATCCTGCGAGTCGGTGCGTAATTGTTGCACCGCGGTCATGTCGCACTCGTTAAATGTCGTGAGAATGGCCGCCGTTTGCTGAGCCATGACCAATTGCGCAGCAATTTTTCGCCGGAGGGGAGACATTTTTCGCCTAACCGACCGGCCGTCCTGTGACTGTCCGGCCGGCGACGGCACGACTGCCTCCGCCACGTCGGTAAGGGCGCCGCCTGCTACCTTTTCCGGCGGAGCGATCTTCTCGCCGCCAGATCTGCTCTGGGTCGCACCGAGCACGTCGCCTTTGGTTAGGCGGCCGCCTTTCCCAGTCCCCGAAATCTTGTCCGCATCCAGGTGCTCTTCTTCCACGATTCGACGGACGGACGGCGACAACGGCGGTTTGCTTGCACCGGGCGACTCAGCAGTGGCGGCAGCTTGGTCAGCGGCTTTTGCTGATGTTCGCGATTCCGTACTGGTCTTGGAATCATCGATGGTTGCTACCACCTCGCCGATTTTCACTTCCTGTCCTTCCGGCACCTTTGTTTCCAAAACTCCCGCTTTCTCGGCAGTGATCTCGGTTGAAACCTTGTCTGTCTCCAGTGTGAACAAAGCGTCGCCAGCGTTCACGAATTCGCCGGATTTCTTGTGCCAAACCGACACCACTCCGCTGGTGATCGATTCACCGACGGCAGGAATTTTTACATCGAGGCTCACGTGCGGCACCTTATGCAATTGGGCGACGCCGTCGAACGGGTTTTGTTCGTCGGCCGCAGAGACGGAACGCGAGCTGCGGGGTCTAATCCACAGGCCCGTCCACGCTCACTCTTGAACAGCTACGCTGTTTACTTGTTTAGCATCGTCCTCGGAGATGCCGATCCATCGGGCGCCTCCGACAAGAAAAGGTGGAACGCGAGCTCCGAGCGAGTTGTCAATCCATGGCACCGCTGGCGCTCGCTTTGAGCAGCTGCGCTGCGATTCGTTAGCATCGGCCGCAGAGATGCCGATTTACCTCAGATCGAAAACGCTTCTTTGACCAGGCGCGCCTGCTCGCGTTTGTGGAGAGCGAGAGCGCCGACTGCCGGACTGGCACTGGCATCACGGCCCGCGTAGGCGATGTCGCGTTTGAACATGGCACGCAATCGGGGCTCGATAAAACTCCAAGCGCCCATGTTCTGCGGCTCTTCCTGGCACCAGATCCAGCTGTTCGCCTTGGCAAACGGCTTGACCAGAGATCGCAGTCTGGATTCAGCCAGCGGGTAGAGTTGTTCCACCCGGATGATTGCCGCATCGGCGATCTTATTGGTATCGCGATAATTCAACAGGTCGTAGTAAACTTTCCCTGAGCACAGGATTACTCGGTTGATTTTATCGTTAGGTCCAACTTTGGGCGCGCCCAGGATTTCTTCGAACTTTCCGCTGGTAAAATCTGCCGCCGGTGAGGAGGCGAATGCCGCCCGGAGCAGACTCTTTGGCGTCATGATCACGAGTGGCTTCACGAAATCGCGTTTCATCTGGCGCCGCAGCAGATGAAAATACTGCGCGGCGGTCGTTGGGTTGCAGACCTGGATATTGTCATCCGCACACAGCTGCAGGAAGCGTTCGACACGGCCGCTGGAATGTTCCGGTCCCTGTCCTTCGTATCCGTGAGGCAGCAGCAGAACGATGCCGCTCGGCCGTTGCCACTTCGATTCGGCCGAAACAATAAATTGATCGATGATGGTTTGGGCGCCATTCGCAAAATCGCCGAACTGCGCTTCCCACAAACACAACATTCCGGGGCAATCGAGCGAATACCCATAATCGAAACCAAGAACGGCAGCTTCGGAGAGCAGGCTGTTATAAATACAAATCCGCTCCTGGCCCTCCTCGAGGTGCAGCAGGGGGACGTAAGGCTCGGCCGTTTTCTCATCGTAGAGCACTGCATGTCGCGTACTGAATGTGCCTCGAGAGCTGTCCTGCCCGGACAGACGCACCGGCGTGCCCTCCAGCAGCAACGATCCGAACGCCAGCGCCTCCGCATAATGCCATTCGTAGGGTCCGCCGTTTTCGAACACCTTCCGGCGATGATCAATCACGATGCGTTGAATCTTGCGCTGGACGTTGAAGTTGGGTGGCACTCGGGTGAGCCCATCCACAATCTTGGCTAACGTCTTCTCCGAAATCGCAGTGGACACCGGCGAACTGGTGTACTCCGGCTGGAACACCGCGGTTGATTCAGTGAATTTCGCGAGTTTCCCGGCCTTTTCCTTCTCAATCGCCTTTACCTCTTCGAGCGCGATATCGAGCCGCAATTCGAGTTCGGTCTGCAACGAAACCGCGTCGTCTTCGGTAAGTACGCCGGAGTCCAGCAGTTCGCGCCTGTACAGCTGAGTCACGGATGGGCGTTTGTCGATTCGGGCATACAGCTTCGGCTGGGTGAACGAAGGCTCGTCTCCTTCGTTATGCCCATAACGACGATAGCAATACATGTCGATCACCACGTCGCGGCCGAATTCCTGCCGGAAATCCAGCGCGATATCCGTCACCAGCTTCACCGCGAGTGGATCGGCGCCGTTCACGTGAAAAATCGGTGCTTCGATCATCTTCGCCACATCGGTGGCGTACATCGAAGAGCGCGCATCTGCCGGAAGCGTGGTGAACCCGATCTGGTTGTTCACCACCGCGTGCAGAGTTCCACCGGTGCTGTAACCCGGCAGCTGCGACATGTTCAAAGTTTCGGCCACAATCCCCTGCCCCGCGAAAGCGGCATCGCCGTGGATTAACAACGGCAAAACCTTGCGCCGATGCTCGGTGTCGTCGCGAATCCGCTGACGAGCCCGCGCTGTTCCTTCGACCACCGGATCAACTGCTTCCAGATGACTTGGGTTCGCGGCCAGCCGAATTTCCACTTCGCCACCGGACGCGAGTTTGCGAACGCTGCGATAACCAAGATGATATTTGACGTCGCCGTCGCCCGCGACCAGGTCCGGCACATAGTTTTCGGTGAATTCGGTAAAGATCACCTTGAGCGACTTGCGAAGAAAATTCGCGAGAACATTGAGGCGACCCCGGTGAGCCATGCCCATGCAAATTTCTTCGACCCCAACTTCGGGGCAGCGGTGCAACACGGTATCCAAAATCACTAACAGCGATTCCGCTCCCTGCAGCGAGAACCGTTTCTGACCGACGTAACGTGAATGCAGGAAAAGCTCGAACGCCTCCGACTCCATTAACGCCCGAAGCAACGCGACCTGAACTTTCGGTGGCGTGTGACGTTTATCGGGACGCGACTCCAGCCGGTGCAACACCCAGTTTCGGATCCGGGTATTCTGAATGTGCATGAACTCGGCGCCGATCGTGTCCGCGTAAATCTTTTCCAGCGTGGCGATCATCTCCCGCAGGGTCATCGACTGATTGTTGCGGAAGAATTTTGACGCGACCGACAGGTCGAGATCTTTTTCGCTGAACCCCAATTCGCGGAGGCTAAGCAGTGAATTGTCCGGGCGCCTCTCGGCCAGCGGGTTCACCCGCGCAATGGTATGGCCGAGCGTTCGATAAGCGTAAACCAAGCCGTCGATTCGGGTCTGCAGCGGGTTCTCCCGGACCTGAGGCGCCGCCGTCGTCACAGCCGTTGTGGTCCCGTTTCGCTGCGGCAGGTTGCCGAGCTCGAAGCCTTCAAAAAATGCGGACCAACCGGAATCCACCGATCGCGGATCGGCTTGCCAGCGGCGATAATTCTCCTCGATCAATGCAAGGTTCGCCCGGGCCGAAATGGAAGTACGCATGATTAGTTTAATGTGCCGCCATTAACGAACCGGGCAAGTTGACAGTGCGGTAACGTGCTCGTTACTTCCACCGCGAATGAAGAACGAGGCGCTACCGAGCAAAGGTTTCATCCGGGCTACCGGTGGTCGATCGCTCCTCCTAGCCGTAACAGCGCTTCTTAGTTTGGCGCAATTCGCGTTCGGCCAGGCAGATCCGGCCGCCGAGCCCGCCGTGATTGCGGTCGCGAAGGTTTTGCCGGCGGTGGTCAATATCAACACCGAACGTGTCGTCCGGCGGACCGTGCGGGATCCGTTCGATGACTTCTATTCGCAGTTCTTCTCCAATTATCAGCGACGACCGCGAGAAATTCGGCAAACGCTGCAAAGCCTCGGCTCCGGATTTATCGTCGATGGCGCGGGATACATCGTCACCAACGAGCACGTGGTCGAACGAGCCGCCGACTTAAAGATTCAGGTAATAACCAACGACAACAAAACCTTCAACGCCCATTACATTACCGGGGACGCGAAGAAGGACCTCGCATTCATCAAGATCGATGCGAAAGAGGCGTTCCCGTTTATCAGCCTCGATAACATTTCGCCCAACCTGCTTGGCCAGACCGTCATCGTCGTTGGCAATGCCGTCGGCTATGGCAGCTCGATCAGTCGTGGAGTGCTGAGCGCGGCGAAACGCGACATCACGATCGACAACATCGAATACAAGAATCTGATTCAGACTGATGCGGCGATTAACCCCGGAAACAGCGGTGGGCCCGTAATCGATTTGTCCGCCCGTTTGGTCGGGTTGAGCTCGGCCAAAATGGCGTTCACACCGCAGGGAGTGCCAACGCAGGGACTGGGATTCGCAATTCCGGCCGATGTGGTGCGCGACACGATCACTGGCTTCCGAAAAATCGCCGACAAACAGCCTCCGCCTAAAACTGCCGATCAGCAGAGCGCAAGCACACAGGCGGAACGACTTTTTGGAGTCCAGCTGCAAGATCTCACCGCCGACCTGACTGATGCGATGGGGCTGGTCGCAGGTCGCGGCGTTTTAATCAGCGGCGTCGAACCCGGCAGTCCTGCCGAAGAAGTTGGGATAGAGCGCGGACTAGTTGTCTATCGCGTGGGCAAATATGATGTGAATTCGGTCCGACAGATCGAGAAACTACTCGGTAGGGCGAAGTCCGGCACAACGGTGGATTTTCTGGTTGGCCTCGCTCGATCGAACGGTTCTGGCCAGCGCGTGGAGACGGTAACGCTCACCGCCCGTTGACAAGCAGCAAAAAATCGACAACGCAAAGCGCGTTGGATTGTCTCATGAAATGATTCGGAAATGATCAAGGTTGAACATTTAACCAAGCGGTATGCGGGTCACACCGCGATTAAAGACCTCAGTTTCGAGGTTGGGCAGGGTGAAATCATGGGATTCCTCGGCCCCAACGGCGCGGGTAAGTCCACAACCATGCGGATCCTGGCTAGCTTCATGCCGCCGACCTCCGGCCGGGTAAGCATCGCCGGTTATGATGTCTTCAGCCAATCGCTTCAGGCGCGGGCTCATCTCGGCTACATGCCCGAAAACGTGCCTCTATATAATGACATGCGCGTCACCGAGTATTTGGATTACCGCGCTGCGCTGAAGGGGGTACCCCACCGGCGGGTCAGCGAGCGCGTGGGCGACGTGAAGGAGCTTTGCGGACTGAAAGATGTAGAGAAGAAGCTGATCGGGAATCTTTCGAAGGGTTACCGCCAGCGGGTCGGCCTGGCTGATGCGCTGCTGCACGAACCCGACCTGCTGATCCTGGATGAACCGACCATCGGGTTGGACCCAAATCAGATTCGTCAGGTCCGCGAGCTGATCAAAAATCTCGGCAAACAACACACCATTCTGCTTTCCACCCACATCCTGCCCGAAGTCGAAATGACCTGCACCCGTGTGATTATCATCCACAAGGGCCAGATCGAAGCGTGCGACACGCCCGAGAACTTGTTAGGCCAGATCCGCCAGGCCGGAGGAGTTATCGTCGAGGCAAAGGTCGGCAATGACAATGGCGTGGAGGAACTCAAGAAGATTTCCGGAGTGCGGGATGTGAGCACCGACCAGGATGGCGATTGGAAAGTGTTTTCCCTGCGGGTCGAGTCCGGAACCGACGTGCGCGAGGAAGTGTACCGCCTCGCCTCCGCGCGCCGCTGGACGCTTCGAGAATTGAGTCAGCGCCGGGCGACGCTGGAAGACGTGTTCGTGGAGATCACTCATCCCGAGGTCTGAGGCGATGGAGTATTGGAGTAAGGGAGTGTTGGAGTAATGACTTTTCAAACGGAGCTGCGGAACAAGAACCGCGGTTACATGAATTTGATCGTTTGGCAAAAAGCCATGGATTTGTTCGAACTGTCCTGGAAGCTCGCTTACGTCGAGGCGACGGTTGATTTTAAGCTGCGCTCGCAATTTGCCGATGCGGCCCAGTCAGTGTCGGCCAATATCTCGGAAGGCTACTGCAGGCGATCGATTAAGGAATATTTACAGTTTCTCTACACTGCTGCCGGTTCGTTAGGCGAAGCTTTGACTCGAGCAATTGGTCTTAGACGTGCGCAGTTGATTTCTGATTCACGCTTCAGGGATTTCAATCAACTACATTACGAAGTTGAGAATCGGCTATTGCGTCTGATCGAAAAACTAGAACAGAAACGGGACGATGGAGATTGGGTGACGCGAATCGCCGAGGATTCGGAGGAATACTCCATCACTCCATTACTCCCACACTCCATTACTCCCCTCGCCTGTCCGGCGAGCGATACTGTCTGCCATGCGTAAATTTTTTGTCCTGCTCGGCCGCGAAGTGCGCAGTTACTTCTACTCTCCAGTGGCCTACATCGTCCTGGTTTTCTTCCTCCTGGTTTCAGGCGTCGATTTTTATTTTCAGGTGTCGTTCATGAATCAACGACAGCTGCAATACACCGTGCAGGAGGCGTTCTTTAATTCCGTTTTCTTCTGGTTCGCGTTCGTTCTGATTTTTCCGCTGATCACGATGCGACTATTCGCCGAAGAATTTAAACTTGGCACCATCGAGCCGCTGATGACAGCGCCGGTCCGCGATTGGCAGGTCGTGCTGGCGAAATTCACCGGGGCCCTCGTTTTCTACATCGTGCTATGGCTGCCGACGCTGCTCTACTTTGTATTTTTCCAAAAGATCACGCACCAAAACGCCGCAGCCGCGTCCGGCGCCTATTCGGGTGCTTATCTGATGCTGCTTTTGTTAGGCATGTTCTATCTTTCGGTCGGTTGCTTCGCCTCGGTGGTCACCAAAAACCAGATCGTGGCAGCGATCATTTCGTTCTGCGCCATTACGCTGCTGTTTTTCCTCGGGTTGGTGCAATTCATCCTGTTGGACGTCAGCTCCACCACTCGCGAATTGTTGGGCTATTTCTCGGCCATCGAACACATGGGAACATTTTCTCGAGGCGTGATCGATACCCGTCCGATCGTGCTCTATCTCAGCATGACGGTGGTCATGCTCACCCTCACCTATCAGGTTTTTCAATCGCGTAAATGGCGGCTGTAATCAGGCAGGCAAATGGCAACCGAAGTCGTTAACGAAACAGTTCAGTCCAATCCGAGGCGCACCGCCAAGATCGGCCGCTGGCAAATAGGCCTGAACGTCCTGATTCAGGTCGCGTTGATCCTTTTACTGGCGGCGATGGTGAACGGTTTGGCGTTTCGTCATTACAAACGATGGGATCACTCGCGTGATCAGAAGTATGCGCTGTCGGACAAAACCAAACGGTTCCTAGATACCATCAAAGGCAAGCTCAAGATCATCGTCTTCTTTTCGCCGAACTCACCGATCAGCACCGACGTGCAAAATCTGCTGACGGAATATCAATATGCCGGTCATGGCAAAATCGACGTCGAAAACATTGATCCGGACCGGGCTTACTCCCGGGCAAAGGAAATGTTCGAGAAGTATAAAGTGGTCAGCGAAGAGCCGCTCCTAGTCATCGATTACGACGGCCGTAACAAAACCGTGAAAGCATCGGAGATGGCTGAGATCGACCAAAGCGGCATGGCCATGGGAGAAGGTCCGCGCGTCGCCGCGTTTAAAGGCGAACAGGCCCTAACCAGTGCGATGATGGACTTGGTTGAAGGTAAGAAAAACGTGCTCGGCTATGTCATCGGCCATAAGGAAGCGCCGTTGAGCGGACAAAGCCCGGTGTCGATTCTCAAGACGTTCATTGAGAACGAGAACATCAAGATGCAGGAGCTGAATTTCTTCGAAGTGCCTTCGGTGCCGGCGGATATCAAAGCCATCATGATCGCTGGCCCGCAGTACGATTTTTCTGATCGGGAGATGCAGATGCTCCGCGCTTTCTGGGAGAAACAAGGCCGCATCCTTCTACTTCTCGATCCCGCTGCCAAAACGCCGAAGCTTTTCGCGTTCCTGAACGAGCTCGGCGTTCGGGTCAACGACGACCGGTTGATGGCGTTCGTCCAAACTGGCATTCAGGAAGTGGCGCTCATCCGCGACGTCCAGGCGCATTTTCTCGACACCCCAATTACCAAGCGGTTAGCGGATGCACGGATGCTTCTATTCGGCGGCACCTGCTCACTCACTCTCGAACCTGATCGCGTGCGAGCCGCTAACATTCAATTGAATCCGCTGCTCCAGGGCGAGAAAGGCTACTTCGCAGAGCACGATTACCAGGCGCAGGATCAGGCCAAGTTCCAGGCCGATGCGCGCGCCGCCGGGGACGCACCGCTTACGCTCGGCGTCTCCATCGAGAAAGGCGCCAGCGCTGATCAACGGGTAAACGTGAACTCTTCGCGAATGGTAGTCGTGAGCAACGCCGGTTTCTTCCAGGACAACCTCGTAACCCAGGATCAACAGGCACTCGATTTTATTTCCGGTGCCACCAACTGGCTGCTGAGTCGAGAGCAGCTAATCGGCATCGCCCCGAAGGTGCCGAAGCCACTCACGTTCAGCCTGAGCGACGACGCGCTGCGCAGCGTTCGCTGGATCATTCTTGTTCTCATGCCGTTGGTGCCCGCGCTGATCGGGACAGCAGTGTGGTGGCAGCGCCGCGCCTAACGATATGGTTGGAATCACTCGTTGCGCTGGCCATGGGGCTCTAACTGCAGGGGAAGCCGCTGCCTTCCCATGGCAAGCTAACAGCTTCCACTACAAAAACGTCGCTAACGGATGAATTGGAAAACGACGACAGTTCTACTGGCAGTAGTGGTCGCCCTCGGCCTCTACATCAAGTTTTACGAAAGCAAACGGCCGGGAACAATAGACGCTGAAAAACATTCGCGAAACGTCGTTAACTTTGATCGGGATAAAGTTGATGGAATCACGATTCAGAATGGCGACGACAAAATCGATTTGCGACGACACGATCAGACATGGCGGTTAGAGGCGCCGGTGAAAGATCAAGCAGATGCCAGCGTGGTTGACAGTCTACTATCGGACCTGGAGAGCTGGCAGAAAGAAACCACAATCCCGGCGAAGGAGATGGACGCCGACAAAGGAAGGCTGGGTGAATTTGGCCTCAATAAACCCAAGCTTCGCTTGAAGTTGAGCGGCCAGGGCGCTCCGCCGGAAATCTGGTTCGGTAAAGATGCTGCATTCGAGGGCAGGATGTATGTGCGGTTCGAAAACTCGAAGGACAGCTTTATCGTTCCACAATCGGTCAAGAAGGACATCGAGAAAAAAGCTGATGAATTTCGCGACAAAAAACTAACTGACCTGACCGCGACGCAGGTATCCAGGCTGGTGCTAAAAACTTCAGCCGGCGAAATGGAGCTCCAGAAGAATGGCGAGCACTGGGAAATCGTGAAACCGATGCGAGCTCGAGCAGACGATCAGAAGGTCGGTGATCTCATTGCGCAAGTTACCACTGCGCGCATCGAACAGTTCGTGGCCGAGGATCGCGGGGATCTGCATCCCTATGGCCTCGCTGAGCCGCGCGGCTCGATTACATTGTTCGGAGCAGAGGACAAATCAGCAAAAAATTCCAGTCCGGCGCCGACCGGGGGACAAGGGCAAATGCTGCAAATCGGCGGCGTGCCTGAGAAGAACAAAGATCAGGTCTACGTGCGATTCAGTCCGCGTAGGTTCGTTTATACTCTGCCAAAGAAGATTGAATCAGTGCTGGAATTAAAGCCCAACGATCTTCGCGATCGGCACCTGGTCCGGTTTGATCGAAACATCCTGGATCGCGTGACGATCGAGCCGCAGGGCAAACCGAAGATCGTCCTGGCACGAAAGAACGAGGCGTGGACCATTGCCAGCCGCAATAACACGCCGGCAAACGCGAGTGAAGCCACCCGGCTGATCGACATGCTGACCAACGAGCAGGTCACCCGTTTCGTTGAGGATGTAGCTTCCAATCTGGCGAAGTACGGGCTGGATAAACCGCAGCTGCAGATCACACTGAGTTCGTTCGCGTCTGAAAACACCGCCGAAACCAAAGCGGGCGACCGTCCATTTGCGGTGATCGGGTTCGGTCGAGTTGAAGGCGAAGAGGTGTTTGTGCGAGTTGGCGACGAAC
The DNA here is from genome assembly GCA_045809745.1 of Chthoniobacterales bacterium. Lineage (GTDB taxonomy): Bacteria > Verrucomicrobiota > Verrucomicrobiia > Chthoniobacterales > UBA10450 > DATFCK01. The sequence goes on along the minus strand of JBJMXE010000004.1, from coordinate 73,265 downwards.
CGTTTGTCGTCGCAGTTAGGAAATCGCTGCTCGACAACGTGTTTACCGACCCACTGCAATGGCAGGACTTGGATATTTTCAACTTTAAACCCGAGCAGATTCACAAGCTTAGCGTAACGACAGACCGCGAGATCACTTTAACCCGGGGCCCGAACAGTCAGTGGGTGGGGCCGGCGAATAGTTCTGCACTCAACCAGCCGAGCATACAGGCGATGCTGAACACCTTATCGACACTCCACGCAGTGAGATGGATAGGTGCGAATCCTCCACCCCACGCGTTCGATAAACCACAAATGGTCGTAACATTTACTACGTCACCTGACGACAAGGCAGTTCACAAGCTGACCGTCGGAGCGCGGGATAATCAAGGCGCCGTATCGAAAGTGGATGAGGGCGAAGGCGTATTCACGATCAGCAATCCAGCGTTGAACGCGCTGCGCCAGCCACTCGTCCAGCCGCCCGCCACACCAACGCCGACTCCAGCTCCAAGCAACTCGCCTTTGCCCTCACCGGTGGCAACACCGACAGGCGGTTAGGCCGGGCCGCAGACAGCTGTAGCGGCGGTCTATGACCGCGCCGTCTTTGGCGATTGTGATACCGGCTGCTTCAATCATTTCGATACGCGGCGACGACCTTTGCACGGCAAATCCGGCGGTCATAGACCGCCGCTACAGGTCACTACTTCTCCGCGGTGTAGAGAGTCACGATACCGCCCGTTAACGGTTCAGCTGTGGCATTCCGGAAACCGTTAGACTCCAGCAGCTGCAGCATGTTCTGACCGCTCGGAAATTCTTCGATCGAATCACCGAGATAATCGTAGGCCCCCCGATGGCCGGTAATCGCAGCCCCGATCAGTGGCACGCATCTATGCAGATAGAAGCGATATGCCCTGCGCATTGACGGAGGCGTGGGCAATGAAAAGTCGAGTACGAGAAGGTGCCCCGCAGGGTTGATGACGCGGCCGATCTCCCGTAGACCAGCCGCCCAGTCCGGCAGATTACGCAGTCCGAACGCGATCGTCGCGCAGTCGAAAGAGCGATCGGCAAACGGCAGGTTCATGGCATCGGCCACTTGCGCGCCGACCACGTTCTTGCGTTGCGCCAAGTCAATCATTTCGGGCGCCACATCGATCGCCGTTAGCTGCGCGTCGGGATTCGCTTTCTGCAGTGCAATCGCCAGGTCTCCTGTGCCGGTCGCCACATCGAGGATTGTTCCCGGCATCCAACTGGCGACAATCCGCGCCGCCCGCCGTCGCCAGTAAAAATCGATCCCGCAACTGAGCAGATGATTCGCGATGTCGTATCGCTGTGCGATCGAACCAAACATGGTTCGAACACGTGCTGGTTCCGCGAGATTTTCCCGCTTCAGCGGCCAATCGGTCACGGTGCGTTCAACCACGGTTGAAGGAACTTGCGAATACCCGGAGCGGGCATTGCGCCCTGCTGACGCGCCACTTCTGCGCCGCCCTTGAACACTGCCATTGTCGGAATGGCAGTGATCCGAAATCGTGTCGCCACGGAGGGCACTTCTTCGGTGTTGAGCTTGCCAATGATGAAGACGCCGGCGCCTTCAGCCGCTACCTTCGCGACTTCCGGAGCGACCATCTTGCAGGGACCACACCACGGCGCCCAGAAATCGATCAGCACCGGCAAAGGCGATTTTGTTGTTAGGCCAATAAACGCTGCCTCGCTGCCCAGATCGATCGGCTGACCCGGGACCGACAGCTCCTGGCGGCATTTTCCGCAGCGAAAGACGGTGCCGAGCCGATCGTAGATCATTCGGTTGCGCTGACCGCAGTTCGGGCAGCTAACCAGTAGTCCTCGATCGTCGCTGTGCAGTTCGCTCATCAGGAAAGCTGCTGGGAATTTAGCGGTCGGCGTGCGGTATTCTTATGATCAATCCCAACCGACCTGCCGGCCTTTGTTTTGTTCCTCCAACCAGGATTGCAGAGGTTTGAAATAATCGGCCATCGCGCGAGTTGAAATGTCTTCGCCCGTTGCATCTTTGAGCACCTTCCGCCAATCCTCAGTAGCTCCCTTTTTCAAAATATTGTTGAGCCATTCGCCCACCTGTTTGTTGTCCGCATAATTACACGATTGCGGCGGCTGGTGCAGGATCTTGCGGGCGATGTAATCGTGCAGCTGGAATTTGAACACCGTCGCGAATGCGTAGTTATAATAGTAAGCTGGGGTATCGTTGATGTGGGTCTTCGTCGCCGCATCGCAAAATTCCTCGCCGCGCGCGGATGGAGGTTCGATGCCCTGAAAATCCGCCGCGTATTTCCACCAGCGGGCGTTCCACTGATCAGCCGGCAAATTCCTGGCGTAAACATCGGCTTCCCAGTGGGGCATCACGCCACAGGAGAAATAGATAAACGGAATCGATCGGGCGAGAGCGTCATCCAGCAGGAAAGCGGTCTTATCCGCCTTAAAATCGGCGGGCAGAACTCCGCGCGATTGCAAATACGGCACCTGGCTTGAAGCGAGTGCGATTAATTCTCCGACTCCTTCATGAAAGCCCGGCGCTGCACCGGTCCGCAATAGATACGGCACCTCAGGCCGGCTGTAAGCCTTGAAGTAATAGCCGTGGCCTAACTCGTGGTGCGCGGTGAAAAACCAGCGCGCATTCGGCTCGATACTCTGCAATGAACGAATGTCGTTCTCCAAATCGACGTGCCAGCAGGAAGCGTGAGTGTTCTTCTTGCGAGGCGAATCGGGCGGAACAGGAAATAAGTCCGATTTTTTCCAAAAGCTGTTGGGCAGCGGTGAGAATCCCAGCCCCGTGTAAAATTGTTCAGCGGCCTTGATGATCCAATTCGGATCGCGGCCCTCGAAATATTTATCGATATTCGCGGCTTCGACCAAACCTCCCCATTCCTGCCCCCAACGATTGTTAATCCAATGCGCCGGAATTTTCTTCGGCACCGGCTGATGATATTTCGCAGCCAGTTTGTATTTCGTCCAGGTATGAAGTTGCAGATAGAGCGGGCGAAGCGTTGTCATCCAGCTCTCCAGCATCTTCAGCATCTCGTCGGTGGTCATCCCGTAGCTTGCGACCTCAAGGCCGAAATAATCCGGGTAGTGCATCTCGCGGGCGACGCCGTTCCGCAGGTCGCGCAGCACCAGCAGATTTGGTTTCAACGCCGGGCCGGATTGTTTTGACGCTTCCCACACCGCTTTCCGTTCGGCCAGATCGGTGCTCTTCTCGAGTTTGTTATCGATGTCGTTAGCGGTGATCTTCTGTCCGTCGAGTTTAAATTCGAAGCTATTGAGGATCGATGCCTGTTTGGTTTCGGCGTCCACTCTTTTCGTCACCAGGTCCGGATTAGTCATCGGACCTTCGGCGGCATTCAGGAGCAGCTGTTTCAATTGCCGGACGGTGAGCTCGGTTAGTTCCTTTTCGTGACCAAGTAGGTCGTGCGCTTCGGTGATCAAAGCCGGATTGCCATTGAACGCGGCGTAAGCTTTGCCGGTCGCTGCTGCCGCGGCGTCGTGCTCCGGCGTCACGTCAGTCACTGCCGCCCACTGCGCTTCACTGTTCGTTCGATACAACGCCTGGTACCCGGCATTCGCCAGTTTCAGAAAACGATCCGCGCGATCCTGAACTGGTGACGCGGCATGGACGAGAAAAGGCAGGAGGAGGAAGAGAGCGAAACCCATGGTGATGCCGGAACAGGAACGCTGGTGCATGGAGGGAAACTAGTTTGTTTCAGCGGTCCGGCGCAAGTCGTGGCGAAGTGCAGGCACAGGTAGGCAAAACGGGGCCTTGGCATAGGGCATCCGTGTCGAACTCTGATGGGGAACCGGACGTAGCGATCGGTTAACAGACCAGTTGACCAGTTCACAGCCATTGTTCGGGGTGGCAGCACCCAAAGCACAGCAATGTCATCCCGACCGAAGTGAAGGGACCGCACAAATGCGGAACACGTCACCAGTAGGAGAGGTCCTTCGACAAGCTCGGGATGACAACGTAGGTGTGTTTGCGGTCGACTAGCAGCCAGCAGCGTCGTGCGGCGAGCCGGTGTCATAGGCTCGGAAACGAAGGCAACACCACCCGTTGTTGCACGAGCCGCACCGCACCGTTATTTCTCTGTTATGCGCAAGGTGGTTAAAACCGATAAACAACCGCTCGAAATCAAGCCGCAAACTCGCTCGGTCTTCATTTGCATGTGCGGCTTGTCCAAAAATCAGCCGTATTGCGACGGGTCGCACAAGAAGGTGACCGACGAAGAGGATGGCAAGACCTACGAATATGACTCGGAAGGGCACCGTCGGGACGTCGGTTAGGCTGAGCGAGTGATGGCGGTGATTCATCCTCGCCAGCGTCTGAGGATGAACGACTCGTTGCGTCGAGACTCAGCCACGATACCTGACCAATGAAGCGCATCGGTGAATTTTTCGCCCTCAAGCGTAATCTGGCCATCCTGCTGATCGCGATTTTTGTGATCGGCGCGGGCGAAGAGCTATGGATGCGTTTCATTCCGAAATATCTCCAAACGTTAGGCGCGCCGGCATTAGCCATTGGCCTGTACGATGGTCTGAGAACGTTACTGGGCGCAATTTATGCCTACCCCGGCGGCGTAGCCGTCGATCGATGGGGACATCGCCGCGCGTTTCTGGTGTTCAACCTCATTTCGATCGTCGGGTATACGATCGTTCTTCTGGTGCCTCACTGGAGCGCGGTTCTGGCAGGCATGTTCCTGTTTCTCTCCTGGAGCTGCTTTTCTCTTCCGGCCACGTTCTCACTCGTCGCTGCCTCGTTAGCGACGAATCGCTATGCCATGGGCATCGGCGTGCAGGCGGTCATCAAACGGCTCCCAATCATGATTGCGCCGGTCATCGGCGGCATTCTGATCGACCGCATGGGCGTGATCAACGGCGTCCGAATCGGATTGATCACGTCGGTGCTGTTATCGGCAGCAACGATCCTGGTACAGCGAAAATTGCGCGATGAGCCTAACGAGGCCGCTGCTCCGGTCGCACCATCTAATTTTTGGGGCAGCCTCCGGCGTTTCAACCAGCCGACTCGCCAACTCCTGGCCTGCGACATTCTGGTGCGATTTTGTGAACGCCTTCCCTATGCCTGGGTCGTGATCTTTGCCATGGATTACGTCGGCGTCAGCGCCCGCGATGTCGGTCTGCTGACAACGGTCGAAGTATTGACCGCTTCCCTTTGCATTCTGCCGACCTCGTATTTCGCCGATAAGACGCAACGCGAGCCCTTCGTTCTGCTGACGTTTGCCATGTTCACGCTGTTTCCGATTAGTCTGATGGTGTCGAAGAATTTCAGCATGTTAATCATCGCGTTCTTCATCCGCGGACTGAAGGAATTCGGCGATACCTCGCGGAAAGCTTTGATCGTCAGCTATGCCGACGCAGAACGAAGGGGACAGACCATTGGCGCGTACTATTTAGTGCGGGACGTAATTGTCAGCGCCGGCGCGCTGCTGGGCGCGTGGCTTTGGCACGTTGGGCCACGACTAAATTTCCTCGCCGCTGCCGGTTTCGGCGTTGCTGGAACAATCATTTACTTCCGCGGCGTTCGGAATACCCGTCCAGGCACGCACCGGTCGTAGTCTAGCCAATCCACAGACGGAGGGCGGAGCTCCTGCGACGCCGCCGCGTTTTCGTCAGCCACGTTGTGAGCGGGCTCGCAGGAGCTCGCCCCTCCATCTACCGTGTGGGCATGTCTTCCATCATTCCTCGTCTCGGCGCCGGATTAGCTTTCCTGGCAATCGCGCTGGGCGCATTTGGAGCGCACTCCCTGAAATCCAAACTGGAGCAACACGGAATGACCGCGGTGTGGAACAGTGCGGTGCTGTACCACATCGTTCACGCGATCGCGTTGTTCGCGATGGGCGGCTTGGCGAAAGTGAATCGCGGCGCCGGCTGGTTGTTTGTCGCTGGAATAATCCTGTTCAGCGGGAGTTTGTACGTGATGGCGATCACCAACATCCCCTCGCTCGGAATCATCACGCCCATCGGCGGGCTGTGCTTCCTCGCTGGTTGGGCATGGCTGACGGTTTCGCCAGCGGCGAAGTAGGACCTCGGCGAGCCACAATAAGCCGCTCCAGATGACGAACGAACATTAAGTGGTGCTCGAAGCAGAGCTATGTCATCCCAAGCGTAGCGGAGGGACCTCGCAAATGCGTGAAGCGTCACGCAAGTAGGAGAGGTCCTTCGACTGCGCTCAGGATGACAACGTGGGGCGACGTTCGCGTTTTGGTGAAATGATGATCGGGGCCGGATCGTTGCACCTCGTCCAGACCCTATACCCCTGGTTCCGATCCCCCGCCCAAACAACAGCGCTTGGCTTGGCCGGCCATTGGCTGTTAGTTTCGCTGTCACTACATGCTGAGCGGTTTCGTCGAAACGCAACGAGCAGCGGTGACGGTCGGAGTCTTCATCGCGACCTTCTTCGTCGCCCTAACGATCGGTCGTTTTCTCAAACGACGCGCGGGCGTCCGCCTGGGGATCCTGTTTCAACTGTTCTGCCTGGCGGTTGCGTTCTACACGGCCGTCGCGGTGGCGGGATTTCACGCCGATTGGCGCGGTCATGTCGGGTCGGTCCTGATTGTCCTTGGTGCTGCGCTGGTCGTTGCCCTGGTTGATCGCTACGTCTGGGACCTGTACTTCGAGCAGAAGAAACAGACGCCCATTCCGCATTTCCCGCGGCAACTCGCCGCGCTCCTGATCTATCTGATCGTGCTGGTGGGTGTGCTGTGGTACGGCTACCACGCAGGCCATTGGTTGACCGGCCTGCTGGCGACATCCGGCGTCGCCGCAATTCTGATCGGCCTGGCCGGGCAAAATTTGCTCGGAGGAATTATTGCCGGCGTCTCCCTGCAAATCAGCCGTCCTTACAAGGTGGGTGACTGGCTCCAGGTCGGGGAGCGGTTTGGTGAAGTGATGGAGATTAACTGGCGATCGACCCGTCTCCGCACCAACGACAACATTTACCTCGATATACCGAACAATGAGATCGTCCGCGAAACGATCATCAATCTGCATTACCCGACCGAGCTGCACGCCATGCGGATCCGGGTTGGGATTGATTACACTACTCCGCCTAACCGGGTTAAAGACACGTTGTTCCGCGCAGCGTCAACTGCTGCCGGCGTTTTGGCCCAACCGCCGGTCAAGGTCTTTCTGATCGATTTCGCCGATCACGCAATGATTTATGAAGTGAAGTACTACATGGGCAATCATTCCCGGATCAACGAAATCAATGATGCCGTTCGAACAAACATCTGGTACGAGCTGAAGCGGCAGCGGATCCGAATTCCGTTCCCGGTTCGCACATTACACCTGGAACGTCGGGCGCCGCGTCCGGCCGACGATCAGGAAGAGGCCCGCGTGATCCTGCGTGCCGATCCACTCTTCCAGTGTCTCACCGAAGAGCAGCTCGATACCATCGTGAAACAATCACGGCTCGATCATTTCGGCCGGGGCGAGCGGGTCATCGAGGAAGGTGCGGAAGGCGATTCGATGTTCGTGCTGCTGCGGGGCGCGGCTCAGGTGTTAGTCGCTAAGAATGGCAGCACCATTCCAGTGGCGACTTTGAACTCCGGTGATTGCTTCGGCGAGATGTCGCTGCTGACCGGTGAGCGGCGCAGCGCAACCGTAAGGGCGCAGGGCGACTGTTACGTGATGGAAATCAGCAAACCGATAATGGCTGAGATCATTCGCGATGCACCTGATTGCTTGCGCCAGTTGAGCGAAATTCTGGCTCGCCGAAAGATGGAGACCGAAGGCGTGCTGAAAGAAGCGATCGGATCAGAAGCCGAAGAAGCGAAGGAACGCGAGTACCGGGCGAGCTTCATGATGCGGCTTCGGCACTTCTTCGCCGTCTAACCTCGCCTGCCTCGGCTAGGGTTGGCGAATCCAGGTGCCCGCCGTCGTGTGATGTTCGTAATTGAACGGTCTCGGCGGTGTCGAAGATTGTTGTCTGTTACCTCGATCAATGCGCCACCCGCGAGCACTTTCCTCTCCACCCTGCGCCGCTAAACCGGCTCCAGCTAACGAGGTGACAAAGTTAGCCGATTCACGTTCTGAACGGCTGAAATAGCCTTTGCCACCTTGGCAAATCTTCATACAGTCCTGCGCTTTAGCGCAACCACATGACAATTCTTGCTTTAGACCTTCTCACCAGTGGAGTGCCAATGGCGATGGTTTGCGCCGTTATCGGCCTGCTTTTCGCATTTGTGCTGATCGGCCGGATTGTGAAATGTTCGCCCGGCAACGAGCGAATGAGGGAGATCTCCGGGGCGATTCAGGAAGGCGCTAAAGCATATTTAAATCGTCAGGTGATCACCATCAGCGCGATCGCGGTGGTGCTGTTTATTCTGCTGTTTTTCTTCAAGGACAAGTGGACAGCCCTTGGATTTTTTATTGGAGCGTTTTGCTCGCTTGTTGCCGGATACATTGGGATGCGTATCGCCGTACTGGCGAACGCCCGTGTCACTCAGGCCGCCAGCCAATCGCGCACGGCGGCTCTTCGGGTTGCGTTCAACGGCGGTGCCGTGACCGGCCTTCTGGTTGTTGGCCTCGCGCTGCTCGCGGTCGGCATCTTCTATTATGTGGCGACCAACGCGATTGGGCAGGCGAACGCGGTGCACAGCCTGGTGGGATTGGCCTTGGGCGCCAGTTTGATCAGCGTTTTTGCCCGTCTCGGAGGCGGTATCTATACTAAAGCTGCTGACGTCGGCGCAGATCTTGTCGGCAAAATCGAAAAGAACCTGGAAGAAGACGATCCGCGGAATCCCGCCACAATCGCGGACAACGTCGGCGACAATGTGGGCGACTGCGCCGGAATGGCGGCCGACGTTTTCGAGACCTACGCGGTTAGTGTGATCGGTGCGATCCTCGTGGGAGCGCTCACCATGTCCGGTCAACAGGCGGCAATCATCTATCCTTTTGTCCTCGGCGGAATTTCAGTCCTGGGCGCAATCCTCGGCATTCTGTTCGTCAGTATTGCGCCGGGTAAACCAGCTTCAGTATTGATGGGTTCAGTCGCTTGCAGTGCCATTGTCTCAGCGATTTTATTTTGGCCGGCCACGCACCAGCTTTTCCCTAACGGCGCCTTGATCGCCGGGGTGCAGCGTTCCGCTAACGATCTCTACTTCGCCTCACTGATCGGTCTGTTAATGACCGGCATCGTAGTTCTCATCACGAACTATTATACCTCGATGAGCTACGCGCCGGTGCGGAAGATTGCCCGTGCCTCCGAAACTGGGCACGCCACAAATATCATCGCCGGTCTCGCGGTCGGGCAGCACGCCACTGCCTTACCTGTCGGTTTCATCGGCATCGCGATTTTGCTCAGCTTCCATTTTGCCGGTCTCTACGGCATTGCCATCGCGGTCATGGCGATGCTCTCGATGGCGGGAATCATCATCTCGCTCGATGCGTTCGGCCCGATTACCGATAATGCCGGCGGCGTCGCGGTGATGAGCAATCTTCCGAAAGAAGTCCGTCACGTAACCGACGAACTCGACGCGGTCGGAAACACCATGAAAGCCGTGACCAAAGGTTACGCGATCGCGTCTGCCGGTTTGGCGGCACTGGTCCTGTTCGGATCATACGTCGAAGAGCTGAAGGCGCACGTCACGGCGAGTGGGCAGCCCTTCTCGTTCCAATTTTCACTGACTGAACCCAAGGTGATCATCGGCTTGTTTATTGGCGGCTTGCTGCCGTTCATTTTCACCGCATTCAGCATGGATGCTGTGGGCAAGGCTGCGGGCGCAGTCGTGATCGAGGTTCGCCGGCAGATCGCAGCCAAGCCCGGCATCCTAACCGGCGCAGACACGCCCGATTACGGACGAGCGGTTGATATTGTTACCAAGGCGGCGCTTCGGGAGATGATCATACCGGCGCTATTGCCGGTTGCCTTCGTGGTAGCTGTCGCGGTTATCAAACCGCTCGGGCCAGTCGTGCTCGGTGGCGTTCTTGTCGGAACGATTGTTACCGGGCTGTTTGTCGCGATCGCCATGACATCGGGCGGCGGCGCCTGGGATAACGCCAAGAAGTATATCGAGGAAGGCAATTTCGGCGGCAAAGGCTCTTTCGCTCATCAAGCCGCCGTGACCGGTGATACCGTCGGCGATCCTTACAAGGATACTGCCGGTCCGGCCATCAATCCGATGATCAAAGTGGTGAACATCGTCGCTATTTTAATCATCCCTATTTTCTTTTAGGGAACCGTCGGGATCGGTAGGATTGCGATCGTTCGCGTCACCGCGTTCGATTATTTATGGAGCCAAACCGCGATTTCCATATTGTCGCCTCGAATCAGCAGGCGGCGTATCCCGAAAACTCCGGCCGCCCAAATCCGGCTGCGACACCGTTCAAAGTCGTCATCGACCCTAAGCTGCGCCTCGATCTGCGGCGGGCTTTGATTGACCTCATCGATTATCACGACGAAGCGCTGGCCGAGAATTTTTCGAAAGGCAAACTCGTGCTCGATTCCTACAAGGAGTACGTCGAGTTGTTCGCGCGGAGCTTGAAAGAGACGATGGAGAGCAAAGAAGGCGTCTCGTATTTGCTTCGATCAGTCGGGTTCGAGGTGCCGCCGGATGACATCAATCTCCACCCCGAATTGCGCTGGAAAAAAGGCGAGGGCGCATTCGGCGCAACACTGCTCTAGGGCGCGCGCTGTATCTGAGGTGAATCGAGACCTGCGGGCTCGATGCTAACTGAGCGGGCAGCGTAGCCGCGACGTATTGAGCGCCTGTGGCGCCAATCGAATTGGCAACGGGCTCGGCAAATCGCGTCCGACCCCTTCACCGCTCCGCGATCAATGCGCGCTCTTCCACCGAAAGCTGATTCGGCGGAATGTTTTTGATCAACTGGTCGGCAGCCTCACGCTGTTCGTTAGCCAGCAGAACCGCCGCATAAACTGCTCTCCACCCCGGAGGCGTCTTGTCCCAGGCGATCGGCGGCGCGCCAGCCGGTGCTTTGAACTGATCCAACGCCAGGCCGGGATCGTGTTGCCGCAGACAACCCAGCGCGGCAGCCACGCGGAACGAGAGCCGATCGGGATGCTCGTGGGACAGGCGAATCGCAGTCGCGGTGTTTGCCTGAACATCCTTGTTCGCCAGCAGGTTGACGTATGCCAGTTGGGCCGCTGCATTTGGATCGCTGCCGGCCATTGCCACCACCTTTTCTGCCGCGGCGCGTTGAATCGATGAATCGTTTGGATCGGCACTCAGGTGTTCGATTGCCCGATAAGCGAAGGCCGCGTGTTCAGGAAACTTGGTCAGTTGTTCGTACGCTTTCAGCGCGATGGTGAAGGCACGACTTTTCTGCGCAAAATCAGCGACGAAGCGCAGCTTCAATGGATCTCCCGAAGCGAGCGAGAGCGCGTGATTCCAGTGCATGTCGGCGTCCAACGAGGAATTCTGTTCCTGGGCGGTGCGTGCTTTAAAGCACTCCAAAACGGATGGGTCGAGCGTCAGATTGGGACCGGAAAGCAGATTGTGGATGTCATTCCAGCGCTGCAAACTAGCCAGGGCGTCCAGTCTAACCAGTAACAGCTGGTTGTTTTTCAACGCCTCCTCTACCGGAAACAGTGCGAGCACGCGCTCCGACTGCTGATGGAGGTTCAGCCATCGCGCCAGACTAACTACCTGAGTGACTGATCCTTTGCTCCAGCGTGCCACGAGATCATCGTAAGTGCGTTCAGGATCAACTCCAGGGAGCTGGAGCCGCAGATCGGCCGCAACCAGATCGGACCGGATGTCGTTAGGCCTTGCCGAAGAAAGCAGATCCAGCAGTTTTTGTCGTTCCGAATCTGCAAGTTCCGGCGCGGCAGCCAGAGCTTCTATCGCTGGTTGCCGATACGGTGTGTCGCTCCGGGTGAGTTCCCACAGGATGTTGCGAGCTTCTGTGCGCTCGCCCCCATCCGTCGATAGCGCGAGCATCTGCGCCAGCTCAAATCTGGCAAGTGGGTCGTTAGGCGAACCTTTGATGGCCAACCGGGCGAATTGGATGGCTTTTGTTGTCTCTCCAACCGCCCGACAATACCGTGCCGCGATCTGGAACGTCTTCGGCGTGGGAGCGCCCTTAACCAGCGCCTCGATCGTTGCCGCTGCGGCCTTTGGCCGGCCGACTTGAATCAGCTGTTGAGCATACTCCTGCCGATCTTCTGGGGTCGCTCGCCGTGTTTTGACGACCTGTTCCCACAAATCCAGCGCTTCCGGCCGCGCCACTCTGGTCGCCAATCTGGCAGCGCCTTGCAACGCGGGATAACTCACCGGATCCAGCTGGAGCGCCGCCCGATAATTGTCCGCAGCGTCGTTCAACTTACCAGCAGCCGCCAGGACCTCGGCCTTTCCGGCCAATTGCGCCGCGCGCTGCGATTTGAACCAATGAAAGACCGGTTTGGCGGCGATCAATGCCAGGACCACAGCCGCGATGCCAAGGATCCAGATCTGCTTTCGCCGGCGCCGCCCGGAAGCCCGGGCTTTCCGGTCAGCACGGAAAGCTTGGGAGTGTGATGTCATGGCTATTCTAGTAAATCACGGCTAATCGAGCCGCGGTCTCATAAGGTACGCACATCCAATTCATTGCTCCTCGCGTTTACAAGAAAAGTATTGACGCCGCGCTATGAAACTTCGTATCTCAAGGCTTCCTAACCCTGCATCTATGACCAGATTGCGCCTTTTCGCCCTTTGTGTGCTCTGTGTCGGCATCACTGCCGCCGCTCGAGCAGACGTCATCCCCACTTTCACTTCGGCAAATCCGCTGGGTGCAAACTTCACGTGGGATTATACCACCAATGTGACGGTCGATCAGATGGTTCAGAAGGGCGATTTCTTCACTATTTACGATTTCGGAAATTTCGTTTCCGGCAGCAATACCCAGCCGACTGGCTGGACATTTTCATCCGCCCTAACTGGTACCGACCCCACCTTTGTTAAGGTTTCCGACAACCCATCTTTGACTAACCTGACCTGGACCTATACCGGCGATACTCCGATTAACGGCTCGGCCTTGATAGGCATCTTTTCGGTCGTGACCGATACGAACCAGTTGCGCACCGCCGATTTCGCCGCCCAAGCTACCCGGTTATCTGGTCCGAACGCTGGAAGCAAGATCGACAACATCGGAAGCATTTCTGTCCCCGTTCCCGAATTTTCAACCCTGCTGCCAATTATTGGTGTCTGTGGCGCTGCGATCGTAGGCGGAATCCCATCCCTGCGACGCCGCCAAAAACGAGCCTAAACCGCGACATTTCCTGCTGAAGGGCCACCCGTACACGGGTGGCCTTTTTGCAATGTGGCATGTAGCTGGTTCGTTAAGCGTTGTGGATTCGGCACCAAAAACGCTTGGTTTTGCCAGGGTCGAATGCAACAATCCGCTCCATTGGCCATGCCATCTGAGGCAGCATCCTCTACACACCTAAAGTTTTGGGGAGTTCGCGGTTCGATTCCGGTACCAGGCCCGGAGACTCTTCGCTATGGTGGTAACACCACCTGCGTCGAAGTTCGCGCCGACGGCGAGATCATCGTACTCGACGCCGGCACCGGGATTCGGGCGTTAGGCGCGAAGCTGGAGAAAGAGTTCGGCGCCCAGCCTATCAAGATCTCTTTGTTGATCACCCATATGCACTGGGATCACATCCAGGGATTTCCGTTCTTCCTGCCGTCGTACAACGACAAGAATCACGTTCGGATTTTTGGATATGACGGCGCCGACGCCGGTTTGCGTGACATCCTGATCGGACAAATGGCGACCCCGTTTTTCCCGGTCAAACTGGATGATCTGCCCGGCCGCATTACCATCAAGCGGCTCGATAAATACGATTTCAAAATCGGTAAGGTTCGTGTCCGGGCACTGCTGATGAACCATCCAGGCGTATGCGTCGGATACCGGCTCGATACTTCCCATGGATCGATCGCGTTTCTCCCGGATGCCGAGCCCTACGACAACTACAAGCTGCATGCTCCGCATCATCGCCTGTTAAGCCCGGAACAAACTCGCGCCCGGGCCGAAAAAGGGCGCGCCGAATTGGTGGAGTTCCTCAAAGGAGTTGATGTGCTGATCCTGGATGCACAATATACGGACGAGGAATACCGATCCCACATCGGTTGGGGGCACGGTTCGTTGACTACGGCTGTCGCTCTGGCGAGTGACGCCGAAGTCAAAAAGCTCGTGCTGTTTCATCACGATCCTACTCACAACGATTCAATGATCGATAACATGGTCTCAGCCGCTCAATCGTCGGCCCAGGGTGCAGGTAAGTCCCTGGTCGTGGAACCCGCCCGCGAAGGCGACGAAATCGTGCTCAACGGCACCAAGCCTTCGTCGCGATCCCGCTCAGGGAAGGCAGCAGAGTCCGCGAAACACGCTAAATAACGCGAAACCGCGATCTCGCCACATTAGCGGAGGGACGAGCTAGTCTCGTCCCACGAATCTCGCCAACCGGCCGCAGGCTCACTGAATAGCCACAAACGCACCGGACGGCAGTTGCCAAAGACGCTGATCGGATATTACTTTCCCGCCCCGTTTAATTGCCTCGTGGTGTAATGGTAGCACGAGAGATTCTGGATCTCTTTGTCTAGGTTCGAGTCCTAGCGAGGCAGCCACGTAAAAGTGTAGCCGCTCAGGTGGCTCAGCCAGCTAGTCAGTCTTCCCAGACCGCGGCAGGTAGGCCGTTTTTGGCTGCGGTACGAGCCGGCATCTGTTTCGGATTGCCCCGGAGCGCCTCGCTGGGCCAAAACTCTTCGGGAGCAGTTTCGACTGAAGATGAAAGTTCCTTTTTGATGCGCCGCGGCGACTACTTCGTTTGGGGTGTGTTTGCGATTGCGAGTGCAATCGGTCTGGCCACCCACGAAATGTGGCGAGACGAACTGCAGCAGTGGATGATCGCCGCGAATGCGGACGGGATTAGGTCGCTGCTGGCAAATGCTCGCTACGAAGGCACTCCACCGGTTTGGCATTTTTTCCTGTTCGGCTTGAGCCGACTAACAAGCAATCCGGTGAGCATGCAGGTGGTTCAGTTCCTGATTAACGTTTCGGCTTGCTACTTGATCCTGCGCTTTGCCCCTTTTGAACGGTGGCAGCGTTATCTCCTCTGCTTCAGCTATTATCTGTTGTTCGAGTATGGCCAGATCGTTCGGCCTTACTCGGTAGTGCCGTTTATCCTGTTAGGCGTTCTTACGGCGGCGGTCCATCTGAAGCATCACCGAAAATGGGTCATGGCGGCGGGCATAACGCTGATCGGTTTCACAAGCCCATACGGATTGATCCTGGCCCTGGCTCTTGCTACCTATTTTTTCATTCTGGAAGAAAGCGTTAGGTGGAAAAAAATGACGTCCGGAATCGTGATCATCGGAGTTACGCTGATTATTCTATTATCGATGCGAGTACCTGCTGATGCTTATCGGCGCGAGTGGATCACAACTTTCTCATTACCGCGGTTGCTGACGGTCCTCTACATTCCAATTTCGGCTCTTTTCCCCATTCCGGCGCCTCGATATGATTTTTGGGGCACCAATATCATCGCGGATTGGGTGGTGGCTCATCGAGGTCATTTGGGATTTCAAGTCGTGCTGGTCGTGACGTTAGCCTCGGCATGTTTTATTTTCTTTTTGCGAAAACTGCTTCAGGGGCTGCCAAAAAAAATGCTCTTCGTTTTCTTTTTCACGACAGCCGCGATTTTATTTCTCGGATATTTCAAATTCTACGGGAGTCTCAGACACTGGGGTTATATCTTCTTGGCATTGTTGGCCACTCTTTGGCTTGCTGCTCCGTTTCTTCAGCAACAGGCAAAGACTTATTTCACCGCTTTTCTTTTTTTCCAGGCCGCCCTCGGCATTCACGCCTGGGCCACCGACGTGGTTTACATTTTCTCGCCTGCGAAAGAGGCGGCGTCATTCGTTCAGAGGAGTGAATACAACGATTATCCGCTGGCCGGTTCTCGCGATGCCTTAGTCTCCGGAGTCAGCGGCTTTCTCAATCGCCCGGTTTTTTATCCGGAATCAAATCGTCCGGGACGATTCATCGTCTGGACTCGCGATAGTAAGAACGTCTTGCCGAAACAGGAGGTTGCCGCTCGAATCGAAAAATATTTCCGCGATCAACACAGTTTGCGCTTTTGTTTTCTGGCCACGGAAAATTGGGACGTTGTACCCAAAGGTTGGTCGATGAAAAAGATCGCCGATTTTAGAACGTCGATTTGTGCAAGCGAACGGTTTTCCATCTACGATGTCTCACTGGAATAACTAGCCGGTGGCGCTCCTCGGGCCTAACGACACCACCGCCACATAAGCAGCGGCAATTAGCTGTCTAACACCTCGCCGGTATCTTTCCGCCGACCCCGTGTCTTTTTAAAGAAATCCTGGAGAATGGCGGCGCATTCGTTCTGCAGGACACCCGAGGAGATGTCGCAGCGGTGATTCAGTGTTGGCATTTGGAGCACGTTGACGATGCTGCCTGCTGCTCCAGCACGATCGTCGGCACAACCGAAGATGACCCGATGAACCCGGGCGTGAACCAATGCGCCGGCACACATGATGCAGGGCTCTTTGGTTACATACAGATCGCAGTCGGTTAGACGCCAATCGCCTACTGCCGCTTCGGCCTGGGTTAGCGCCAGCATCTCGGCATGCGCAGTGGCGTCCTTCAATAGCTCCACCTGGTTATAAGCGCGCGCGATGATCCTGCCTTCGCGGACCACGATCGCGCCAACGGGTACCTCTTCCGCCGCATACGCTTTCCTGGCCTGACGTAAAGCCTCCCGCATGAAGCCGGTGTCACCTTCCGATAAAATTTGAGCAAGCAGTTCGTCCATCGCCCGAATCATGGTAGCGGCGATTGACCTCAATCGCCATTGCGCTTCGCAGGTCAGAACGCTTGTCAGCCGTCCGTCCCATCCTGCTCATGGTCCGGGTCCTGATCCGGTTCCTCACTTACGCTGTCCGCCGCCTTTATTTCACTCGGAACCCGCCTGCGCATTTGCCATTGCAAAATCAAAGTGCGCCAGCCATTCTCGTCCCCGTGAAACGGGCTGCTGCATTGGCGTTGATCGCACTTCAAGTTTTGTCCGCCCACGCCGAGGAGCAGGAGCGCAAGCTCGTCGATCGCATCATGAAGCCAGATATGACTCTGGCAAATGATGCGCAGAACAAAAAATTCACTGCCGACCGCACGTCGGTAAACAAGCAGGCCCACGTCAGCACGTTTTATCTGCAGCAGAAATCGCCGGCCAAGCAGTTCTCTGGGACGCGCGATTTTTCGTCAGGCCAATATTCAACCGCTAACTACAGTGAGGCCGACAAACCGTCTGCCCGAGATTACGCCGGGAATAAGGCTTCTACGCCAACCTACTCAGATGCATCCAAGACAGCGGCTACTCGCGCCGTCCACGATCAAAACAAGGGATCCGCGTCCCGAGATTACGCGGGCAACCGACCCTATCTCGAAAAAGGAAAAAGCCAGAAATTCCTAAATCGCAAAAACAAGCCGATGACGATCGATGAGGTCCGCGACTTGTTGAACAAAAACAAATAGCGGAAACGTTGTCGCTGCATTATCCGGTTAACCAATGACGGCGCCGGATGAAGCACTTAGCCTTCTCAAACGCGGCGCCGCGCAAATCATCAGCGAATCCGAGCTCCGCGCAAAACTGGCGCTGGGCCGGCCATTACGGGTGAAGCTCGGAGTCGATCCGACCTCCGCCGACATTCATCTCGGGCACAGCGTGGTGCTCCGTAAGCTGCGCCAGTTTCAGGATCTCGGGCACCAGGCCGTTTTGATCATCGGTGATTTTACCGGGATGATTGGCGACCCGAGCGGCCGTTCGGCCACGCGTCCGCAGCTCTCCTACGACGAAGTGATGTCGAACGCTGCGACCTATCGCGAACAGGCCTTCAAGATTCTCGACCCAAATCGCGCTGAGATCGTGTGTAACGGCGATTGGTTCCGGAACATGTCGTTCGAGGACGTGATCCGATTAAATAGCCGAGTGACTCTGCAGCAGATGCTTCAACGGGAAGATTTCCACGAGCGAATCACAAATCAGCACCCGATCCGGGCGCATGAGATCCAGTATCCGATTATGCAGGGTTGGGATTCGGTCATGGTTAAGGCCGACGTGGAGCTCGGCGGAACCGATCAGTTGTTCAACAACCTGGTTGGCCGCGATTTTCAGAAAGAGGAAGGCATGCCCCAACAGGTGGTGCTGTTGTTACCGATTCTGGAAGGTCTTGATGGCGTCAAGAAGATGAGCAAAAGCCTTGGCAACTTCGTCGGCGTTCAGGAGCTGCCGGGCGAGATGTTCGGAAAGCTGATGAGCATCTCGGACGAGCTGATGGCGAAATACTACACGCTTTTACTCGGACGCGAGCTCGCCAAAGACGCGCATCCTTTGGAAGCAAAGAAGCAGCTGGCATTTCAAATCGTGGAAATCTATCACTCCCGCGAGGCGGCCCAAACAACGCTCGACGAATGGAACACGCGCTTCAGCCAGAAACGGCTCGACCATGCCGAACTGCCGGTGATCCCCATTCCTCCCCCACATGATGCGGTCGCAATCGTGGCACAGGTTTACCAGGACGCGTTTGGTCTAACGACATCGCGGACGGAGGCCAGTCGTCTAATCAAACAGGGCAGCGTTCAGGTCAATGGCCAGAAGATCGCTGATCCGAAGATGCAGCTTTCCCTTCAGTCTGGTCAGGTGCTGCGGTTAGATAAAACGCACGCTGTCCGAATCGGATAAACGCGATGGCATTCCTGCTGTTGGGCAAGCGCATCGCTCGCCGTTTTTGCAGTTGGCAGGCGTAGCGCCTGCCCTACAATTTTCCTGGCCGAATACCGCCACCGATCAAGAGCGAACTCCCGCTCCGGCTGTGGCAGTTAAACCTTGTCTCGGAACGCACCCCCACAAACGTCGCTCAGAGAGCGACGGCGGAACGGCGCTATCATTCAGAGTTTGTTGTCGCTCGCCGTACGCAAGAACAGCACGCAATGGTCGTTGCGTGCTGTTCGTGGTTTTTACTTCTGTATCGTTACGCGGCGGCCGGCTCAAACATCGGGAGGATTGGCGTATGCTCGACATACGGAGCGGCAATCCCTTCGAAGTGCGCGCGGATGCTGCGCAGCTCGGCGTTCACAAACGCGTCCACGAAATGCAACCGGCGATCCAGCCAGGCAAACACTTTATTCTTGATCTCGTAATGCACTGCCAACGTGACTTCTGTGCAGTTCGGCAGGACCTCGGCAAAATCCACCAAGCCCATCAGGTCGATGTTGCCGCCAACGGATTCGAAGGCCAATTCGTCTGGGGACTCGCTGTCCACGGCTAGCAATACCGTTCGCGCCTGGAAGCCGAACGGCCCCCGAAAGCTGAAATCGACCGTCTTCGATGACGTCACGGTAGCTTTTGTGACCATCAGGAACTGGCGGCGATAAGATTGAATGCTAGCCAGCCGTGCTTTGCATTCAGGTAACGGCTGACTCATGTGCAGTGTTTTTTGTAGGAGCATAGTTTCGTAGGGTTATTTCGGTTGTCCCTTTAGCAACGCAGGTGCCAGCAGTGATTTACCTAGGTAGACCCCGAAACGGACGGCTATTTTGTGTAATATTATTTTACAAACGTGTAGCAACGATGAACAGGCGTGGTCTGACACATTTCCTCAAAATGTCGCCTCCGAAAGAGTTGCGCAGTAAGCCGCCGCTCCCCCCGAAGGGTTACCGGCTCGGCAACTGTAGGGCGTCTGTACCGGATGCCGGTCGCCGCCCGCCGTCTGGCAGAGATGCCTGCAAAATCGGACCCGCCGAAGTGGGCTGTTACGGGAGCTACCGCGGCCGGCTCAAGCTGCTCGGGCGCGATGGTGCTCTACCGTCTGGATCATGGATTCGAAAACCTTCCGGCCGTCGGCGCTACCCAGCTGCTGGTCAAAGGCACGGTCGGGATGCGGCATGAGTCCGAAAACGTTCCCTGTCCGATTGCAGATTCCGGCGATATTTTCAATCGAGCCGTTTGGGTTTGCTTCAGGAACGATGCGGCCGTTTTCGTCGGCGTACCGAAGAATTACCTGTCCGTTCGCGTTGAGATCTCGAAGCGTATCAGGATCGGCGAAATAGCAGCCTTCGCCGTGCGCGATTGGAAGGCGAAGCAACGATCCTTGCTCGAGTCCATGGGTGAACGCGGAATCTGGAACTTCCACCCGAGTAGTGACCATCTGACAGATGAATCGCAGCGAGCGGTTCCGCACCAACGCGCCCGGCAACAAACCGGCCTCGCAGAGAATCTGAAAGCCATTGCAGGTCCCGAGAATCAATTTCCCAGCATTCGCCGCGTCGATGACCGTCCGCATGATCGGTGAAAATCGCGCGATCGCGCCGCACCGGAGGTAATCACCATAGGCGAAACCGCCGGGCAGAACGATCGCATCAAACCGACCGAGAGAAGTTTCCTTGTGCCAGACGTATTCGGCTTCCAAGCCAGGAATGCTCTTAGCTGCGGCGACACAATCCTGATCGCAGTTGGACCCCGGAAATTGGATGACGGCGAATTTCATCTACAGGTTAGGTGTACCTGCGCCGGTGAAGGTCGCAAGCATGGGATTAGGAGCCGGCTCTCTCCCGCCTGATTGTCTCCGGGTGGTGATGCAAATGCTATCCAGGAAAAGTAATGCGGCGGTCAGAGACCGCCGCTATAGCAGTGAAATTTGCCCGCTTCGCTCGCAGAGCGAGACATTTCTCGACTTCGCTATGAAGTCTAACGGCCGTCACTTCGCGGCTAACGAGCCGCCAGGCCCATCACGCCTTCACCAAGCGCGCCACGCGTTGCTCTTCGTGGTAGTCGTTCACTACCAGGCAAGCGTGGATGATCCCTGGAATCCAACCGAGCAAGGTTAGAATCAGACTCAGAAAAAAGCTCCCCACGCGCCCGGTTAACACCACCGCCACCGGCGGCAAAACGATGCAGAAAAAATACCGTAACGCCTTCATTAGTGCTTGGTCCCTCCCTCGTTGGCTTGATGCAACTCGTAGTCTTCGATCACTGGATTTGAAAGCAGATCCCGGCAAAGCCCATGAAGTCGTTTCTCCAGATCGGCTCCGCCACCTTCCACATCGATCTCCATGTATTTCCCGATTCGAACGCTGCGGACTTCGGGCATTCCGAGATGATGCATCGCGTCCCGCACCGCCGCTCCCTGGGGATCGAGTACCGCTTCTTTCGGCTTCACCATTACGTGGACTTTCATTGCCAGCAATATTGTCGGTCTTTCGCACGCAACAAGGGCGCATTTGCGAGCTGTCGCCTGCTTTACATTAACACTGAACGCACGAACGTCGGCAGCAGATGACTACTGCCAGAACCCGCGATTCGTGGCGGATCCCAGTTGCATGGTTAACGCTCTGCGTCGTCTGGAGCTCCACCTGGCTCGTCATCAAAATCGGCCTTCGGGATTTGCCGCCGGTCTCGTTCGTCGCCATCCGATTCGTGATTGCTCTAACCGTCCTGGTGATTGTTTCAATTGCCCGCGTGCCGTTGCTCCCGAAACGAGCGTCCGATTACATCGTGTTAGCGTATACGGGCATCTTCATGTTCGGATTCAACTATGCGCTGCTGTTTTGGGGTGAAAAATACGTGTCGTCCGGTCTTGCCGCCGTTCTTCAAGCCAGCATTCCAATCTTTGGAATGATCTTCGCTCATTTTATTTTGCCGGAAGAGCCGATCCGATGGCAGCGGATGCTGGGAGCGATCGTAGCACTTGCCGGCGTCGCGCTGATCTGCGGACGGCTTCTGAATCGGGGAGGGCTGATGGCGTTCTGGGGCGGTCTGGGAATTGTGTTCGGCGCCGCCAGCGCGGCATTTTCGAATGTGGTGCTGAAACGCCGAGCCATTCCGCTCGCGCCCGCGATGTTGGCGGCGTGGCAAATGATTTTCGGTGTGATCCCCTTGGTTGTGCTTGAGCTGATTATAGACGGTAATCCACTTCATCTTCATTGGACGATGTCGGCCTGGTTATGCCTTCTGTATCTGGCAATCATCGGCTCATCTCTGACTTTCCTCCTGCTTTACTGGCTGTTGCCGCGGATGACGGTCACCAATCTTCAAACGATCTCCTTGATTACTCCACCAGGCGCGGTGGCAATCGGTTGGTTGTTAGGCGGAGAGACCTTTACCACTTCATTCCTAATCGGTGCCGGTTTCGTTCTGATCGGGGTCTGGATGATCTTTCGCCGAATCGAGGAACATCCCCGACCGGCCGCGTCGCGCGCGTCCATCAAAGCACCGATGCGCGGGTGACTGCGATCAGGGCAGTTTCCGTCGTCTCTCATCCCACATTTACGTAACGACGACGGGCGAGGTCCTACATCCCGCCCCCCTAACGGTAAAAGTAACAGTCGCGTTACTATTCACGACGAGACTTCCCGCCGCGCACGGTCGTTATCCTAAATGAGAAGCGGTGTGCGAACGCCGGGAGCGTTGCTCATTTCTTCAAAGTTAACCCACAACAGTTATCTCCTATGAAATCTGAAACCCTGCAGCAGCAACGTTCGAACTCGGAAAATAAGTCAACCGACCTCGCTCCATCACCCCCGCCTCCTCGTCGTGTGCATCGACGCGCCTTTCTCCGGGGCATGGGAATAGGAGCGGCTTTATTCGCACCCGGAGCAGCCACTCTTCTGGCAAAGGGACCAAACAGAGGTCCTCATTTCGGTAATGGCAGATTGAGTAAGGGCGACGCCGCTCTTCTGAGATTTGCCGCCGCCGCCGAAATCCTCGAAACTGATTTCTGGGTCCAGTACAATGAACTTGCCGGAGTTCAAGACAGCGAAGTTCCGGGGGGAACCGGCAATCCGGCCTACACCGCGGCAGTGAACCAACTCGATGAAGACATGAGTATCTATATTCATGACAACACCGAGGATGAATTCACCCACTTCACATTTCTGAACGCGTATTTGATGTCGAGAGGGGCGGCGCCGGTAAACTTGGATCAATTCCGCACCCTGCCGGGCAGCACGGCCACTGGGTCGAGCGGAAAGTTGCGCCTAACGAACCTGATGCGACTAACCGTCGACACCAGCTGGTGGACGCGGTACCGCGATCCGAATAACAACCCGGATCTCGACCCGAACCATGTGTTTCCACAGGCGGTGCCGGACTTGTTCACCGGAGAGCATACGGCTATTCCCCGAACGGACGCCGACACCACTGATCCTGATTTCCTTCAGGTGATCGCAAATACCGCCGCGTTTCATTTCCCGACAATCGAACAGGGTGGTAACAGCTTGTATCCATCTATGGCGCTGAGGGCAAAGGATACCGAGGTCTTGCGCATCCTGATTAGCATCGGGCCGACGGAAACCATGCATTTCCAGACGTGGCAGGATAAGGCGGGCAACGCCCCTCCGGTAACCGCCACTGATCCAGTCACACATGTGTCCGTGACCTTCCCGGATTTAACGGGGGATACCGCTCCTGTGAGCGAACTGTTTCAGAACAACCTGATCATGCCCGAGCCCTGCCCGTTTATTAGTGCGAATCTGCCGGTGTGCTCGGTCATTCGGCCTGTTCCGACACAGGGAATTGCGACGTCCGTGGTGAAGTTCCTTACAAACATGGGACTGTTCAAAGGCCAGGTGCCTGCGTTCTTCAACCTGCTGAACCAGTTGGCAGCAGACGCGGACGCGGCCGGGCACGATGACTAAATCGAAGCGCGGTTAATTGTCAGCGTAATGTCTCGGCCGGCGGGGTAACTCGCCGGCCGGTTTTTTATGTCGCATCGTTTTCATCAAACTTTGGACCTGCGCCAAACCAGATTTGCCCAAATGACTTGTCTTGGGCAAAAACGGTGGAGCATCGCGGCTTTGGATTGTGTCGTTCGTTTGAATATCTCAATCTCGGTTGAAAAAGATCTCTTCCACACTTGTTGGTGCAATTGACCGCGGATAAGAATCGCTCATGCGCATTTTTATCCGCGTTGGTCTCGTTTGTCTTATCTGCTTTGCAGTCGGCACTTCTATTTTTGCGAAACCGATTGCCCTCGTCGGCGGGCGCCTGATTGATGGATTCGGTGGAACACCGCTCGCCAACAGCGTTATCATCATCGAAGGCGAACGAATCACGGCAATCGGCACAGTTGACACGCTCAAACCACCCGCCGACGCAGAGATCATTTCTACTGAAGGAATGTCGGTGCTGCCGGGACTGTGGGACTGCCACGTGCATACGATGCTGCTCGGCCACAGCGATTACGAGCATTGGGACAAAACGTATCCGGCGCGCCTCGGAACGGAAGTCATGCCGGCCGCTGCACACCAACTGTTAATGGCGGGCGTAACCAGCGCGCGCGATCTCGGCGGTCCTCTAAAAGAGAGCATCGAACTGCGCGATCGTATCAATCGCGGCGAGATTCCCGGTCCGACGCTGTATGTGGCTGGGCCATTCATCCAGCACGAGCCGTATCCCGGCACGGAAGGATTTCGCTGGGGAGTAAAAGGCGCTGCCGACGGTCGCGCCAAGGTGAAAAAGCTGGCCGACGCCGGCGTAAACATCGTCAAGCTCATCGATCAGGATGAGATGACCATGGATGAGGTAAAAGCCGTGGTAGACGAAGCCCACGCTCACAAATTACCAGTGGTCGCGCACGCGCATCGGCCTGATGAGATCCGTCGCGGACTTGCGGTGGGGGTTGATTGCTTCGAACACACCGGTCTCGCCACTGCTCCCGAGTACCCGGCGGATATTCGTGCGGGCATCGCCGAACGCGCCGCAAAAATGAGTCTCGGCCCTTTATTCTGGTGCCCGACTATCGAAGGCTTTCTTAACTATCAAGACCTGGTAGAGAATCCGGAGCAGCTAGACGATCCGGCGTGGCAACTCGATGTGCCGAAGGACATCGTTGAAGACATCAAAGGGTCCATCCGCCATCCGGGCCAGCTCAGTTATTACCAGATCACCCCCGCCCGCGCCCTAACCGTTCGGAAAAAATTTAAACAACTGCAGGAGTGCGGCCCGACGCTGCTGATCGGCACCGACAGCGGCATACCGATGAAGTTCCACAGTGGCTCGACCTGGCGGGAACTGGATGCGTGGGTGAACAAACTGGGCGTCAGCCCCATGACCACGATTCGCGCAGCGACGTATTGGCCAGCGGTCATGATGAAGGTGGACAAGGACTACGGCTCGATCAGCGAAGGGAAGTTCGCCGACATCATCGCGGTGAGGGGCGACGTGCTGCGCTACATTGATCTGCTGCAGCGCGTGGATCTGATCATCAAACATGGGCAGCGCTACAAGTGAAGCGGAGTTGGTTGCACGGGTGGAATGGTCGAATCGTTGAATGGTTGAATCGTGAAGCAACACGCCGACGTGGTGGAACGCGAGCTCCGCGCGTGTTGCTAACGAAAAGCGCCGCAGGCGCTCCCTTCTCCCTAATCTGAGAGCGGCCTTAGAGCCGCGACAGAGCTGCATGGCAAAGAATCGCGGCGCTGAGGCCGCTCCCACATTGAAAACGACCGGGCGTAACGCGGTGCGTGAGGCAACGGTGTTCCGAGCGCGTTGCTAATCAGCAGCGCCGCCCGCGCTCACTTCCGGTCCCGCGTTGAAGAACCTTTGCGCCGAACTAGGCGGCAGCGCGCCGTTTTTGTTTCACGAGCGTGGTGGTCGCACGTCTGGCGCCGTTTCCGCCGCCACTGCTCTTTTTCACTCGAACGGACTTGCTGCGATTGATGCTTTCTTGAAGCACCTTCACCAGATCAACGACATTGGTGCTCCGCGGAGCAGCCGCCGGGGCAGCCGGTATTTCCTTGTTCTTCGCTTTCTGCTCGATCAGCTCCATGACCGCACTGCGGTACTCATCGCGGTATTTATCGGGCTGCCACTCCGAACTCATGCTATCGATCAGCGCCTGGGCCATTTTCAGCTCTTTGTCGTTAAGCGTCGTCGTCGGGCGGGTCAACTCCTCGGGCGTCAATACTTCACCGGCGAAATGCATTAACTCGAGAATCAGAAACAACCCGTCAGGCTTCACCGCGGCGAGGTATTCACGATTACTAATCACCACCTTGGCGATGCCAATCTTCCCGGTACCGGTTAACGCCTTGTGCAGCAGCGCGTAGGCTTTTTCGCCGCCCTTCTGAGCCTCAAGGAAGTACGGCTTGTAAAAGAATTTCGGGTCAACCTGATCCAAGTCGACGAAATCAGTGATGTCGATCGAGTGGGTCGATTCGATGCGTACTTTCTCAAAGTCTTCGTCGTTCAGCACGATGTAGTGGCCGCGCTCGTATTCGAAGCCTTTGACGATCTGATCAGCCGGCACCTCTT
The DNA here is from genome assembly GCA_045809745.1 of Chthoniobacterales bacterium. GTDB lineage: Bacteria > Verrucomicrobiota > Verrucomicrobiia > Chthoniobacterales > UBA10450 > DATFCK01. Next base: position 46,976 of record JBJMXE010000004.1, on the reverse strand, counting down.
TGAGGTCGGCTTCGGCCACCTTCTTGTAGCGGATAGGGCTTAGGTCGGTTTTCCGAAGCTGACGGAAACTGATCTTTTCCTCACGGGTCGCCGGATAGACGGCGATCGGGATGTAGACGAGCCCAAAGGAGATACTGCCTTTCCAAGTCGGACGCATAGATTCAGCGCGGGAATGTGGTTTCGGCTAATTGTGAATAAATGTCAATAACCTTCTGAATGCCCGCAGGTTGAGTCAGCACAAACCGTTCCGATGGCGTTTATCGCTGTTTTCAGAGGGTTCCGGGCATCCAAACAGGACCGACCTCTCGACTCTAAAGTGAGCCGCACAAAATGGCTTGCCGTGGGGCAACGAATTGCAGAGTCTCAGCGTTTCGAAACCAACTATCCTTAACTATGAATAAACTCGTTCTCGGATTAACTACACTCATCGTCGGGGTCGCATTTGTTTCGTGCCATGAACACGAGACCGCGTCGACGACTACGCACACCAACTCCAGTGCTGCGACAACCAAGTCGACCACGTCGACGAAAAAGAAATCGGGCAGCGGCACTTCTAAATCGTCCGATAGCGCCGGCTCGAAGAAGGATGCGTATCCGACTCCTTCACCGGCAAAGAAGACCAAAAGCGAGTCAGCTTCTCCATCGGCTTCCCCGTCGGAGTCCGCCTCGCCCTCCGAAGGCTCTGGCCAATAAAGAGCGTTTGATTTTCTCGTCGATCCTCGGCCAGGGGCTCCCTGGCCGAGGTCTTCGAATCTGGCGCGGAAATGTTTCGGCGCCTAACAGTGGAATCGATGCCCGCAATCGGGCGATCAGGCGTGGCCGTGCTGGTGACGGTTATCGCTACCATTTAGCGGACGCAGCTCGGAAAGATAATCGCGAGTGGCGATCGCCGCGCTTCCGGTAAAGTTCACGTTCTCGTCCATTACCAGTCGCGAGGTCTCTATGTCTCCGCGAAGAGTACATCCGGAGCGAAGCTCGCATTTATCGCCAATCGAGAGATTACCATCGACTGTGCCGTGCACCGTTATCGTTCGGGTCTGAATATCACCCCGAACGCGACCATTTTTCCCGACGGTTAGGCGACCGGCGGACTCGATCGTTCCTTCGACGTCGCCGTCGATCTCGAGTTCATTGCGGAACTTGACTATGCCTTTAATTGAGACGCCGCTGGAAAGCGTGGTGCGGAGACCGAGGCCGGTGCGAGGTTCTAACTTCGCCGGCGCATGACCGTTGCCATTGGACCGGTTGTGGCCATTGCCGGTCTCGCCGTTGTGGGGGGTACCGTTACCATCAATATGACTCTGAATATTGATGGGGCTGGTCGGAGACGGTGATATGACAATATCGGTGCGAGGGTGAACAAGGGTGAGGGAGCTGGAGTCATTCTGCTCGCAGCCGCGGCCAAAGGCGGTGAAGCTCATCGTGGTGGATTTCTTATAAAAAGATGCTGGTTGGAGGATTATCTGTAATAACAATAAGAATTACACAGACGGGTCCAAGAGGAACAGCGAAAAATTGAGGACTAACGAAAAAAGATTCCTAGCTCCTTCAACGGCCGGCTCCCCGCCCCACCGGGGGAGCAGCATCCGATCACCTTTACCAGCGGTTGACTTTCCTGGCGCCGCCGCCGCACCTTTCAGTTCGGCAAACGGTTCGTCGACATATACACCGAGACTTCAAACCGGTCGGCTTACCGTCGACTACGGGCGGATAGATGAGACGGAGCTTGCTCCCGTGGCACGCGGTAATATCCGCGCCTAACGACTGCAGGATCAATACCGCAGTCCAAAGCGGGGCATCGCACTACTAAGTCCCGCCGAGTACGGTGTAACCTTCGGCCCGGAGATCTTCCGTCAAATCCTTCTCCATTTGCGCAGCCGCGTCGAACGGCATCGGATTCAGATGCTCGAACAGGTCGGGCAAAAGCCGCACCCCGTATTTTTCCACCACCCGGGATGACTTATAACCATTTCGATGGTTTTCGAACCGGTGATCCACCGGCAAGCCGGTCATCCCAACATATACCGGCGGCTTCGTCGGATCGCGACGCGGATTCAATCGTCCTACCCACCGATGCTTTAGAACCGCATCATCGAGCAGAACCACGTACACGCTATGATGGAATTGATCTGCTTTCCCGCGGCGACCTCGCTTCCGCGCGGCGATTCTTTCCTTTGTCCGCAGAGTTCGTCGCCGCATGAACGGTTAACGTAGCACTCCCGAGCAACGCTCACGACTTGGGAGCACTTAGGCCAGGACGGTGGTTGCGACTCGCCGCAAATCCTCGAGCAGGGTCTCCATGTCCCGCGTTGTGGTGCGATAATTCATCACACAACCACGCAGCGCAAAACGGGTGCCGATCAACGCATTAGACAAGTAAGAGCTTCCGTCACGTTGCAACGCGACGAGCAATTTCTCGTTCCACACATTCAACTCCTGATCGAGGTTTTCCCGCGCTGACTCGGCTGACTCCGAGATCCCCTCCCTTAAGTGAGCCGGGATATGCCGGAAGCAAAAAATCGACAGCTCAACCGGCGCCAGCATCTGAAAATCTTCACTTTCGAGGACAAGCTTCTCCAGGTATCGGGCACAGGCGAGATCCTTCTCGATCGCTTCCCCTAACGCCCGCAGACCAATACTCCGCATGATCATCCACACCTTGAGAGCCCTGAATCGCCGCGATAGCTCCGGTCCATAATCCCAGAAGGCGAACGCCTCGTCGGCGTCATGGCCAATCACCCGCGTATATTCGGCATCGTGAGAAAATGTCGCAACCGCTGAGGCGGAGTCCCGGTACAACACGCAGCCGCAGTCGATTGGCAAGTACAACCACTTATGCGCATCCAGCGCGATCGAATCAGCCAGTTCCAAACCGGCGAACAACGGTTTGACGGAAGCGGCGATGGTGGCGAAACCGCCATACGCCCCGTCCACATGCATCCAGAGATTGAACTGGCGGGCAACTTCACTCACAGCGCGCAGCGGGTCGACTGCGCCGGTCATCACGGTGCCGCCGTTTGCCACCACGCAGAATGGTAAATGCCCGGCGCGGATATCCCGGGAGATAGTGGCAACCAGATCGTCAATCCGAATTTTGTGTCGCTCATTTACTGGAATCTTCCGGACATTGTGCCGCCCGATGCCCAACAATACCGCTGCTTTTTCAACCGAATGATGCGTCTCGGTTGAGGCGTACATACAAAGGTTGCTGGGGAGAGCTCTGGCCCCCTCGGTGGCGAGCGTAGCCGGTGTTCGCGATGTCCGTGCCGCTGCCACACTGACCAGATTTGCCATCGATCCGCCGCTAACAAACAGTCCGCCAGCGGCCACCGGATAGCCGACCAGTTGCTTGATCCAATCAATTGTTAGTCTTTCGATTTCGACCGCAACCGGGGCTGAGCGCCAGGCTGTGAGATTCGCGTTCAACGTGGATGCGAGCAGGTCTGCGATTCCAGCCACGACTGTGCCCGGCGATTGCACGTACCCGAACATCCGCGGATGCGCGTTCTGCCTGCTAAATTTGATCACAACCTCCCGAAAATCGTTCAGTAGCTCGTCGAACGCTGCTGATTCATAGGGTAGATTTCGGTCGAGCTTCGCGCGGATGTCAGCAGACGGAGTCGCCGAATAAACGGCGCGGTTCCGAATTGATCCCAGATATGCGGCTAGCGTTTCAAATGCTGCACCGCCCCACTTACGGATTTCTTCCGGGGACGGATCGAGATTCATGGCAGGTGGTCACTTTCACGGCTGCTCTCATCGGAGGCCGAATCCGGTAGTAGATCGATACCCATCAGCTTGGCTTCGGGAATTTCTTCCCATCCGCATCGGCGCCAGAACTCCTGGGCACGGGCATTATCGTCTGCAACCAGGATCAGAGCGCGCTGCAGGCCGAGTTTGGCCAGCGCCGCGAGGCACTCCGCGACGAGTCGCCGCCCGACACCTTGCTGGTGAACACGTGGATCTACCGCGAGATGGTAGATGTACCCGCGCCGGCCATCGTGACCGGCAAGCGCAACTCCAACCAGAACGCCAGCACACTCGGCAGTTCGACTAAGATTCGGATTTTTCTCAAGGTAATGCGCAATGTCTTTCTTCGAATCTCCCTCGGAAATCTCAACCCCTTCGGCTTCGCTCCACAACCGTGCGGCGGCGTCATAGTCCTCAATTTGGAAGGGCCGGATAACGACTTGTGAAGACATATTCTCGCCGAAGATAGAATCCGAGGCGGCAAAGGTGTGCGTCAAGGTATTTGACGGGCCGGCTTCATTCAAAGGTCACCGTGTTAGGCAGGGATCGGCAGTTTGCGGCGACCCATCCTAAACCGCCGACAAAACCGAATCGAGTACGAGCCTCGTCGTACGTAGCCGCAAATGCGTATATTGATTGTTGAGGACCATGACGATACTCGGGATGCGTTAGAGCGTTTTCTGAGTCGGTGTGGTTACGGTGTGGCCGTCGCGGTCGATCTCCGGACGGCTCTGAATCTATTACAGGCGCAGCCGTTCGAAGCGCTGGTGACCGATATCGCCCTGCCCGATGGCACGGGATACGCCTTGGTCAGTGAGGCGCGCCGTCGGGGCATCAACGTCATGGCAATCGCGCTGACCGGATATAGCTATCCGAAGGACGCTGAGGAACCACGAGTCACCGGATTCGATTTTTACCTTAAAAAACCGCTCGATTGCGTGAAGCTGCGTTCGCTGCTTCGCCAAGCCGAGCATCATCCTGATTCGATCGAAGCGCGGCTCGATACTTCACGCGCCAAAGCCATTGATTCGTACCACCCTCTCTGACTCGCCCTCTGCGCAATCCATAACGCCAGACGACTGTTCAATACCTTTTTAGGCCGAAGGCACAACCAGCATGAGCATTGGCTCCGAACCGGTAGCAAACAAATCCTGAGATATGCGTATTTTGCTGGTCGAGGACCACCAGGACACCAGGCAAGTGTTGGCTCGGTTACTATCGCACTGGGGCTTTGAAGTCGCCGCGGCTGAGAACCTGCAGCGCGGCTTGGACCAGTTGGATGCAGAAACCTTTGATGCCATTGTCAGTGACATCGGACTGCCTGATGGGACCGGATATGCGTTGGTCAGCGAAGCTCGTCGCCGGGGCAAAGATGTTCTGGCAATCGCGCTGTCGGGTTTCGGTTTCCCGACCGAAACTGCGGTTTCGAAACAGAGCGGGTTCGACTATCACCTGACCAAGCCGTTTGATTGCCAGCAGCTTCGTTCGCTGTTGGAGGAAAAGATTGTGCGAAGGACTCGGGCCAAATCAGATCAAAAGGGAACAGTAAGTGACGCGGACTAACCTAACGGGTACCGCGCAGCGTCCGAAAAGTAATTGAGTAACGCAGATTTTCGCTGGCCGGAATCCGATGCTGCCAGTTTTGCCGCACGTTTCCGGAAAGGACGTAGCCGGATCGCCTCGCCAGACGCTGCTCCTTCCGCTTCGTTTTTGGATTTGTTTTCGCGTCGCCTCGAGTAACATGGGGCCACGGCCGAAATTGCATCGTGCAGTCGGCCAGCAGCGATATTCCCACCACGATGCCAAACTGCGGGGCATCACGATGCCAGCCGATTCCAGCACCAGGTTGGTATTCGGTGATCAGCGCTTCTCCGAACTCGGTTGAAGTTACGCCGACGAAATCGGCAGCCCGATTCCGCAGCGGCCGCAGAAACGGGGGAATTTCCAACGTCGGTGTTAACCGAAATGTTTGGAAGTCGTAACTCTGACCGAAGTGGACAGTGCGCCGTTTTGCCACAACGCCATGCATTTTGACCTCGGACAAAGCCAGCTGCGCTATGGTGTCTGTCAATTCTCGTTCTTCGTGCGTTGAGATGAACTCTGCCTGGTAGCGAAAACCCTCGGGAGCATTAATCCCGTCCGGAAACAGCTCCGCCTGATCGGCTACTGTTCGTGGTAATTCCACAGCAATCCGCCGTCCACGAAAACACTCGTGCCGGTAATGTAATCCGCCGCATTCGAAGCCAGAAAAGCCACCGCTTCGGCAACGTCGAGCGGCTGGCCAAGTCGCTTCAGCGGAATGTTCTGCAATACCGTGCTCAGCTTTTCCCGATCCTGAAGCAGGGACTTGTTAATTGGAGTTTCGATAGCGCCCGGCGCCACTGAGTTCACGGTGATACCGAACGGCGCCAGCTCGATGGCCAGATTACGCGTAAACATCTTCATGCCGCCTTTGCTAATGCAGTAGGAGGTGAAATGAGGAAATGGCAGCTCTTCGTGAACCGAGCTGATGTTAATCACCTTTCCTGGTCGTTTGACCGTTTGAAGTTGACGGACAAAAAATTGGGTTGCGAAAAACGCACCTTTTAAATTCACCGCCATGACGGCGTCGTACTCCTCTTCACCAACTTCCCAAAAATCTCTGCGCTTCTCGATTCCGGCGTTGTTCACCAGAACGTCGATCGTTCCAAACGCTTTCACCCCCGATTCAACAAGCGACTGAATTTGCGATACCGAGGCGAGATCCGCCCTAACGATCGTAGCTTTCGCTCCAGCTTGTTCCACTAATCGCCGTGTCTCTTCCGCTCCTTCGGTGTGGGAGCGATAATCAATGATAATATTCGCGCCTTCCTTCGCCAAACGCGCCGCTATTGCTTGCCCGATTCCCTGACTGCTGCCGGTTACCAGAGCGACTTTGCCTTCCAGATTCATCTACTCATTGGTATCGCGCCCGGCGGCTCCCTCACGTTGGCTTCAATCAGAGCGACACTTAGATCGAAGCCAGGCGTAAGGCCGCGGATCGCCGTAAGCCAAACGGGCCGAACCAACATGATCGAGACCGGTGTCTTCGAAGAGGTAATCGCCGGTATTTGCGGAAGCAGCCGGCTGCAGCGACAGAGCATTGATCAACTCGTCTTTGTAGCGCCGGGCGATTTCGCCGAAAGATAGCCAAACCGGTTGAGCCGGCCGTCTAGGCGGAACTCGTGTGGGATCCACCGCCCAAAGCGCAGCCCACAACTCAGGTTTATGCAGAGCGATGTCGAACACGCCGTTACCACCAAAACTGAAACCGGTCAGGTAAGTCCGTCGACGATCCGCGTCAGCATGGCGCTGAAGCTGCCGGACGAGGTCGGCTAGCTCTTTGCCGTAATCGATCCAAATGTCGCCCCGCGCAGGCATTTGCGGCGCGACAATCAGCATGTCTCCAAAAAGAGAGGTTTCGTAGCCGGATCGAAGTGGGCCGTGCCGAGTTGATGCCGGCAAGATATCCGTCGGCGGGCCCTCATCATAACCGTGGAGAAAAACAAGGAGCGGACGGTCTTTGTCACCGGCGACGGCGGCCGAACCTAGAAGAAACGGAAGCGGCCCATCCTGCAAACGAATGTCGAGCGGACTGACCACCGTGATACCTAACGCATCGGCGGCGGCGGCGCAAAAGGCTTACGGCATCACCGTGATTCGATAAAAACGAGCAGTGTTCCGGTCAGCTGCTTCGACATCGGTGACGCTGATCGAACCACCGGTTCCGCCAACGTTGTCGCTGAGCAGGGCCCAATTATCAGACAGTTGCGACCGCTGCTCGACCCGGTAAGTCTTGCCTAGGACCGACGGAAAATTGATGACTACGTCACCACCGGAAATCCCAATCGAACTGATTCGCAGCACGCTATTGGCAGCTGTCGGATCAGTTCCGGCGAGATATTCCTGCAGATTTGCGACGCCGTCACCGTCAAAATCCTCCGACCCGTCAGTTCCATCCGCCGCGTTAAACCCGTTTGCGTTCTCGTAATCGTTAGGCATTCCATCGGCGTCGGTATCAACCAGCGCTGCTGTGGTAAAGCTTTGGTCGGCTCCCGTTGTCGAACCTGCGGAATTGAGTCCGGTTAACCGGTAATGATACATGGTCCCCGGCCGCAGCCCGGTGATATTCAGGGTCACCGGTACCGCATCGGTTCCGGTTCCGGCGGACTGAATCTCCTGGGCGAATCCGTAATTCGTATCGCGTCCCAGTTGAAACGCGAAACTGGAGCTCACGCCCAGAGGATTGATTGTGCCATTCAAATTGGCCGTCGTAGACATCATGCCGGTCGCGGCCTTAGTGGCGACGATCGGGGCTGCCGGGACGGTGCTAATTGTTAGGGACCACCCGCCGGCGATCGATCCGGATCCTTCGACATACTCGTCGAGCGCAAACAAGTTCCATGTTCCGTTGGGCGAAGTTCCATTAAATAGCTGCAACGATGAGCCGAACGGCTTCGCTGGCGCCGGCGCAGGAAAGGCATCGTTGTCGCCCAGCGGGTTGAAATTCGTGGGACGATATGTACCTGACGTGATGGAGGGTGAGCTGCCGGGCAAGGGCGACGCCGCGGTGTCGTCGAATACCAGATTGACATGACGCAGTTGATTGCCGCCGCCTGCGTCAGACATCAACATCGTGCTCTGGCCGAATGGCCCGCCTAACAGAATGTCGATGTCCTCCGGGTAAGCCAGCGATGAAGTGCTGAAATCATTCAAGCCTACCGTGACTTTCGAAACGACACCGGGAACGCCGCTCACGGCGATCGAGGAAGGATATGGATTTGCCGCCGTTACCGGACTGTGGCTGTTCGTCAGAATTGCGATGCTTGTGCTGCTGATAAAGGTAGAAGACGACGGGGTCGGAGTCGGTCCCGGTCCAATCGTTGGCAAGCCGAGAACGATGAACTCTATCGGCCGCACAAACGATTTCTGCTGGTTCGCACTCATAGAGCCAACCTGCGAGTTTACGGCGGCCAGGTCGGTGCGGGTCATGGCATTCACGGTTAGCGCCTGGTTCGGCATGATCGCGGCCGCGGCTGACGCTGCTCCCGTGTTGCTGATCAACCGGCATCTCACCGTGACCGAGGGAACAAGGTTAGGCTGGAACAAAAAATACTGACTAACCGTATCTGACGCTACGCCCGACACCGCGACGCCATCATACTGTACGTAGTTAACGCTCGGACTGGGACAATCGAGAGTGACGGCCGTATCATCAGCAGCCACCGTCGCCGTGATCATCTGGCTGCCGTTAAGCAGATTACTCAGAGTACTGCTGGTATGCGTGGCTCCGTCGGGAACGGCTACGATGTTGGAGTGGTAATCAACGTCGGTTACGAATGTGGAACCATTCCATCGCTGCAATTGCGTCACCGGATGCAGCTCAAAATGCCTCTCCCCCGCGTGTTCGGTGTAAAACCGGAAAATGCCTCGAAATGTCGCACGCTGGTTGGTTAGACCATCCAAATGACTCAGTTGACCGCTGTTCGCGTTAATCACTTCGCAGATTAAAGGCGACTCGCCGGTGTTATTGGAAGCCGCGCCGTTACCAGCCGCGTCAATCGCCATATCGACGTGAATATCACCGTCCGCTGAAATGCTGGTGTGGGGCACGATGAAATCCCACACACCGGCAACATTCGGGTACTGATTATTGGCCGGGGAAGACACCGAGACGCAATCCGTCTCCCACAGCGTTGCCATGGAGGCGATATCGCTGCGACTGAAGGTGATGCTGGTGTTGGCGTGAGCGGTAGCCAGTGCCGCGACCCAGATCAGGAAGGCGGCACGCCCGCCGGATTTGGGGAGCATGAGAACGGCGGGAGAATGGACGATACCGCCGGAAATTCCAAGGAATTTATGCCGTATACGTAAATTTGAACATAAGGCGCGAGCCTACCCCGGAGCTGGACCGTCCATCTACTCCGCGCCTAACGACTCGCTACACGTCGCTCACCCCACGTCACGGTTCCCCTTCAACCGTCGATTCGCCGCCTCGATCCGTCCCGCCGGCGTTCGTGCGGCCCGTGCGATCGGTGCTCCCAGACGTTCGCCTGATATCGGACTGATCCTTTCCGCTACGCTCGTCGCCATCAGCGCTCCGACTCGACTTTGACCCCGGCTTATTCTGTTTTTGTGCTTCCGCCATGCTGTCTCCTCGCCTCCTAAACAGATATCGAGGCCGCCACAGGAGTCAGTTTGAACTTTGTCGCACCGGGCGTCGCCAGCGCCCCGGCGCAATGACAATACTAAAATAGACCGTAGCGCATCATCAGCTGCTGGCGCACCTCGGTTGCAACCTCCGGCTGCAACCGCGACAATAACTTTTCTCGAGCATCGTGATCCATTGCCGCAAGCTCAGCTAATAGTTTATCGCGTGTCTTTTTCTTCTCGTAACGACTCCAGCCGATACCAGCCGCAAGCACCGCGCTGATTGTCCACACCGTAACCGTCGTCCAGGAGATGATAAGCTGTGATACCGCAGCTGTTACCTTTCGGCAAACAAATCAGCGCCACACGTCCTTCGGCTGAGCACTCGTACAAACAAACGCGGCAGTAATCTCTCGATTACTGCCGCGATCGAATTGTTGACCTAACTAGGGTGTCGCAGTTGGCGTAGCAGTCGGCGTGGCAGTCGGCGTGGCAGTCGGCGTGGCAGTCCCAACAGGCGTAGCGGTTGCCGTGGGCGTGGTTACCGGTGTGCCGGTGGGCGTGGCCGAAGGCGCGGGAGAATGATGGGGGTTACCCTTACCTTTATCCCAGCCATAATGATGTCCCGGCGGTGTAGAGGCCGGGCTGCTTGCAGGCGCTGGATTCGCGCCTGGGCCATGGCCGCGGCCGTGACCTTTCTGCAAGGTTTGGGCGGTAGCGACGCTTAAGCTCACGGAGAGGACCGCCACTGCCGCGAACTGGAATTTGGTTGATGTATTTTTCATGTTTGTTTTGGGTCGAGCGAATTGGTTAATCAATCAGCTGAGTTCTTACGTCCGAGCAGGAAATGCACCATCGCCGCAGTGACCTGCTGTGGCTGCATTCTTTATACATAGAGGGTTCTGCGATCCGACTTTCGGCCGATCGGCAAAGCGCGGACCGTGTTTTCTTAGATCCTGCCCGGCAAACACTTACCCCATGGTATGTTCAGCTGAGCCACTAACCCCGTGGAATTTCTTCCAGTATCGCCTCGCCGCAGGAACGGCCATGTAGCTCGGATCAGCCTTTTCGTAATCGTCAATCTCCTGCTGACTAGCCCCGCCCCGTTCAAGGTCCTGATGCTCATACCGGAAAAAACCCGCAATTAACTGCTCCTCGGTCTGACCAGCCTCTATTCCGTCCCGCAGCCAGCGCGACCAGCGCTCTACCCGCTCCTCTAGTTGCTTGAAATGCTCCTCCAGTTGGCCGTCGATTCGGCCAAAGTGCGGCAAATAAAGAACGGCGGCTTTGAGATCTCTCATTCGGGCAATCGATTTCAACCAGCTCTCCACCTCAAGCTCCGGCGGCACAAATGGGGGGATCGGCGGGCCGCAGCCTAACCGTACCCCGGCAACATCTCCGCCGAAAAGCACATCGTCCCAGTGGTAGACGTGATGATGACTGGCATGGCCGGGCGTCTCGATTGCACGAATGTTAAAGTTGCCGGCGCGCACGGATTCACCGTCTTGCAACACACGAACACTACTCTGCGGCACCGGGGAAATACGGCCCCACAAGCGATCCATATCATCGCCAAAAATTCGCCTCGCAGACTCGATCAGTTTAGTTGGATCGATCAGATGGGGCGCACCGCGGCCGTGCACGTAAATCGTCGCTCCTGTTTCCGCAAACCGGAACGCCGCGCCAGCATGGTCGAAATGGATATGGCTGAGGAATACGTGTCGCACATCGGCGAGTTCGATTCCGCACCGTGCCAGGCCGGCGCTCACGTTTTCAAAAGTAGATTCCGCGCCCGTGTCAAAGATCGCCACGCCATCCGGTGTTTCCAGAGCGGTGACTGCAATGATACCGGGGCGCCCCAGTTGCAGTGTATCTATCACATGCGCGCTCAATGCCGATTACCAGAAAGCTAAAAGCAATTTCCTGCAACGTCCAAACTGCTCAACGATGTTGTGCCGCGATGTTGCATAGGTATTCGGCAGCGATTTCTCACCTGGAGTATTTGGTTGCGTAGTAAGCAATTGCGCATGTTATTTGCTCAATTGCGGCTCATGAATGCGCTTCATTATTCACGCACCCTCCGCGGCGCGTCAGCGGTCGTGGTCTTGCTCGTGGTTCTGGTCACCTTGTTCTGCCCTGCGAGGGGATGGGCAGTTAGCACAGACGAAGCGAAGGTGACGAAGATTGTTCGCGATGTGAAACTGCTTCCCGCGGGCGCTAAAGCTGAACCGGCGGCACTAAATGACAAGGTAAGCGCCGATACCGGCGTGCGTACCGGCGATCGTTCCCGGTCGGAGCTCACCTTCGCTGATCTTACCATCGAGCGCCTCGGATCGAACACCGTGTTTCATTTCAACAAAGCGGGACGGGTCGTCAATCTCGACGGCGGTTCGGTACTCTTGCGGGTGCCGAAGGATTCCGGCGGAGCCGAAATGCAAACGCGAGCCGTAACGGTTGGGGTAACCGGCACGACCCTCATCCTTGAGACAACTTCTGCCGGACGCAACAAACTCATCGTGCTCGAAGGCACGGCGCGGTTGTCGTTGCGGGGAACGCGGGGTCAATCAGTCAACGTGCATGGCGGACAAATGGAGGATGTTCCAGCCGGGGCAACAAAGCTGCCTCCGCCGGTGGCGGTAAACTTGAATGATATCATGCAGCATCACCCGCTGGTCGTCGATTTCCCGCCGCTGCCGAGCAGAGATTTGATCTACAGCACGATGAACGACCAGCCGGTGCGGGGCGAACCGGTCGCAGGTGGACCAAGCATTGTCGCACCAGTCATAGGGAACCTGATTGGAGGCGGCGGAATCGTGGTGGGGGGCGGTTCGAGCGGCCATGGGCGGCAACCCAGCCGAGGGAGTAAACCAACCGGTGGACAAAACGGTGCTGGCGTGCCAACCACTGGATCCAGCCGGACTCCGTCAAAAACTCCGCCGCCGAAACGGAAACCGAACACGGGGTAGGCTGCGACGCGAGAGAAGATCGAGCAGGATCATGAGCAGGATCATGATCATGAGGAATGCGGGCGCTGTCATCAACCTGGTTGATGTTTCTCCAGGTTAGGCAGAAATGCAGTCAGCAATCCTATCAGCGGCAGGTAGGAGCAGATTTGAAATACGAATTTGATCCCGTAGTGATCGGCCAGAGTTCCAAGAACAGCCGAGCCGATCCCCCCCATGCCGAAGGCAAGACCAAAAAACAGACCGGCCATCAAACCGACGTTGCCCGGTATGAGCTCCTGCGCGTACACTAGGATCGCCGAAAACGCGGACGACAGAATGAGGCCGATGATCGCGCTGAGCACCGCGAACCAGAACAAATCCGCGTAGGGCAACAGAAGCGCGAATGGAGCAACGCCCAAAATCGAGACCCAGATCACCAGCTTTCGGCCCCATCGATCCCCAACCGGCCCACCCAGAAAAGTTCCCGCTGCGATCGCAAACAGGAAAATAAACAGATGAAGCTGCGCGCTTTTGACCGGCACACCAAATTCGCCCATTAGAAAAAAGGTCAGATAGCTCACCATGCAGGCGAGGTAAAAATATTTGGAAAACACGAGGGTAATCAGAATTCCCAACGAGAAATTCCTCCGACGCCGTGAAACCTTGGAACTGGCATGTGGCGTGTCCCGGCTGCTCGTCCGCACATGATGCCGACGCGCCAGAGTGGCTCCGTACCACCGGCCGACGGTTATCAGTAAAACGATACCGACAAGCGCCAATAACGAGAACCAGATCACGGCCGACTGCCCTCGCGTCACCACAATCAAAGCGGCCAGCAGCGGGCCTAACGAGCTGCCGGCATTGCCGCCGACTTGAAAGAGCGACTGCGCGAAACCGTGTTGCCCACCCGAACTGAGATGGGCCACCCGGGATGCCTCAGGATGGAACACCGAAGAGCCAATCCCAACCATGGCCACCGCCAGCAGCACGGCGCTGAAGTTCGAGGCCAGCGACAGCAACACGATTCCCGCCATCGTGAAACTCATCCCGACGGCCAAAGCATAAGGCTGGGGTCGCCGATCAGTATAAAATCCAATAAATGGCTGCAGGATCGAGGCGGTAAGCTGGTTCGTCAGGGTGATCAAACCGATGTGCCGAAAATCGAGCCGAAGCGCGCTTTTGAGGATCGGATACATCGCCGGGATTAATGACTGCAAAGTGTCATTGATCAGATGAGCAGCGCTAAGGCCAGCCAGCACAGTGAGAACAGGTGCCGCCCCCGCGACGCCGGCCGAGGTGCCACGTTCCGCGGGTGGGAGGGATGGTCCGCTCGATGGAGCTTCAACCGAATCGTGCACAGTTGCCTCACAAAATAGCGAAGAGCCGTCACCGGTCTACCGCGGCAACGATGTGACCTACGCAGACCAAGGGGGCGAGCTCCCGCGCCCCGGCTACCGAGTTGGCAACCGCGGTTTGACATCCCATCGCTCACACACCACTGGCTTGAATGTTTCAGACCAAAGGTTACGCCGCACATGCCGCGGACGATCCGCTTAAACCGTTCTCGTTCACCCGACGCGATCCTCTGCCTAACGATGTGCAGCTTGAAATCTTATTTTGTGGCGTGTGTCATTCCGATCTTCACATGGCCCGCAATGAGTGGGGTGGAACAACTTACCCGTGCGTGGCGGGTCACGAAATCGTCGGCCGGGTGGTAAAAATCGGGCGGGACGTCAAAAAATTTAAAGAAGGAGATTTGGCTGCGGTCGGATGTCTGGTCGATTCATGCGGCGATTGCCCGGGGTGTAAAAAAGGGCTGGAGCAGTACTGCCCCGGAGCGGTTCTTACGTACAACAGCAAGGACCAGCATTCCGGCGGAGTTACCTATGGTGGCTATTCAAACAGCATCGTGGTGAATCAGGACTTTGCGTTGCGAGTGCCGCCCGGCATGGATCCCGCCGCGACCGCGCCCCTGTTGTGCGCCGGCATCACTACCTATTCGCCGCTTCGGCATTGGAAGGTCCGTACCGGCCAAAAAGTCGGTGTCGTCGGCCTAGGCGGTCTTGGCCATATGGCGATCAAGTTTGCGCACGCGTTCGGCGCTCACGTGGTTCTCTTCACAACCTCGTCGGACAAAGTCGCCGATGCTCGCCGGCTCGGCGCGGACGAAGTCGTTTTGTCTCGTGAGGAAGGTGCGATGGACCCACACGCCAGCAGCTTCGACTTCATCCTGGATACGGTGTCGGCCAAACATGACGTCGAGTCTTACCTCAATCTTTTAAAGCTCGATGGAACGCTAACCATGGTCGGATTACCGCCCGATCCGGTAACGCTGGATGTTTTTCCACTCATCCGGTGGCGGCGTAACCTTGCCGGCTCGCTGATCGGCGGAATTCCAGAGACGCAGGAGATGCTCGAGTTCTGCGCCGAGCACGGCTTCGCCTGCGACATTGAAACAATCGCGATAAATCAAATCAACGAAGCGTATGAGCGGATGTTGCGCAGCGACGTTAAATACCGATTCGTCATCGATATGTCGACCCTGACCTGACCGGACCGACGTTCAACGGGAGCCATCCAACCTGGCGCCGCTGACGTTTTAACGGTTCAACGGTTCGACGAGTCACATTCCTTCACTGGCCCGGCGTTGGATTTCGGTTAGGCCACGGAGGAACGGGCGGGATGTCGTAACGCTTCGTTTTCAGCTCTTCGGTGATGACTTCAAGACCTTTATCTAGCTGTTGGTCTTCACCGCGGAATTCTTTCGCCGGATCGTTATCCACCACAATATCCGGATCCACACCGTGGCTTTCGATGACCCAGCCCTTGCCCTCTTTGGAGTAAGGAGCGAATTCCGGCTTAAATAATTGACCGCCGTCAACGAAAGGCAGCGAATTGCGGATACCGATCACCCCGCCCCAGCTGCGCTTACCGATTAGCTTACCCATACCGAGGGCCTTAAATCGGAACGGGAAAATGTCCCCGTCCGATGCCGAAAATTCGTCCATCAGCGTAACCATTGGCCCGGTGAAACTGTCCGCCGGGTCGGGGCGCGGCATTCCGTTGCGCGCGACTTCGATCATAACGAACGCCCGGCGAAGTCTCTCGATCACGAGCGGCGAAACGAATCCGCCGCCGTTACCGCGCACATCTACTATCAGCGCCTTCTTGCGAATCTGCGGGAAGTAAAGCTTTGTGAACTGATCCAAGCCCGGCCGGCCCATGTCAGGAATGTGGAGATAACCGACCTCGCCGTTCGTTCTTTTCGTGACGTCAGCGAGGTTCTTCTCGACCCAGGCCTGATAATAAAGAGGTGACTCGTCAGCCGTAGGCACAACCGTCACATCCCGCGCCCCGTCCTCGGTGGGTTTCGAATTCACCCGCAGGACGACTTGTTTGTCGGCAGTTCCGATCAGGGCCTCGTTCAAATTGGCCAGGCTCGCCACTGGCGTTCCATTGACCGCCACAATGAAATCGCCGGGCTTGATGTTCACTCCCACTGCCGTCAGCGGGGAACGCGTCTTCTTATTCCAGTTTTCTCCCGGCAGAATGCGATCGATCCGATACGCCTTACTCGCCGGATCACGCGAGACCTCCGCGCCTAACAAGCCAAGCTTGATGCGTGGTGTCTCCGGTCGTTCGCCACCGGCAACATAAGCGTGTCCGTTATTCAGTTCGCCGATCAACTCCCCGATCAGGTAGGTGAGATCGTTGCGGTGATTCACAAACGGCAGGAGAGTGGCGTATTTGTCGCGTTGCGCTTTCCAATCGACGCCGTTCATCGCCGGCGAGTAGAAGAAGTCCCGCATCTGCCGCCACGCTTCGAAGTAGATCTGATTCCATTCGGCATGCCGGTCGACCTGCATATCGAGTCCTGCGAGTTTCAGTTCGTGGTCTTTTGTCTCAAGTTTGTCCTTGGGAAGATCAATGATCGCGTAGTCCTTTTTAACTTTGACCAGCATCTTCTTTCCATCGTGACTGATTTCATACGTCATCACGTCGCCGATCACCGTCTCCTTACGGTCTTCAAGGCTATAACTGCAGAGATGCGATGGCTGCTCGCCGCCGAACTCTTGTTCCTCTTCGTCGTCGTCTTTGTCGTCCCCCACTGTCCGCCGCAAATAGAAGATCCGGTCATCTACCATTCGCAGATTGCTGTAATTGCCCGGAGTGATCTTGAGCGCGACGATCCGATTCTGGATTCCATCGATGTCTACTTTGACCGGGGGAGCCGGAGTAGGCGTGGGCTGTTTGGCTGGGCTGCTCTTGTCCCGATTTTCGGCTTTATCTTCAGATTTCTTATCCGCGCCAGACTTCTCTTTTTCCTTTTCCTTGTCTCGTTTCTTTCCGACCTCGTCGCTTCGCGGCGCCATTGGCGATTCAGTGTCTTTGGACAGCGTAACGAGATACACCCGCTGCATGTCTCGATAGATGGCATCGAATCGTTCCTCGCCGAACAAAGGCCGAAAATCCCGAGCGGAAACGAGCATCAGATATTTGCCATCGTCACTGAACGTAGCTCTTCCTGAATCGTACCAACTGTCGGTTATCGGGGTCTGCTGCCTACTGGCCAGTGAGTAGAGATTCACCCGCGTCAAACCGTTATCCTCGGGCCGCGACCAGGCGATCCACTGGCTATCGGGCGACCAGTCGTAGCCCTGGATTTCTCCCTGTTTATCCTGATCAACTTCAGTGACTGCCTTGGTCGTCACGTCCACATAGCGCAATCGTTGTAACCGATCAGCCCAGAGCAGCTTTTTACTGTCGGGCGACCAGATCGCCGCATAATCATAGGTGTTAGTACCGGAAGTTAATTGCTGCGGCTGCCCTTTTCCGTCCTGGGGCCGTATATACAATTCGTTTTCGCCAGTCGCGTCCGAGTTGTAAGCGATCCATTTGCCGTCGGGCGACCAGAACGCGTCGCGTTCATGCGCGTTGGAACTTTTGCTGAGGTCGCGCGCGGTGCCTTCCTTCGCTGGCACTGAAAACAGATCGCCGCGGGCGACCACGATGGCTCGCTGGGCATCGGGAGCCAGACTCACCCCCTCCACATGTTTACCGGCATCGACAAACGCGGACCGGCCGGAGGCAAAATCTTCCGCCACCTTGATCGGAACAGGAGCGACGTTGCCACTCGCCAAATCACACCGCCAGATCTGACCGGCCTGCTCAAACACAATCGCGTCCTTGCCAATCGATGGAAACTTAATGTCGAAATCGTTGAACTTGGTGAGCTGTTTTGTCTCCTTCGTGTTCAGGTCGATCGAATACAGATTCATCCGGCTATCCCGATCGGAAATGAAGTAGATCAGGTTGTTAGGCCCCCACATCGGGCAAATATCCTGGGCCGGGTTGTTGGTTAGGTTGACCGTGGTGCCGGCTTTGAAATCGTAAATCCAAATATCATCCGCCATACCGCCCCGATAGTGCTTCCAGGTCCGGAATTCCCGGAAAACGCGGTTGAAGGCCATCTTCGAATCGTCCGGCGAAAACGACACAAAGCCGGTGCGGGGTACTGGAAGCTGCTGAGGAAGTTCCGCGTCGAGACCGACGGTGAAGAGCTGGCCGTTGAAGTCGTTAAACGATTTCATCCTCGATCGAAACGCGATTAGCGGCCGGGTGTTTTCCCACGCCAGCACGATATTGTTCGGGCCCATTCGATCGGAGATATCGTCCCGGCCGAGCGTTGCTGAGGTTGTGAGCCGCTTCGGCACACCGCCTTCAGCCGGCATCACATAGACTTCCGTGTTACCGTCGTACTGCGATGTGAACGCGACCTGCCGACCGTCCGCAGAAAAACGCGGGAAAGATGAATAGCCGGGGCCGGACGTTAGCCGGCGCGCAACACCGCCCGCCTTATCGACAGTGTAAAGTTCGCCGGCATAACAAAACACAATCTGCTGGCCGTTGGTTGTGGGAAATCGCAGCAGCCGAGTTGTATCAGGCGGATTATCAGCAGCGTAGCTGCGCAGCGGGGTAAGGATTGCGGCGATCGAACAGACCAGTGCTGAAACGCGGAAGAATGTGCGCATAAGAATTATCGACGAAGACAAGCAAAGTGCTTGGGAACAAGGTCCATGCAAACGGTTTTGGCGCCGCCCGCCAATCCAAATTCAATCGGCTCGCCCGAAAACGCGTTTAACGGACAAGTTTCCGACGCCTGCGGCTTGTCTGCGCTAGCGCGATTGCTGCGCGGCTGCGATTACCGCGGTGTATTGGCTGTCGGCAGGCGATCAGATCGACGTTCGCAACACTACTTACCGGCCACCACGGCTTCTGTCTCTTCTTCTGCCTCGAGCAAGGTTCCGCGGCATGCCTTGGTTCCGCAGAAACACTGGAATTGCTTCTCCGTCTCAGGCGTACGGGGTTCGTCGATCTGTAATCCGTAGTCGTAAAAGAGTTCCTCTCCCGGTTCGAGATCTCGCAAGGCATAAATGAAGACCCGATCGCCCTCTTCTACGGCTTCGCAGTTCGGATCACACGAATGATTGATCCATCGAGAATCATTGCCGCCAATAGCAGCATTGATCACGATATTGCCATCGCTGAGTCCGAAAAGAAAAGTGTGCGGGTCATCAGGATCCTCCGACGCAGCGTCCCACGGCATTCGTTCTCCAACGTACTCGATGATACGCCGTCCTTTCCGAATTCTTTGGGTCGCGTAAGCGCCGTTGCCGTGGATTCCGGACTGTCTCACTTCGATCAGGGGCGCTTTGGCCTCTTTAGGTTTCGCTGTGATCTGTCCCTTCCCGTTTTTATTGCCCTCAATTTCCATTTGTTTGTTAGTCGAAGTGGGTTTGATCTGGTGCGTCCAAACTGCTGCCAGGACGCGGGGGTGTGCGTAATCTAATCGCGGTCGGCAAAGTAGTCGGACGTGCGCCGAGCACAAGCGACAGATGAGACATTGATCCAAAGATTAGCGGCGAGCGAAATGACATCGGCTCGAGCCGATCGTCTAGGATCATCGCAAGATGCCGATGCCACAGATAGCCTGTCACTTTAGGCCTGACAGGAATGTGTTTGGCTCACTTATCGACCAGGCATGTTTAACCATGAAAATTGTTTCGCAACAGGCATTAGCTCACTAGTTTGACTGCGTGATCGCTCGCCGCTGCCTGATCTTCTTCCTCTGTGCAACCGTGATTGGTGTTGGCCAGCCGCCTGCGCCGAAAGATCAACCTTTGAACTTCCTCATCATTCTGATCGATGATCTCGGGTTCGCTGATTTGGGTTGCTATGGCAACACTCAAAATAAGACGCCGAATATCGATCGACTGGCTTCGGAAGGCACGCGCTTCGAAATGTGTTTTGCCACACCCAACTGCACGCCGTCGCGGGTGCTGTTGCTAACGGGACAGTATGGATTTCGTACGGGTTGGTTTAGCCTGATCGGCCGACCGTATTCGCCCCGGCCTGACTCACCCGACTTCAACATCGGGAAAAAGGTCACGTTCGCCAAATTGCTGAAGGCACGGGGGTATGCCACATCGCTGTCCGGGAAATGGCAGCTTCCCGGCGAACTGCCGAACCTGATCCGGGAATGTGGATTTGATGAGTACCGCATGTGGGCATACCGCCATAATCTGCCTCCCGGCAGCCAGTACACTGATCTGAGCCAGGCTCGCAACCCGGATAAAACCTCGCGCTACTGGCAGCCGTGCGTTGTTGAGAATGGAAAATTCGTCCAAACCGGACCTAACGACTATGGACCGGACATGTTCAATCAATTCACGATCGATTTCATCAAGCGAAATTCGGATAAGCCGTTCTGCGCTTATTATCCTTCGGTTCTAACCCACCGTCCGCATGTGGATACGCCGGACCCCGCTGACCCGACGAAGCGGGTGCCAGGGGACCTGAAATCCAATGTCGAATACCTGGATTCTTTGGTGGGCAAATTGATGGCGGCATTGGACGAACGTCAGCTGACGCAAAAAACGGTGGTCATTTGCCTGGCCGACAACACCGCGGGCGACGGCAAAGGACAACTGAGTGAAACCGGCGCGCATGTGCCGTTGATCATACGCTGTCCTGGCGTGGTGAAGAGCGGCGTCGTTTCGCGCTCGTTAACCGATATCTCCGATATTCTGCCAACGGTCGCCGACTTTGCGCAGGCGCCGCTGCCCAAAGATCAACCGTTCGACGGCAAAACCCTGGCGCCGATATTGCGCGGTGAAACCGCCGAACATCGGCCCTGGATCTTCAGCTATCTTGGACCCGGCAGGATTCTGCGAGATAACCGCTGGCTGCTTCAGGTAGACAAGAAAAACAGGGAGACACTGTTCGATTGTGATGATCATCGCGACGGTCAGAACTATGCCGACGTCACCAAATCCTCAGCGGAGGAGGTTAAGAACGCGCGACAGCGGTTGGAGAAGATTCTCCAGGGCTTGCCAGGTCCGGATGATCGTCCTGGCATGATCCGTCCCGGCGACAAACGGGATCCGAAGTGGGTGGTGGGCGAATGACGGCAGGCCGGGATCCCGTAAGGTCGTAGGCGGCGGTCGCCCGGACACGATCCTTTAACATGCAGACGCTGACCACTCGATGCGCGATCGCCGGTGGCGGTCCAGCGGGCATGATGCTCGGGTTCCTTCTCGCGCGCGCCGGAATCGATGTTGTTGTCCTCGAAAAGCATTCTGATTTTCTGCGCGATTTTCGGGGTGACACAATTCATCCATCGACCTTCGAGCTAATGCATGAACTCGGATTGCTGGATGAATTCCGCAAGCTGCCTCACCAGGAAGTTTCGCGATTAAGCGGCAGATTCAACGGTCATATGGCGCAAATCGCCGATTTCTCGCGATTACCGACCCGGTGCAAGTTCCTTGGATTTATGCCACAATGGCACTTCCTGAATTTTTTGGCGAGCCGGGCCCAACAATTTCCGCAGTTCCAACTGCGCATGGAAACGGAGGTAACGGATCTAATCGAGGATGGGAATCGAATTAGCGGAGTCATAGCCAGCGCCGCTGTAGGCCGGGTCGAAATTCGAGCGGATCTCATTGTTGCCTGCGATGGTCGCAGCTCGGTGGTCCGTAAGCGAGCGAGCCTCCCGGTTCACGAGATTGGCGTTCCAATTGATGTGCTCTGGATGCACATCTCCAGGCGTGACACCGACCCGGAACACCTTTTTGGCTTTTTTCGACACGGCAAGCTGCTCGTTTTGATTAACCGGGGCGATTATTTCCAGGCCGGATTCGTCATTCCGAAAGGTGGAATCGACGAAATCAAAAGCCAGGGTCTAGGCAAATTGCAACGGGAGATCGTCACGCTGGCTCCGTTCTTAGAAGATCGCATCAGCGAACTCGACGATTGGTCGAAAATCAAACTGCTGACCGTACAAATCAATCGCTTGCGCGAATGGGCGCGTCCCGGACTACTTTGCATCGGCGATGCGGCGCATGCCATGTCACCCGCCGGCGGAGTGGGAATTAATCTTGCCATTCAGGATGCGGTCGCCACCGCCAACCTTCTGTCCGCAAAAATAAAATCAGGCGCTGTTACGCTGTCGGATTTAGCAGCAGTTCAACAGCGCCGAGAATGGCCGACGCGCCTGATTCAGACGATGCAGGCTTTCATTCACCGGCATGTCGTTACCGGGCGTGAATCTAACAAAAGGAATTCGCTTCCGTTAGTGGTGCGTCTTCTCCAGTGGTTTCCCTCCTTGCAGAGGCTCCCGGCGCGGTTCATCGGAATCGGTCCACGGCCGGAACATGTGGCGCCGCCACGGCCGGCGTCGTTGAATCGTTAAACCGTTAATCGTTACAACCGTGTTCAGTGCCCGAACGCGACGCCAAGAAGGGCCATGTCTAAGCCGCCGAGCGGGAACTGGGTGCGGCAGCGAACCTATTATGGCAGCGGCTGGTTCCGACCCTCAACTAAAGCGAGCGAAGCGAAACGGCCTATCAGCTCTCAACTTTTTTCTAGAACCGCTTTTCTTCCGCGACGGGTGCTTCTTCTTTCGGCCGTTTCCACTTGTCCTTGGCGCAACGCATTTCTACCGGCACGCCAAACGTGCAGTTGTCGCACCAGTGCCGTTGAGCACTGGCTAACCGTTTGCGGTTGCCGCAGTTGTCACAAACAAAGATTTCGGTTTCGGCTTTCTTCTTAATTCTTCTCACGGGCTAGGAGATTCCGGGAATCGACATATGGAGATTGTGTCAGATTCCGAAATTTCCAAGTAGAATCTTTCACGGAATGCACGGCGGCTACCGGAAGAAAACTACAAACATCGGCGCGGTGTTCTATTTGTCATGTCGAGCGGAGCCGGGGCATCTCACAATCTGTGAGCGTCAGCGAGATGCTCGGAATTTCAGATACAGGTTGGGCAAATCCTCGTGCGTGATGATTCGCCCTGCGCACACGCGATTCACCGATAACCACCGTCCTTAGGACTAACCGATGCGCCGTAAACAGAAAATGGCTCGTGTAGGCCCTTTAAGACCTATTCTGCCGCCCCTCGCGCGGAGCTTGAGTGTCTATGTCGCGGCCTCCCCGGCTCGCTCCATTCCGTGACCCTCGGGCGCGCTAACCTTCCCGCACGACGTCGGCAGGCTTTTTGTCGTCGCGCAGTCCCAAATACACTGGTTGCCGTAACTTTCCGTCGCGCGTCCACTCGGCGAATTTGATCTGCGCCACGAACTTGGGATTGATCCAGTGCATTTGCTTCATCATGGATGGCGTTATTCCCTGCACCCATTGGCCGCCCTGTTTCGATGGCAGGTCGGCGAACGGGCACGTCTGCCGGTGCTCTTGCCGGAACTTTTTGATAAGTGCGCTCAAGGATTTTGAGTTGAATCCCGTGCCAACCTTACCGGCGAACAGCAGCTTCCCGTTGTTGTAGTAGCCAACCAGAATTGCGCCAAAATGTTTTCGTGATCCGCCGGGCGGAGTGTATCCGCCGATTACGAACTCCTGTTCGTTAACGACCTTGAGTTTGATCCACAGGCCACTGCGGCGGCCGGGCTCGTAAACAGATTGCCGCTGTTTTCCAATGATCCCTTCCAATCCGCGGCGCTGGACTTCTTTGAGTAACGAGCGGACGTCGCCCTGAACCTCACCGGAATACCGGATCGGCTCACCGATCTCCTGGCAGAGCTGCGCGAGCACTTCTTTCCGCGCAAGCAGCGGCAGACCTTTGAGATCTTTCCCGTTAAGCTGCAAAATGTCGAAGACGTAGAATCGAATCGGCGACTGGCGGCCATCCATGTCGATTCCTTGAAGAAGCTGAAACGATGAACGGCCTTCCTCATCAAGTGCGACTACTTCTCCATCGATCACGCACTCGTCTGCGGGAAAATCAGTCATTGCCTCGGCGATTTCCGGAAATCGGGCGCGGAGCTCGTTTTCATTGCGCGAGATCAAATTAACTTTGCCGCCAGCCTTGCAGGCAATTGCCCGGATGCCATCAAACTTGAGTTCGTAAAGCCAATCACCATTCTCCGGCGGCTGATCGACGAGCCGCGGCTTCATCGGATCAACGAAGCGCGGTTTCGCCGCTGGCAAACGGGCAAGAACCTGTTCAACTTCCGGCCTCGCAGAAGAGCGTTTAGCCCTGCGGCTTACACTTTTTGCTTGGGCGCCGTTCGCCTGTTTCGGCTCAGGTACTTTTTTTTTACCATCGAACTACGGCGCGCTTTTTCTGCCGGCGATGCCCGGCCAATCGCCGACCGGATCCGCGATTTGAATTTGCTGGCTGCCGATTCATCGGTTCGATTTGATTGCCATTCTGCGTCCCGTTCGTCGGCAATCTGTTTCATCGTCCGCCCGCTTTTAACCGACTGGTCATCGAGTTTTTTCGAAAGCGGTTTCACGCTCTGCGTTGCTTTCAGCAGGAGCCACTGGTTCTTTTCCCCCTCGCTTCGGATGCGAATCAAAGCCCATTCGCCCTTTGCTTTTTTTCCATCCAACACCAGATGCAACCGGCCTTTGCTCAACGACTCGAGAGGCTTTTCGCCGTAGACGTAATAGCGGCCCTGATCCCAAAGCATCACCGTCCCCCCACCATACTGCCCTTCCGGAATCACTCCTTCGAAGGTGGCGTACTCGACCGGGTGATCTTCCACTTCCACGGCGAGATGCTTCTCGCCCTGACCCCACGGCAATCCTTTCGGGACTGCCCATGATTTTAACACGCCATCCATCTCGAGGCGGAAGTCGTAATGCAGTCGGCTGGCGTCGTGTTTTTGAATCACGAACCGCTTGGCGCCTTTCACCGCTTTCGGCAATGGCTTGCCCGCAGGCTCAGCCGTCTTATTGAAGTTACGTTTCCGCTTGTACTCAGTGAGACCCATGAGATTAGAAAGGCTAAAGCAGAAAGTAGAAGGGGAAGAACAGAAAGCAAAGCCTGGCCGCACACGCGGTTGTAGCCGTTTCGTTCTACGAAATGCACTTGTGGCAGACCGGCCCAGCGGTCCGAATACTGGCGCTTGGGTCGGAAAGACAACCGCCGCAGGTTGTTGAACCTGCGGCGGTCATTGCTCCCCAAAAACTACGCGCGGTCGCGCACGGCGGCCGGCTGCGTAACAGCATTTTTAAGTGTTATTCGCCACTCGAGGCCTGGACGTTAACGATCTCCTCCGCGAGCTCGGTCAGGCGTTTATCGGTTTCGCCCTCCTCATCGAGCGTCTGCTGAAGCAAGTCCGCAGCGTCATCTTCGCCGAGCATTTCCGCCCACGTGCGAACGGTGCCGTAGCTGGCCATCTCGTAATGTTCAACCTTTTGCGCCGCAGCGATCAATCCAGCATCGAGAACGTGATCATCTCCGTCATGCTTCATGATTTCCGAGCCTTCTTCGATGAGGCCCTGCATTCCGTGACACGTTTTGCCGCTCGGCTTTTTGTCGAGCTTCCCGAAAATTTCTTCCAGTCTCTCGATGTGTTCTTTCGTCTGCTCCAAGTGTTCTTCGAACGCCTGCTTCAGTTCCTCCGATGCCGCTGCTTTGGCCATCTTTGGCAGCGTCTTAACCAGTTGGTTTTCAGCGTTGTAGATATCGCGCAGTTCTTCGATGTAGAGTGTTTCCAGTGATTCCAGTTTCATAATTGTTGTTCCGATTGATTGTTCCAGCCTGCGGAAAGTTTTCCCCCAAGCACAATGTCGCTCCAGAGGGAGCGACACCTAAAAAATGAAACGAATCTGCGATGCACGATGCGCGTGCATGCGATGAAGATTTTTCGTAAATCGCTGGCAATGTTCGGCGATAGAACGCGGACCGTTGCGAAGGGACTGGTCTTGATCACTTCGAATCGCCCATCCGACTTTCGGTTGTAGACCGTCTCGGTGAGACGACGTTCTTTAGCCGGCGTGACACAGGCGCCTTGCAATACGCCGCGCCGCCCGCGGCGTTGTCGGCTATCTCTGCGGTGAACCTCTACTCCGACTGGGCGGACGTAGAAAGATCGAGCGGTTCGCCAACCAGGTAACGGGTAAACCGGCGGATGATGATGTTCTCACCGAGCTCCGCAACTTTGCCCTGCACCAATTCCTGGATTGTTTGATCCGGATTTTTGATGAACCCCTGCTCCATCAAGCAAACTGTGCTGTAGAATTTATCGAGCTTGCCATCCACAATTTTGCCCATCACCGCAGCCGGTTTGTCTTTCACCTGCGCCTCGTAAATGGCGCGTTCGGCAGCGATCACCTGGGACGGCACCTGGTCACGCATGACATAAAGCGGATGCGCCGCAGCAATATGCAAGGTGATGTCCTTCACGAACGAGCGAAAATTCTCGTTCTTCGCGACGAAATCAGTTTCGCAATTCACTTCCACAAGCACGCCCACCTTACCTTGCAGGTGAATATACGAGGCAACGATTCCCTCTTTGGTCGCGCGTGAGCTCTTCTTGCTGGCGCTGGCGATGCCTTTGGTCCGCAGAATGGCCTCCGCCTTATCCAAATCGCCACCGCTCTCGGTCAGGGCGCGCTTGCAATCCATCATGCCTGCGTTGGTCTTCTCGCGCAGTTGCTTAACGACTTGCGGATCAATGTCTGCTGTAGCTTTCATTCAAAAAGTTTATTGTTGAGAGATTTCAGACGGAACCGTTGCTGGTTGATTCACCTCTCAACTCTCAACCAACAACTCTCAGCTTTTTTGTTAGGCCGAAACTGCCGACATTTCCATTTGCTCGCGAATTCGCGCTTCGCCGCTGGCGGAAACGATCGCATCCACCAGCTTCTGCAACACCACGCGAATCGCGCGGATGGCGTCATCATTTCCGGCAATAGGATAATCGATTAGATCGGGGTCGGCATTGGTGTCGACGACTGCGACGACAGGTATATGGAGCCGACGCGCTTCCAATACCGCGTTCTCTTCGCGCGTCGTGTCAATAATCACCAATGCGTCGGGGAGCTGCGACATCTCTAGAATGCCGTCCAAATTCCGGCGAAGCTTGGCCGCCTCACGATTCAGCGCCGCGAGTTCCTGTTTGCCCATCTTCTTGTACTCGGGCGACTGCTCGATCTGCTCGATGTACTTCAAGCGACCGATACTCTTTCGAATCGTTGCCAGATTGGTTAGGGTTCCGCCGAGCCATCGCTGGTTGACGTAAAATTGA
Organism: Chthoniobacterales bacterium; assembly: GCA_045809745.1. GTDB lineage: Bacteria > Verrucomicrobiota > Verrucomicrobiia > Chthoniobacterales > UBA10450 > DATFCK01. Next base: position 19,555 of record JBJMXE010000004.1, on the reverse strand, counting down.
CCACACGCTAATGCCGCTTCTTTAACCGCTTCCTGCGCCTGCTTCTTGCACCCAACGAAAAGAATCTTTCCACCGCGGCGTGTTACCTCCTGAAGAAATTCGGTCGCGCGATGAAGCTGCAATACTGTTTCGTCGAGGTTAATGATGTAGATCGCATTCCGCTGTTCGAAAATGTAAGGCTTCATCTTCGGATTCCAGCGCTTGGTCTGGTGACCGAAATGAACGCCAGCTTCGAGAAGCTCAGGCACTAATTCTGTAGGATTTGCCATAAGGAAAACAAACCGTCCGGCGACCGCGGGACGGCGAACGGAAAAGATGCCTTACCAAGGCCAAAAAGCAAACGCAATGTGCTGCCCCGTTCCGGAAGCCCGGCGCGTCCCGGCCGGGCCAAAGCGTCTCGGTTTCGCGAACTGAAGCCGCAAGATCCCATTCGGGACCCGAACGCATAGTCGCGAACCCGCCTCAGGCTTTCTTTTCGCAATACCGCGCCAGAATCCAGCAGAGATCCGAAAGCCGATTCAGGTATCGCAGAATCTCAGGATTCACCTTCTCGAGCACGGCCACTCGCCGTTCCGCGCGACGGCAGACCGTCCGCGCAAAATCGAGTGCAGCGGCCGCTGCGCCTGATCCGGGTATAACCCAGTGTTTCGGATAAAGCGATTCGTCCCTTTCAAGGTCGTCGATGAGGGCGCCGACCCGGTCGACCATCTGCTTATCGACCAGCCGGTATCCGTCCGTCGCGTATCGCTCCAGGTTTTCCGGTGCAGTCGCGAGTTCGCCCATAAGTGTGATGAGATCCTTTTGAATCGCGAGGACCTGCTCGGTGACGAATTTGTCAGCGGTTGATGTTCGCACCAGGCCAAGCGCGGCCGTTAGTTCGTCCACGCAACCATACGCTTCCACCTGCGGATCGGTCTTCGGCACCCGTCGCCCGTACATCAGGGACGTTTCGCCGGCATCGCCACCTTTGGTAACTATCGACATCTAGTGCGCCATTGTAGGGCGTTTCTGTGAAACGCCAACCTCAGATGGCGCCCGTCGCGGCTGACGCCCTACAATTCTGTCTGCCTGGATTCGCCCAGTCACATCGCACCAAAACAAAAGGCCGGATCAGCTATCGCCGATCCGGCCTCTGAAAAACTTAACGAACGCCTAACCGATCGCTGGCTGTGGCTCCGGTTCTTCCATTACCGCCGCGCCAATCGGCTCACCCTTCTCCACCAGACGAATCTCACGATGTCCGGGGAAGCCGGTGCCGGCCGGAATCAAGTGACCCATGATCACGTTTTCTTTAAATCCGCGCAGTCGATCCACTTTTCCAAGCGTCGCCGCTTCAGTCAGAACGCGAGTCGTGTCCTGGAACGACGCAGCCGAGATGAAGCTGTCCGTTTCGAGCGAAGCTTTGGTGATGCCGAGTAGCACCGGGACCGCTTCAGCCGGCTTACCGCCCTGCTCGACGACCTTTCGGTTCTCCGCTTCGAAGTCGAGTTTATCCACCTGATCGCCCCACAACAGGCTGGTGTCGCCCGGATCGGTGATCTTCACCTTGCGCAGCATCTGCCGCACGATGATCTCGATGTGTTTGTCGTTAATCTCGACACCCTGGAGGCGATAAACCTCCTGCACTTCGTTCACCAGGTGTTCCTGGAGATCCTGCGGTCCGCAAACTTCAAGAATTTCATGCGGCACGACCGGTCCTTCGGTTAACTGCTGACCTTTCTTCACGAAGTCGCCCTTAAAGACGATCACGTGTTTGGTCATCGGAATCAGGTGCTCCTCTTCGACGCCGGTGTCCGGATCTTTGAGGATCAAGCGACGTTTACCGCGAACGGTTCCGCCCATTTCGACAACGCCATCGATCTTGGCGATCTCAGCGGCGTCTTTCGGACGGCGCGCTTCGAATAGTTCGGCTACGCGAGGCAGACCACCGGTGATGTCCTTGGTCTTGGCAACTTTACGCGGGGTCTTGGCCAGAAGCGCACCAGCGCGAACTTTCTGTCCTTCTTCGACGATGACGTGAGCGCCGGCGGGGATCGAGTAGTTAGCGAGCACTTCTTTCTTGTCGCCCACGATGACGATCTGCGGATGCAAATCTTCCTTGTGTTCGATGATGACGGTGCCCATAAGCCCAGTCGCTTCGTCAACGTCACGTTTGATAGTGACGCCGGCGATCATGTCGCGAAATTCAATCTTACCGCTCTTATCCGTTAGGATGGGGACGTTGTAGGGATCCCACTGCACGAACGTTTCACCTTTCTTGACGGTTGAACCGTCTGATTTCGAGATAACCGAACCGATTACGACGTTGTAGCGCTCGAGCTCGCGGCCTTCCGAGTTGTGCACGCCGATCGAGCCGTTCTTGTTCAGAACGATCCAGCTACCGTCCAATGCCTGAACAGTTCGGAGATCGTTAAACTGAATAGTACCGTCGTTCTTCGCCTTGATAATCGGCTGCTTAAAGGTCTGGCTGGCGGTTCCACCGATGTGGAACGTACGCATGGTCAACTGTGTTCCGGGCTCGCCAATTGACTGAGCGGCGATGATACCCACCGCTTCGCCGAGTTTGACGAACTGCCCGGTCGCCAGATTACGACCGTAGCACTGGGCGCAGACGCCACGCCCACACTCACAAGTGAGCACTGAACGAATCTTGAGCTGTTCAACGCCAATCCGCTGCAAATCGTTCGCGATCTTCTCGTCAATGAGTTGGTTGGCCTTTACAATTTTCTTCTTCTTCTCGACCGGATCGACCACGGTCTCGCAACTCACCCGGCCAATGATACGCGTGGCCAGGTCCACGACTTCTTCGTCGCCTTCATAAATCGAGCGAACCGCGATGCCGTTAACGGTACCGCAATCCATTTCGTTGATGATTACGTCCTGAGCGGCGTCGACCAGCTTTCTGGTCAGGTAGCCGGAGTCAGCGGTTTTCAACGCTGTATCCGCCAAACCTTTACGGGCACCGTGAGTGGAGATGAAGTATTCGAGCACGCTCAAACCTTCGCGGAAGTTCGAGGTAATCGGACGCTCAATAATTTCGCCGGATGGCTTAGCCATCAAACCACGCATACCCGCGAGCTGACGCACCTGCTGGCGGTTGCCTCGCGCGCCGGAATCCACCATGAGGTAGACCGGGTTCAGTTCGCGACGACCCTCGTTATGCTCCAGGGTCCGGAACATGACGCTGGAGATCTCGTCACCAGCGTGGGTCCAAATGTCGATAATCTTATTGTAGCGCTCACCGTCGGTGATAATGCCTTTGCGGTATTGCTGCTCGACTAAACGGATCTGCTTGTAGGCATTCTCCAGCTCGGTCTGCTTCTCCTTCGGAATAATCATGTCCGAAATACCGATCGAGATGCCGGCTTTGGTGGCTTCGGCAAATCCGAGTTCCTTCAACTTATCCAAAGTGTCGACCGTGCTTTGCGGACCAGCGACCTGGTAGCAACGCCAGATGATGTCACTGAGCTGCTTTTTGCCAGCCGCCCGGTTGAAGAAACCGAGCGCGGTGGGCCAGATCTGATTGAAAATTACGCGTCCAGCGGTTGTCTCGATGACCTTCGCATCCGGATTCCCGAAAATCGTCTGCTGTCCGACATCCGGATTGCGGTAACGAATGCGGTCGTGAGTGCGAACGGCTCCTTCCGTCATTGCAAACTCCACTTCGGTGGCGTCGGCGAACAATGGCAGGGTACCATCCTTCTTAACGCCGCGCGGGTTCTGCGTCAGATAATAGCAGCCCAGCGTAATATCCTGTGAAGGCGTGGTGATCGGCTTGCCGCTCGATGGTGAAAAGATATTGTTAGGCGCAAGCATGAGCATGCGCGCTTCCATTTGGGCTTCAACCGACAATGGCACGTGCACAGCCATCTGGTCACCGTCGAAGTCGGCGTTGTAGGCGGTACAAACCAACGGGTGAATACGGATCGCTTCGCCTTCGATCAATTGCGGCTCGAAAGCCTGGATCGACAATCGGTGCAGTGTCGGCGCGCGGTTCAGCAAGACTGGATGGCCGCGGGTGACTTCGTCGAGAATGTCCCAAACCTCCGGCGTCTGGCGCTCGATCATCTTCTTGGCACTACGCACGGTGTGGACGTAGCCAAGATCTTTGAGCCGGCGAATGATGAACGGCTCGAACAACACCAGCGCCATCTTCTTGGGCAGACCGCACTGATGCAGTTTCAACTCCGGCCCGATCACGATGACGGATCGGCCTGAGTAGTCGACGCGTTTGCCGAGCAGATTCTGACGGAAACGCCCGCCCTTGCCCTTGAGCATGTCGCTCAAAGATTTCAGCGGACGATTGCCGGCGCCGGTTACGGCGCGGCCGTGGCGACCGTTATCGAACAAGGCGTCCACCGCTTCCTGCAACATGCGCTTTTCGTTACGAATGATGACGTCCGGCGTCTTCAGCTGAAGCAGGTTCTTCAGACGATTGTTCCGGTTGATGACGCGGCGATACAAATCGTTCAGATCGCTGGTCGCGAATCGGCCGCCTTCCAGCGGAACGAGCGGGCGCAGATCCGGCGGAATCACCGGCAGCACATCGAGAATCATCCAGTCCGGACGGGCGTGTGAATTTTGAAATCCTTGCACGAGCTTCAGACGCTTCGCCAGCTTCTTGCGGATCTGTTTGCTCTTCGTATTACCCATCGCCTTCTCGAGCTCTTTGTTGAGCTTGGTCAGGTCGATCTCGGCCAGAAGACGTTTGATCCCTTCGGCGCCCATGCCGGCGACAAAATCTTCGCCGTATTGCTCCTGGGCTTCCCGGTACTCGACTTCGTTCAGCAACTGACTCTTGGCCAGCGGCGTCTTGCCCGGATCGATAACGATGTAGTCCTCATAATAGATAACGCGCTCCAGCTGCCGGGCGCTCATATCCAGCATCAGGCCGATCCGCGAAGGCATGCACTTGTAGAACCAGATGTGCGATACCGGCACGGCCAGCTCGATGTGGCCCATGCGCTCGCGACGAACGCGCGCCAGCGTCACTTCGACGCCGCAACGATCGCAAATCACACCCTTGTGCTTGATTCGTTTGTACTTTCCGCAGGAGCATTCCCAGTCCCGGGTAGGACCGAAGATACGCTCGCAAAACAGACCGCCCTTTTCCGGTTTGAAAGTGCGGTAATTGATTGTTTCGGGATTCTTAACCTCGCCTTTGCTCCACGATCTCATCGTGTCGCTGGAGGCGACGCCAATCGCCACCTGATCAAAACCTACGGGGCGCTCTTCGCCCACTAACTCACGCCAGGAATGTTCGTTCATTTGATTATGTACAGATAATTACCGCCAAATTGTTAGGCTACAGTGTCAAAGACGCTGCTGGGCGCCTGGCCGCCGACTTTCACGTCGAGACCAAGGCTCTGCATTTCTTTGATGAGCACGTTGAAAGATTCCGGAGTTCCCGCTTCCAGCGAGTTATCGCCTTTCACGATCGACTCATAGATCCGCGTACGTCCCTGCACGTCGTCCGACTTCACCGTCAGCAATTCCTGCAGGGTGTAAGCGGCGCCGTAAGCTTCCAGAGCCCAGACCTCCATCTCGCCGAATCGCTGGCCGCCGTATTGCGCTTTGCCGCCTAACGGCTGCTGCGTAACGAGCGAGTAGGGACCGACCGCGCGGGCGTGGATCTTGTCGGCAACAAGGTGGCCGAGCTTCATCATGTAGATGTAGCCAACCACCACTTCCTGATCGAACGCTTCGCCAGTGCGGCCATCGAACAATTCCGATTTGCCGCTCTCCTTCACCCAGGAGAAGCCGTCCTTCTTTTTCGAGTCGTTTAAATAGTCGCGGATCTGTTTCTCAGCGATACCGTCGAACACCGGTGTGGCGACTTTGAAACCGAGCGCTTTCGCGGCCACCCCAAGGTGAGTTTCCAGCACCTGGCCGACGTTCATACGGCTCGGCACGCCTAACGGATTCAAGACGATTTCGACCGGAGTGCCGTCTGCCAGGAACGGCATGTCTTCCTCGGGAACGATTCGAGCAACGACACCCTTGTTACCGTGGCGTCCTGCCATCTTATCGCCCACCGACAGCTTCCGTTTGCTCGCGATATAAACCTTAACCTGCTTGATGATGCCGGGATCGATGTCGTCACCGCTCTCCACCCGGTCCATGGCACGTTCACGCTCGAGCTCGAGTTCGGCGAACTTGTGTTCGTAGGACTGGATGATTTCCCGGATCTTGTTCCGGATGGGGCTGGGATCGATCTCAATGTGATCGTGCACCACGGCCAGCTTGCGCAGCAGGGTCTTAGTAATCTTGCGATTCGCCGGGATTATAATCTCGCCCGTTTCGGCGTTGACCACGTCGAGCGGGATCTTTTCGCCTAGCAAGATATTCGAAAGCGAATCCGTGAGTTGTTCGGTCAGCTCTTCTCGTTTCTTTCGGTTGTCTTCGGTGATCGACTTCAGCTGCCGCTTGGTCTCCGCCGGGGTCAACTTCTCCCGCGAGACTTCGCGGCGGGAAGAAACCTTTACGTCCATTACGATTCCGTAAGTGCCCGATGGGACGGTTAGAGACGTATCTTTCACGTCGGCCGCCTTTTCACCGAAAATGGCGCGAAGCAAACGCTCTTCCGGCGCGAGTTCGGTCTCGCTCTTCGGCGTGATTTTGCCAACGAGAATGTCACCCGGTTTCACCTCTGCACCGACCCGGACTACGCCGTCGGGACCGAGGTTGCGCAGCGCTTCTTCGCTTACGTTCGGAATGTCACGAGTAATTTCTTCCGGACCGAGTTTGGTATCGCGGGCGCCGATCTCGAATTCGTCGATGTGAATGGAAGTGTAGATGTCTTCCTTCACCACCTTCTCCGAGATCATGATGGCGTCTTCGAAGTTGTACCCGTTCCACGGCATGAACGCGACCAGCACGTTGCGGCCGAGCGCTAGCTCGCCGTGATCGGTGTTAGGTCCGTCGGCAATGACCTGGCCTTTCTTTACGTGCTGCCCTTTCTTGACGATCGGTTTTTGATTAATGCAGGTCCCGGCGTTCGATCGCATGAACTTGCGTAATTCGTAGACATAAACGCCCGCATCCGGATCGCTCTTCATCTTCTTGCGACCTTCCGGCACGTGACCGTCTTTGCTGACGATGATCTGATCGGCAGTCACCGAAGCGACCTTGCCGGCCTCAATGGACACCAGCACCGCGTGCGAATCGCGCGCGACTTTGCCTTCCAAACCGGTGCCGACCAGTGGCGACTCGCTGACGATCAGCGGCACGCCCTGGCGTTGCATGTTCGAACCCATCAACGCGCGGTTTGCGTCGTCGTGTTCCAGGAACGGAATCAAACCTGCCGCCACCGAAACCAGCTGCTTCGGCGACACGTCCATGTAATGAACCTTCCCAGGTTCCACTTCGAGAAAATCGCCACGATAACGGACCGACACTTTTTCGCCGCTAAAATGACCCTTTGCATCCACTGCCGCATTGGCCTGGGCGACAAGATAGTTTTCCTCCCGATCGCCGGTGAGATAATCAATCTCATCGGTAACGCGGCCATTGTGCACCTTGCGGTAAGGCGTTTCGATAAACCCGAATTCGTTGATCCGCGCGAACGTCGACATCGAGCTGATGAGACCGATGTTCGGACCTTCTGGAGTTTCAATCGGGCAAATGCGTCCGTAATGCGATGGATGGACGTCGCGCACTTCGAATCCGGCGCGGTCGCGGCTCAGGCCGCCAGGCCCGAGGGCCGATAAACGCCGCTTGTGGGTCAATTCGGCTAACGGATTCGTCTGATCCATGAACTGCGACAGCTGCGAACGACCAAAAAAGTCGCGGATCACTGCGCTGAGCGCTTTCGGATTGATCAGCTTCTGCGGCGTCATGCCGTCGACATTGATGTCGAACAAGGTCATGCGCTCTTTGACCAGACGCTCGGTGCGGGCAAGGCCCACCCGGCACTGGTTAGCCAAAAGTTCACCCACAGTACGCACGCGGCGGCTACCCAGATGATCGATGTCATCAAGCGTGCCTTCACCACGTCGCAGATTGATCAGGTACTTGATCGCCGCGATGAAATCTTTGTCGGTTAAAATGCGTTCGTTGAGATCGACGTCGATGCTGAGCTTCTGATTGATCTTGTAACGACCGACCCGGCCCAAATCGTATTTCTTGGGATCGAAAAACAGTCTCTTTAACAGCGCACGCGCATTAGCCACGGTTGGCGGATCGCCAGGGCGCAAACGACGATAGATATCTTTGAGCGCTTCTTCCTGATCGTGCGCGGGATCCTTGCGCAGCGCCTTCACCACCGTGTCGTCGTTCGAAATGTCGATGACCTTCACTTCCTTGGTGCCAAGCGCGATGATCTGCCGAATCGTCGCGAGCGTCAGCGGCTCAAACGCGCGCGCGACAGTCACTTCGCCGTCGCGGATTTCCGCCGTTAGAACTTTGGTGGCGAGCTTCTCTTCGTCGAGCTTCTCGCTCAGCTTCAGAGTCTCGATGTTGTAAAACAGCTTGATGACTTCCTCGTCGGAACCGTAGCCGAGCGCGCGCAGGAAAGTCGTCGCCAGGAATTTGCGGCGGCGTTTGCGGCGATCGAGATAGATGTAGAGCAGATCGCTGGTGTCGAATTGTACTTCGATCCAGGAACCGCGGTCCGGAATGATCCGGAAGCTGTAAAGAACTTTACCGTTTAAATGGATGCTCGATTCGAAAGCGATACCGGGAGAGCGGTGCAATTGGGAAACGACAACACGCTCGGCGCCGTTGATCACGAACGTGCCCTGCGGTGTCATGAGCGGGATTTCGCCCATGTAAACTTTTTCTTCTTTGGTACCGCGCTCTTCGCGGAGCTGAAAAGTGACGTGAAGCGGTGCGCTGTAGGTCTGGCCTTCCCGCTGAGCTTCGAGCGCGCTCAGCTTGGGTTCGCCAATCTCATAATGGCTGAAATCGAGGACTGCTTTTTCGTCGTAGCTCTCAATTGGAAAAACTTCCTTGAAAACGGCTTGTAGACCGTGGTTTTTGCGCTTTCCGAAAGGCACATCCTTTTGCAGGAAATCGACATAGGAATTGAGCTGAACCTCAATCAGGTTTGGAGGCTCAATGGCTTCCTTGATGCTACCGAAGTGAATACGTTCTACTGCTGCCCGTTCTGACGACATATATATAATGATACTTCTGCAACGCTGAGAACCGACGACGCCCGACAACGCCGCGACTTCTCTGGGGTTTATGGCATCGGGCGCGTGCGAAGAAGACAAAAGTGGCAGCGAATCGGCCGTCTGTCAAATTGACGACTGCCGTTCCGTTGCCTGCCCAATAATGTTCCGTCTTCCGCCGGGTTAAAAATAAACTGCCTTCTAACCGCTATCTATCTTTAACGAAAATAACCCATGCCATGTCGGGGCGAACAGCGCAAGCAGATTTTCGCTTTAGCGGGGCCTTTCGCCACGGCACGCTTTCACAGCGGACAATCCATGATGACGACCCGACCCGCCGTGACTACCGCGGGACCCCCGGCAGCCCTGTCTGTAGTCCCCCCCGCTCCATGGGGCCGCCGCGCGCGACGCATTCGAACGGAGTTTCGGCTACCGGCTCACAGAGATGGGTCCGCGAAATCCACGCACACCGCGGCGCACGGAACTGGCCGCGAACTCATCGTGCTTACGAGCCCGCAGTTTACCCTAACCGGTGCGCCACCGCGCCTTTCTCTCTCAGGAGAGGATGGCAATTGAGGGCCGGTCGGGAGTGACCCAACGGAGGCGCCATCTCCTCTGGCGTCATCCCGAGCGAAGTCGAGGAACCTCACAGTCGCTGTGGCGTCACCCGAGTGACACTCGGATGATCAACAACGTGAATGCCAGGTCCTTCGACTCCGCTGCGCGTCGCTCAGGATGACACTTCTTCAGCGATACACACAAATCCCGAAGACACAGCACCAAAAGCAAAGCGGCTGCGAACATCCGCTCGCAGCCGCTTCGTTGAATTTTGTCAACCGACGGTGGCCAAACAGTCCCGTCAATCGAATCGAATTACTTGATCTCGACCTTGGCGCCAGCCGCTTCGACCTTCTTCTTGATCTCTTCAGCTTCTGCCTTGGTAACGCCTTCCTTAATCGGCTTCGGGGCCCCTTCAACGAGCGCCTTCGCCTCGGCTAAGCCAAGACCCGGCACCGCACCGCGCACCTCTTTGATGACGCCAATCTTATTAGCGCCCATTTCTTTAAGGATGACATCGAAAGTTGTTTTCTCTTCAGCTGCCGGAGCCGCCGCGCCCCCACCGCCGCCGGCCGGAGCTGCTGCCATCGCGACCGGAGCCGCGGCACTAACGCCCCACTTCTCCTCGAGCTGCTTTACCAACCCAGCAATCTCAAGCACCGTTAGGCCACTGAGCTGCTCCACGATTTTATCCGTATCTGCCATTTTGTTTTCCTCCAATCGCCGCCTTCGAAAGCTTTCGAAGAATTAAGTCCCGCAGCCACGGAACCGGGCATTTGTTTGTTGTTTGGTGTCGTAGGTCGATCCCGTGGGTTCGCCGATCATCGGCAGGCAAAGCGCCTGTCCTACAAAATCTATGTCGTTGCTGTTCCCTCCGCTTGTTCTGGTGCCGGTGCCGGTGCCGCTTCTGGCGGGGGCGTGGTTTCCGCCGCCGGAACAGAACTTGACGCTGCCGGCTCAGGTGCAGCTGTCGCTTCGGCCGCGGGTGCAGCTTGCGCCGCAGGTGCAGCTTCCGTCGGAGAAGCCTCTACCGGCGCCGGGGCACTTGCTGCTGGCTCCGGTGCCGATGGCATTTTCTCTTTCTTCGCGTTCAGCAGTCGCGCCAAAGCAGCGCCCGGTTCGTTGAGTACCCGGACCAGTTTCGTGGCCGGGCTCAACAGCAACCCAAGTAACTGCGCTAACAGCACATCGCGCGACGGCAATTCAGCCAGTGCTTCCAGATCCTGAGTCGACAGAACCGATTTATCGACCACGCCGATTTTCAACGCCGCGATCTTGAATTCGGCGGCAAACATTTTTAATACCTTGGCTACGGGAGCGACGTCTTTCTCGCCGGTAACGACGGCAGTTTGGCCGGTTAGGTTACTGCCAACGTCCGGCAAACCCGAGTCCGTCATCGCCCGTTTCAAAAAGCTGTTTTTGACCACGTGCATTTCCGCTCCGCTGGCGGCGAGTCGCGTCCGCAGGTCAGCGAAATGGTTCACGTTCATCCGCTGGTAGTCGGTCACCAGAATAAACGGAGACTTGGTGAGTTTTTCCGACAGATCCGAAACTATGCTGGTTTTTTCGGGGCGCATGGGAGTCCTTAAATCGTTAGGTGGTTAATAAATTGAATCACACGCTCAAATAAGGCGACGGATCTACCGGAACGCCGGGCGACATGGTCGCACTCAACGTCATGGCCTCCAGATAGCGCCCCTTTGCGGTAGCGGGTCGCGCCCGAACCACAGCGTCGATGACGGCGTTGCCATTTTCTACCAGCGCTTTTTCCTCGAACGAAAACTTCCCGACCGGCACTGCGACATTGCCGTTCTTGTCCAACTTGAATTCTACCCGGCCGGCTTTCACTTCCTGCACCGCCTTGGCAGTGTCATCGGTAACCGTGCCTGTCTTCGGATTCGGCATCAGGCCGCGGGGACCCAGCACCTTGCCGAGCTTTCGCACCTCGGCCATGGCAGCGGGAGTGGCTACGGCGACGTCGAAATCCTGAAACCCTTCCTGGCACTTCTGAATCATGTCCTTGAACCCGACATATTCCGCGCCCGCATCTTTAGCGGCCTTGGCAGCGGCGCCTTCTGCGAAAACGAGAACACGAACCTTTTTGCCGCTGCCGTGCGGAAGCGGGCATGTGCCACGAACCATTTGATCCGATTGTTTCGGATCGACTCCGAGACGGAATGAAACCGTGACGGTTTGATCGAATTTCGTGGGCGGAAACTTCTTTAGAGTCGCGACAGCGTCGTTGAGGTTATACGACTTCGAGCGATCCACCTGTTCAGAGGCGGCGCGGTAACGTTTGGAACGGTTTAGAGACATATTTGAAGCAGTGCTAACGAGCTGACGCTCTCCTGCGGTTGATTGGGAGGCGAACGGTATAGCAGGCCGCAGGGTTGTCAAGAAGCGGTGGGATCGTCCGCCGAGCCACTGATGCTCCAGCTCAAGAGGTCCGTTCGGCGGGACGAGCTTCGGCGTGTCTCAAATGCTAGTCGAACTTTTAACGCACAATTCCAGGCAACACCCACAGCATAGCTATGTCATCCCGAGCGAATCGGGATCGCGACCTGGGCGGAGCGCCGACCTCGCAAACGCGGAATGCGTCACGCAAGTAGGCGAGGTCCTTCGACTTGCGCTCAGGATGACAACTTTTGGTGCTTAGTTGCTGCTGGGGCCGCGTGGCGCGAGGTCGCGCAAACTGTTCAGAGGACCCGAACCGCGCTAAACCGCGCTAAATAGCTGCCAAACCCGCAGTTTAGCATTGCCAAAAGCATAGTGGACTTGGTAAAACCAACAGGTATGAAGCACCCCACAATTTATAGCTTCTGCTTGGCGGCTCTCTTCATCGCCGTCGCTTCCTCGACCGGCTTTGCTCGGCCCGTCGATTTCGGCGAAGTCTCGCTCTGGGTCCGGGCCCACGACAGCGAATCTTCGATCAGGGACGAGGTCAGCCGACGTAAGCTGATGCACCCACTCACAGCCCAGCAAGAGACCACTTTGAAGTCTCAAGGCGCCAGCGATTCATTGGTCCAGTCGCTTCGTAATACCGGCAACCTTGCCCCAAAAGACGAAGTCGCATCGCTCGAAGCGACTCGTCCGGCCGCTCACGACAAAGATCAAACGGGGGGGTCGGAGCGCGGCGCCAGAGTGACAGTGATGAATGTGGCGTTTGGCCACTCGATTAATCTCAGCCAATGGGGCGGCGCTGACTACGATATCGCGTTCTATTCTTACCGCGTTGCCGGCGAAGATCACATTCAGCCGGCCATTGTTGATAACGTGCGCACCGGTACTGACGTGTCACGGACCATCCCGCTGATCAGCGAAGATGAGGCGTTCACCAGCAGCTGGTTTCCGACGAACGAAACCCGGAACTGGCGATACACTCCATACAGCGCTCGGGCCGACCTGAGAGATAATCGGTTCAACTTCAGCGATTCCGTAGCCGTTAGTTCGCGCTCTTTTTCCCGCCCGCTTCAGATCGATTGGGATAACCCGGTCCGGATCGATGGTCAGCCTTATAACTTCTTTCACGTGTACGGTGCGGGTGGAGTTTCCTTGTATTTCATCGGCAAAGCGAGCGATCGCAGCGCCACCGTTGCTGTTGTCTCCGACCGAGCGTTGTAGACGCACTTTTGGTTGGGACGGATGGTAGCCGCGGTCTTTCTGGCCGCGGCTACCAGGGGCGCCTAACAAATCTGTCGGGAAGCTGTCAGCTTCCCGATGTTAGCAAAAGCCGAACGTCGAACGTCCAACGTTCAACGCCCGCATGAACTGTGAGCACAATGCGCTGTGGTGGATCGACCGCTCCGCGGGCGATGGTGGAAATAACCCCGAAAGCTTTCGGGGTCACCTTGAGCAGCTCCGCTGCCTGCCTGTTTTAGCATCGCCCGACGGAGCGGCCGATCCACCCTAAGGCTCGCGCGGTTCGTTCCACCTTTTGGTTACGGAAGTTCGAGTGCAAGAGGTGCAGCTCCCCCCGCACTGGCACGAAGCAGGCTTGCTGGGCAACCATGCGTCGCCGACACGTCTCCCGTTTTGGCTGGATTCCCGATCTACCGGATCAGCGCGATTACGCGTTCTCTGCGCCTCGCGCCGTTCTCCAGAAATTGCCTGCGAAAGTTAATCTGACTTCAAGATGTCCGCCGGTTTTCGATCAGGGCGAGATCGGCAGCTGCACCGCCAATGCGATCGGCGGCGCGATCGAGTTCGACAGGCTGAAACAACGGCTTAAGCCGTTCACACCGTCGCGCCTGTTCATTTATTACAACGAACGTGTGATGGAGAACACGGTTGGAGAAGATGCCGGCGCAATGATTCGTGACGGAATCAAAACTGTCGCCAAGCAGGGAGTGTGTCCGGAGAAGTTATGGCCGTATGACGGAACACCGTTCCCGCCAAATCCGCACCTGACCAAGAAGCCATCCCCATCCTGTTACAAAGAAGCGCTGAAACATACCGCGGTGCAGTATCAACGGGTTTCCCGAAACTTGTCTCAGATGAAGGGCTGCGTGGCGTCCGGATATCCATTCGTGGTGGGATTTACCGTTTACGAAAGCTTTGAGAGCGACGAAGTCGCGCGCACCGGTGAAATGCCAATGCCTTCTCCTCGGGAACGTGTCGTCGGCGGTCACGCGGTCATGGCAATCGGATATGACGACAACCAGAGCTGCTTCCGAATGCGCAACTCGTGGGGAACAAACTGGGGAATGAAAGGCTACTTCACCATGCCTTACGCCTACTTGTTAGACGAGAATCTATCCGACGATTTCTGGCAGATCACGCTGGTTAAAGGCTGATCGCACTTGCAATTTGCAACTGCGCGGCGCGCCAGGTGGATCGGCCCCGAAAGCATCCGGGGGCGATGCTAAACGGAGGGACGAGCTTGTCTCGTCCCATTATTTCGCACTAATCCGACAAAAAGTGGGACGAGACAAGCTCGTCCCTCCGCTGATCCGCCGCCATCTCGTTAGGTTGATTGCATTCGCTATCAAGGAACGGCGGTCTGCCTTGGGCGCCGGAGCCTTGGCGCAGGAGGCAGTCCGACGATCCAACTCAACGTCGAGTTTCAGACTCGTCGCACTCATCTGCTTTTGTCGTTAAGCCGGCGGCTGCCAAGCCGCCAACGCGCCTTAGCCGGCGGACTCGAGCCCGCCGCTCCTTGAGCTGTGCGACTCGTTGCCGCCTGGATCGCTAATCCGCCGGAATTTCCTCGCTAGGTTGATTTGCCTCGGCCGTCGGCATTTTTGTCGCCGGGCCGTTCCTGATGATCTTCCCTTCCTTCATCACGAATGACACACGTTCGGTGGCGGTGATGTCGGCCAACGCGTTACCCGGCATAGCGACGATGTCGGCCAGCTTTCCCTTCTCCAGGGTGCCAACTTTTGCCGAGATGCCTAACAAATCGGCATCGGCCGAGGTCGCTGATATCAGAGCATCGGCTGGTGCCATTCCAAGATCGACCATCAACTTGAATTCGCGCGCGTTGATCCCATGCGGAAAAACCGCCGCATCAGTCCCAAACGAAATCTTCACCCCGGCTTTCAACGCATTCTTAAACATCTCCGAACGCGCCGCCGCCGCCGCTTTGGCCTTTTCCTGAACCGCCGGAGGGTATTGGTTTAGCTTTGGCAAAATCCATTCGGTGGCCATCAGAGTCGGAGTCAGGTAGGTCCCCTTTGTTTTCATCAACGCCAGGGTGTCCGGCTTCAGAAACGAGCCGTGCTCGATTGAGTCTACACCGGCAGTGATTGCTTCTTTCGCCGCCTGATCACCGTGACAATGAACCGCGACTTTCTTGCGTAACCGGTGCGTCTCATCGACCAGCGCTTTCATTTCTTCCGGGGTAAACTGCGGAACGTCGACTTCGTCTGCCAGAGATAGCACACCGCCGGAAACGGCTGCTTTGATGACATCCGCGCCATTCTTGATTTCGAACCTAACGACCTGCCGAACTGCATCGGGACCATCGGCAATGCCCCAGGTCGTGTCCGGCTCGCGTCCGAACAGCATGTTGCGATAACCGTTCGTGCTGTCGAAATGCCCTCCGGTTGCGCCCACGCCACGCGTGGCCACGAGCATCCGTGGCCCGACCACAACGCCGCGATTGATCGCATTCCGGAGTGCCACGTCCACAAACTCAGGGCTGTTGACGAAGCCGCTGCCGACGTCGCGAACAGTGGTGAAGCCCGCTTCGACAGTTGCCCGGGCGTAAACTGTGGAGTTCAGGGCGATCTCAGAAACGTTGACCGACAGCTGCCCGATACGCGTTTTGTTGTAGTCGCCTGAATAGTCGAATGTGAGATGGGTGTGTGCATCGATGAAGCCGGGCGACAAAGTCATGTCGCCGAGATCGATCACTTGCGCATCGGCCGGCGCAGTCACATTGGTGCCGGCATCGACGATCTTGTCTCCCTGCACAACGACCATCGCGTTGCTCAGCAGTGTTTTTGATTTCCCATCGAACAGATGAGCTGCCTTCAGCACGATGCTGTTGTCCTGAGCGCACAGTTCTGTCCACGGCCCAAAACAGATCAGAACCGCGAGAAGCAGGGTCAACGGCAGTGACTGGGCAGAGTGGCGACGGATCAGCGAAACGAAAATGGTCATGCTCCGGTGTAGGGGAGTCCCAGTTAGACTGGCAAGAAATAAGGCAGCGACGACCCGCCGAGTGGGTTCCTAGCGAGGGAATCAGAAAATGACACATTAAGGCTCCATTTTGAGGCCGAAATAGCCTCAATACTGCTCCGGTTAGGATAAAATGGCAACATTAAAACGGGCACTGGAATTAAATATTAACTACATAAATGGCTCTTAAACAGATATTTACACATTATTAGCCTAACAATTTTTCATTTGGACAAAGTTTGGCGCAACAAGTGTTAATATGAGGCCATCAACGTAACAACCAAACAGCAGCTACTCCTATGTTCCTCATCATTTTCTTGATCTACAGTCGGGTGCTCGATCTCTGGAACGATCGACCCACCATGATGCCGCAGTCCTGACAGCTGCGAGCCCGGCATGCAAAATCGCAAAGCTTCCCACCAGGTCCGCCGTGTTGGAAAAGGCTCCTGGATAACACCCCACGCTGACCTAGGCTGCAGCGGCATCTTCGGACACAATCCGACGCCGACTTTTGGCACATTCTACCAAAATTCGATCAAATACCCGGCGTCATCCCAGTCTGGGACGGTAAGGAATTAATACGGCCACCTTCGGCGGGCGGCCCCTAAGTCCCGAAGGGTTGGATGTGGCGGCGGTCTCTCGCCGCCCCAGTTATTTTCATGTCCTGCTGGCAACGGCCGATTCGGATGACGGTCAGACACCGGCGCTACAGAAGAACCAAACCTTCCGTCACGTAAACGAACCGACCGACCGCACTGTAGGTTTTGCCCTCAACCAAACAATCTTTCGGAAAAACCGCATAAATTCGAACCCCGGCCCGTCTAATTACTCAGAACAAAAAATCAAAGGCATATGAAACGTTTACTAACATTAACAGCAATTGCGGCACTGGCTGTGTCGGCTACGGCTCAAGCGCAGACGCATAGAGTAAGAGCTCAACGGCAGGTAGTTACGACCAACTCGGGATCCGCCCGGGTGGCTTCTCCGGCTCGGGTTCGCACCACCACCAGAAACTTTAGCGGCACCCGCTACTACAGCGGTGGCCACTACTACGGAGGAGGCCGGTATTACGATAGCGGTCCAAATATCGCCATCGGCATCGGAACCGGCTTCGGCTACGGCTACCCTTATGGATACGGCTATGGCTACCCCGGCTACGCCTATGGTTATCCGGGTTATGGCTACGGTTCCCCATACGGCTACGGCTACAATGCTTATCCGCCGGGATATGTGACCACTACGACAACAACCACGAATAATCACGACTACTACTACAGCGATAATGTCGTCGCGGCTGTCCAACAGCGACTGGCTCGGCAGGGATACTACCATGGGACAATCGACGGAGTGGCCGGACCGGGAACTCGCGCGGCGATCGCCCGTTTCGAAGCTAACCGCGGGATGTACGCCAACGGTGAAATCAACGCCGATGTGCTCCACTCGTTAGGCATAAGTTAAGAATCAACCAATCGGAATTACAACGCCGCCGGCGCGTGGGAACACGCTCCGGCGGTTTTGACGTACAGGCTGCGACGCGGAAAGGGTTGGAAGCTGCCTAACGAAAGCTGCGTCATCAGTCGCGAATCCTATTTTCCACTCGGTTCGTCCGTGCCAGCGGATTTATACCAACTGCGGAAACCAGCATCCAAAAACCATAGCCATGTCATCGCAAGCGAACAGTGATCCCGACCTGGGCGGAGCGCCGACCTCGCCCATATTCCGTTTGGAAGAATGGCAACGTTCCGATCGCGCTCCAGCGCTGGGAGTACCTCGGGAACGTCACGGCGCCGCCTCTTCGCTCAGGAAAAGGTTAAGCTTCGAAGCGCAAACGCACGGCCCGCATACTTGCGCAGGGACGAGCTCGTCTCGTCCCAAGAATTGCCTCGTTGCGTAATAGTGGGACAGACAAACTCGTCCCTCCGACAGAATCAGCCGCCACTGCAGGGTTTCCCCAAGGACGGCTTGTACTCGACGGCCTGCGTCTGAACTTGGCAATGTAATGGCATCGTTGCCCGTCCCGGCGGCGGTTCAATGCCATCCAAGAGCTCCACCGAACCCCAGGTTGAGATCGGCCATGTTCTGTTTATCGACATCGTCGGATATTCCAAACGATTAGTAAACGACCAGACTGCGCTAGTGGCACGTCTCAACCGTATCGTTAGGGGAACCGAACAATTTCGGAATGCGGATGCTGCCGACAAATTAATTACCATCCCGACCGGCGACGGCATGGCGCTGGTGTTTTTCACCGCACCCGACACTCCGGTCCGGTGTGCAATTGAGATCGGTAAAGCAGACATTGAAGATCCGAAGATCGAGCTGCGAATGGGAATCCACAGTGGACCGGTTGACCGCGTCGCCGATGTGAATCTACGGAGTAATGTTACCGGAGCGGGCATCAACATGGCGCAGCGGGTGATGGACTGCGGAGACTCCGGACATATTCTGCTTTCAAAACGCTCCGCCGATGATCTGGCCCAGTACGACGAATGGAAACAGCAACTGCACGATCTGGGGGAGGTGGAGGTCAAGCACGGGGTCCAGTTAGGCATCGTTAGTCTGTACACCGATGAAATCGGCAACCCGACCGCGCCGGAGAAGCTGATCCGGGCAGAGCAAGCACGACAGGCAGCGACCAAAGCCACAGTCCGCCGAAAACGCCGTCGTCTCGTGATTGGAATGGCCGCGTTGAGCATCGCCGCGGCGCTGGGCTCGGCCGGAACATGGGCCTGGCACCGCCGCATCGCGCTCGCCTCAGCCTACAAAGCGGGGTCGGGACAGCTCATGGAGAAGAGCATTGCGGTCCTGCCGTTTGAAAATTTCGAAGCGGATAAAGAAAGTTCCTACTTCGCGGACGGTGTGCAGGACGACATCCTGACGGACCTGGCCAAGGTCGCGGATTTGAAGGTGATTAGCCGGCGCAGCATGGCCCAATATCGGGGAAGCACCCAAAGCATTCGCGACATCGGGCAGGCGCTGCAGGTCGCTTATATCCTCGAAGGCACTGTGCGCAGGATCGGCAGTAAGATTCGCCTAACCGCCCAGCTCATCGACACCAGAACTCAAGTGGAGAAATGGGCCGAGAAGTACGAGCGCGACTTGGCGGACCTTTTTGCCATTCAAAATCAGATCTCGGAATCAATCGTAGGACAACTCAAGGCAACGATTTCGCCGGCAGAAAAAACTGCCATTGAGACGGCGCCCACTCACGACATGGAGGCGTATGACATGTACTTGCAGGCGCGGGCAATCGTTTATGCGGT
>JBJMXE010000003.1:0-10727 GCA_045809745.1 Chthoniobacterales bacterium | reverse complement strand
TACTGAAGGAAGTAGACCTGGACCACACCGATACCCGTGCTCTCGGGCTTGCCTCGGACTTGGGCGGTGTATTGGCCTGGTGGCAGAGTGGTAACGAAAGCCGCTTCGCGATCGTCGGTCGGTTGCAGGCCCGTAGCCTCCATCTCGGCCTGCTGGCTGCTTCCATCGGATGACCGGAGTTTCCAGTCATCGTTCTCGACGACAACCGCCCCATTCTGATCGCGCAGCTGAAGAGTCGTGTCCGGCAAAGCGTTGCTAATACCAAAGCCGATCAAGGAAGGTCCAATCGCCCGAACCACGGCCCGCACCGGTCCGTTTTGGATAATAAAGCCGGCGATCATCAGCTTGTCTCCGGGCTGGACTAATCCGCGGGTAGAAATGTTAACGAGCCGCGCCGACGAAGATGCGCTGAGATCGTAGGCATCGACTACCCCGGTGCCAGTGCTGTTATTCAATCCCCGCACCACAGCCGTGTAACTCCCCGGCGACAGATCCGCGACGATTGCCGACTCCAAGTCATCGGAGGGCGGGACCCCGCTGTTACTAATTTCGGTGGATTGATCGCCAACGACCAACCCACCGAGCTGGGTGTTCTTCCAATCATTATTCGTCGCAATCGTCGCGTTGCTCGAATCGTGAATCTCCAGAGTAGGATTTGCCAGAGCATCGGTAATTCCGAAGCGAAGAAGGGAAGGCCCGATCGCGCGCACGATGATCTTTTTTGTCGATCCCACGGGCCCTTGGACGATAAACCCTTCGATCAGCACGTTATCGCCTGTTCCGACGGGAAGACGGGTGGAAACGTTTGCTACGATGCCGGGCACAACCGGCTGCCAGAATCCAATCGCCATTGAAAATTGCCCAGCGCTCAGGTTTGGTCCCGCCGCTGCCTGTCCAACGGTTGCGTCGATGGTCAGGCTTATCCCGTCTCCGCTCGAGCCGCCGCCACCGCCAATCACAGTGGAAGAAAGTTCAAGGGTCCCTGCCTTCACTGGTCCGACCGCAAAGACAAGCGGAAGGAATGCAAGGACAAGGCGGTAGCCGCGGCCTGGACTGGATTTGATCATGATTTGTTCAGGGTTAACCACAATAGTTATTTTGAGCGGCCGCGAGATTTGGCTCGGAGCCGTCTTACTTCGGTCTTTAGCTCTTCAATCTCTTTCTGCTGTTCCTTGATTCCATTCAGCATCGCCCACATGATTGGATCGTTGTTCACGAGGCGATAACCCTTGTCATCCGTTGTTACCGCTTCCGGGATAACCTTCTCCACGGCCTGCGCGCCAAAACCGACGTGTTCTCCCTCAGATTTGATATCGAGGGCATTGTCGGTCTTATAGACATAACGAACAGGTTCTAGCTGCATCACAGCCCGTAATCCGGGCGTAAAGCTGCCCTTGATGTTCTTTAACCGTTCGTCGGAGAAGGTCGCCCAAGAGCCGCCTCCGGGCTTGGAAGCGGTTCCATTCACCGTCAAAGTCGAATCTGGCGTGGTGGTGGCGATGCCGACGAATCCGCCGGGACCGTTGAGCGCCAGGACTTTTGGTGCGAAATTAGTGTAGTCAAAAGCAAAGACATAGCCGAAAGCAGTTAGGTCGGAGCCGATTGCAACGCCAACGCCAGCTGTCGTCGGCAGCGGGGTGTTATTACCCTGGAACCAGCTTGTCCCAACCACGTGGAATCTGGAGTGCGGTGTCGTCGTGCCGATGCCGACACTGGTATTAGCGGGTGCCCCGTTGACTCCGGAGACTTCGCCGAGAACAAGGGAGTCGTTTTGTGCGACTACGGCATTCGTGCCGAGAGCCGTCGCGCGGATGACTGTCGCGTTTAAACTTCCGGCCGATGCGCCGATGAAGGTGTTATCGATTCCATTGTGATCGCTGCTGCCCGCGCTGGTACCGACATAGGTGTTTGAATCGCCGGTCGAATGATTGCTGCCGGCAAGATCCCCAATCATTACGTTGGCGTTTGCGTTGTTGAATTGCCCGGTGCCTTGACCGACAAAGGTATTGGCGCCCCCGGTTGTGTTGCCAAAGCCGGAAAATCTGCCCAAAAAGGTATTGTCGGTTCCGATAGTGTTATTATTGCCTGAAAACGAGCCGAAGAATGAATTTGAAATGCCAGTGAAGGCTGGCGAATCCGAGGGCGTAGTGGCCACGCCTGCCTGATCTCCTAAAAAAGTGTTAGTCCTGGGATGATTGGCGCTGCCCGAAAGACTCAGGACTCGAGCGGCAGCAATATCATACTCAGTGGCAGTATTGACGACATTTCCCGATAAGGTGCCGCCAGCTGTTCCATCACCAGCAATATTGAAGTTCGCGCCTGTTTGCTGCGCTGTCGTGTTCTGGACGTAATTCGCGCTGCCCGCCGTTGGGGAACGAGAATCCGACAAGCGCGCGTCATTAGCCTGGACATAGTTACTCGCTGGCTGTCCCCCTAACTGCGCCGCATTGTTAGCGTTTGCCGCATTGTTAGCGTTCGTCGCACTGTCCGCATTCGTCGCGTGGTTCGCATTGGTCGCGTTACTGGCATTAATCGCGTTGCTGGCATTGTCGGCATTAGTGGCGTGATCCGCATTCGTCGCGTGATTCGCATTGGTCGCGTTGCTGGCGTTTGCAGCATTGGTGGCATTAGTAGCCGAGTCCGCGGACCCTGCACTCGTACTTCGAATCGCATACGGGGTCGCCGTAATCGGTTGCCGCGGGCTTAGAACATTAAATGCCGTGCCGCTCCCGGCCGGCTTCACCCCAACCTCCACAAACCGGTCCGCGCCTTGAAAAGCGTTAGGCGTGAAGTCTGGCTGGACGGTGAATACTCCATTCATCACTGCTACTCCCGAAAAGGTGAGGGTTCCGCCGATCTGCGTACCACTGCCCGGAGAGGAAGTATCGTAGAGTTTGAGCTGGATATCGTAGCTGCCGTTCGCCCCGATCCCGTTATCAGTAAGCCTTCCTTGAAAAGTGAACGCGGAGGTCAGGCCATGCGCTGCGACAGCAGCAAAGAAGATGGCGACGAACAATATCAAGGAGCGTTCGCGATTCCGAAACCAGGAGCTAGGGGTGGAGTTATCATAGGTCACATTCCTTAAGTATGCGCCTGGGGTCGACTTTGGGCTGAAGAAGTCCATCAACGTTAGTAGACAAAGATGAAGAAAGGCGAATCCGTGAAGTAAGTACCGCTACTACTATTGCCAGCCGGGTTGATAATCTGGACGTTGATAGTATTGACATCGCTGCCAGGACTCGCAGAGACGGTTATTGGACCATTAGCAAGCGTGACCGAAATGAAGCGATCGTGCACATCGAAACCGAAGTGTACGCTGTAATCCCCCAAGCTGTTTCTAGTCATCGAGATCGTGGATGTTGCAGGCCCGGCCACTTGTGAGTTGTAACCGCGGACGACGTATTGGGCAGCCGGGAGGAACGGGTTGATGTATGCCATCGCTTTGACGAGGCCACCCTTATCGCGCGGCTGGGTCACATCGCCGGCGTCGGTAATCACCATTGTGTAGTTAGCCGGACTCGCGTTGTTGCCAAACGCGCTGTTGGTGCGGAAAAAGAATAAACCGCCGTCCGTTTGGCCGATGCCGAAGTGCTGCCCGGAAGCATTTGCCTCCCAGCCAAGTGCGGTGGCATTTTGCAGATTCAGCGACGCCCGCCAGCCGTTTGAATTCCAGAGCGACCCGCCGATCAGCGTTAACTTTGAATTCGGGGTCGACGTTCCGATACCCACGTTGCCGGTCCCGTCTTTCAACGTGAGCGCCGCCCCACCATTGGTTGAGAGAAACGCGTCGCCGTTGGCGCTTTGCAGGAACGCCTTTTTGTTCGCGCCATTCGTGTCCATCAAAGTCAGGAACGGCTGAAAGCCGCTGATCTTCAGCCCGTCCTGCGCGGCGATCTCCACCTTGCTGGTAGGAAAGGCGGTGCCGACGCCGATATTGCCGCCGACGATTCCGTTACCCGAGATGTTGAAGTTGGCTGGTTCCTGGGTGGTGGTGTTCTGAATGTAGTTCACGCTGCCGCCGGTAGGCGCCCGTGCGTCGGATAGCCGCCCGTCGTTTGTCTGCACGTAATTGCTGGCCGGCTGTCCACCTAGCTGCGTGGCATTTATAGCCGTTGCTGCACTGGTAGCGTTGGTGGCATTGTTAGCATTGGTCGCCTGGGTGGCATTTGTCGCGTTGGTGGCCGAGTCCGCCGTAAGCGCGCTCGTGCTACGCATCGCATAAGGAGTGGACGTAATTGGTTGCCGCGGAGTCAGGATGTTGAATGCATCCCCGGTTCCCGCCCGCTTCACCCCCACCTCGATGAAACGGTCGGCGCCCGGAAAAGCGTTAGCGGTGAAATCAGGCTGCACCGTGAACATTCCATTCGCCACTGCTACTCCTGAGAAGGTGATTGTCCCGCCAATTTGCGTGCCAGTGCCTGGAGAGGAAGTATCGTAGAGCTTGAGCTGGATGTCGTAGCTGCCGTTCGCCCCGGTCCCGTTATCAGTGAGCCTTCCCTGGAAAGTGAAAGCCGAGGTCTGACCGCGCCCTCCGACAGCAATAAAGAAAATTGCGACGAACAATATAAAGAAGCGCTCATGGAATCTGAGCCTTACTTTCCAGTTACGTACTCGAAGCCCGATCCCACGCTGATTATTACCTTTTTCAATCATAAAAATAATCCCGTCATTCTGATTCCAAGCTGTTGTAAGGAAGGACCTAGCGCTGCTACTACTACGCTTACAGAACCGTTCTGGACGATGAAGCCCGCGATCGTTAGATTGTCGCCGGGCTGAACCAAACCGCGCGTCGCTATGTTTGCCAATCTGGCCGGCGAAGAGCTACTAAGGTCATAGGCATCGACGACGCCAGTCCCTGTCGCGTTCCCCGCCCCACGAACTACCGCCGTGTAACTCCCTGGCTCAAGATTCGCGATGATTGCCGCTTCCAGGTGATTCCCCGGCGCCGGAATGGATTGGCCTGAAAGACCGCGTGATTCTTGCATGATTAGGTTAGCTTTCAGAGGCGAAAGTCGGGTCCATGCGCGCCCATCTCGAGGCGATTGATCCGGCTTCCATAGAGTACTCCGGTGTTTTCGGGCGCGTGTTACACCATTTATAAAAAAAGTGCGGCCAGTTGATGCGTTCTTAGCGGAGAATTGCTTTCGCCGAGTCTCCGTGGTTGAATGATGTCATGGCACGGCAAAATCTTGCTTCCGCACGGCCGAAAGCCGGTCGCCGAGCCCCCTAGCATGTTCGGCCGAAAAAATGGCGCGGTGGCCGGATCTCAATCGAAGCTACCGGTCGATTCCACAGTCTTTCCGACGACCCGATGGAGCCGGGTCCGAGCCGCGGGAGAATCCGTCGCCGAGGGCCGCGACGCGTTCGAAGAACTCTGCCGCGACTATTGGCAGCCTCTCTTTGCCTATCTCCATCGCCGCGGTTTTTCCCAGACGGACGCCGAAGACCTCACCCAGGGGTTTTTTCTCCATGTCCTCGAACACCACACGACACGTCGCGCGGAAGCAGAACGGGGCCGGTTCCGCTCTTTTCTCTTGGGCGCCCTTAAGAATTATCTCGCGAACGAAGCCCAGCGCGCGGGCCGCCAGAAGCGCGGCGGCAATTGCGAAGTTCTTTCGCTGGACGATCCGGATCTTGCCTTGCCCGAGCCATCGTGCGAATCCGAGGCCAGCCGTCTCTATGAAGAAAGCTGGGCCCGGGAAGTGATGCACCACGCGCTGGAACGGCTCCGGCGGAAATTCGCGGGACGGCAGGAACTTTTCGAGGCCTTGGAAGGCTTCCTGGACGGCGCGGACAATGGGCCTTCGCTGGATGAAACAGCCACCGTGCTTGGCCTCACCCCGGGCGCGCTCCGCACTGCGGTCTCGCGATTGCGCAAACAATTTGCCGAAGAACTGCGCCTCGAAATCGCGCGCACGGTTTCCGCACCTCACGAAGTCGAAGAAGAATTTCAGTGCTTGCGGGTCGCGCTCACCGCGGGCCGTTGAGCACAAAGAAGAGCGGCGCATGATACCCGCTGAATCCCTTCCGTCGCCGGCCGTTTGCCGCACCTGCGGCACCCCTCTCCCTGGGGGAAAATGGTCTTCCATCTGTCCCCGTTGCCTGATTCTGGCTTTCGGTGAAGAAGAGAAAACTGCGACAGCTCCCGCGGATTCCGTGGTCGAAGGATTTACCGTGATCGAGGAAATCGCGCGTGGAGGGATGGGCGTTGTCTACCGCGCGCGCCAACATCACCCCAGCCGGATTGTCGCGCTCAAAATGATCCTGCCGCAGTGGCTCGATTCGCCCGTGGTGAGGGCCCGTTTCCAAGCCGAAGCGGAAGCCGTGGCGAAATTGGATCATCCGAATGTCCTGCCGATTTATCAGGCCGGCGAAAATCGCGGCACGCCTTACCTTGCGATGAAATTTGTTCCGGGCGGCAGCCTCGCGCCACGGCGAACGCAATTTCTCGGCGCACCCATCGCGGCCGCGCAATTGGTTGCAGCCGCCGCGCGCGGCGTCCAACACGCCCACGAACGCGGCATCCTCCATCGGGATTTGAAACCGGCGAATTTGCTTCTGGACGATTCCTTCGCCAACGCTCCACCCGTCCCCATGGTCGGCGATTTTGGGCTCGCCCGCGCGCTCGAAGCCGAACCAGGTGGCTTAACCGGTCCCGCTTCTTTTCTCGGCACCGTCGGATACCTGGCGCCGGAACTTTTCTTCGGTCCGAAAGCTGAACCCACCGTCCGTTCGGATATCTACAGCCTCGGCGCCATTCTCTACGAATTGCTCGCCGGCCGATTACCTTTCGGGGCGGAGGCAGGATTCGAAGCGTTACGTCAGGCCGAGCAGAATGCCGCGCCTTCGCTGCTGGCGCTCGATCCCGGAATCCCAAAAGATTTGGAAGCGATCTGTCTCAAGTGCCTTCAGCGCGAACCTTCTTTTCGTTATCGCTCGGCCTCGGCCTTCGCCGATGACCTGCAACGATTTCTCGATGGACGTCCTGTTGTCGCCCGGCCGGTGCCGCGAATCGTTCGCCTCGCGCGTTGGTCGCGGCGCAAACCGGCGTTTGCCGCTCTCTCGCTGGCCGTATCGCTTTTGCTGGTCGCCGCCATCGCAGAAACCGCGCTGTTCACGGCGCGGTTGGCGCGAGAACGCGATCGCGCCGCCGCATCCGAGAAAGAAGGTCAGGGACAGCTTTGGAAGGCCTACCTGGAACAGGGGCTGGCCACCCGGATCGCTCCCCAAATGGGCCGCCGCTTTGCCGCACTCGAAGCGCTGGCCGCCGCGGCCCGAGTTAGACCGTCGCTGGAACTTCGGAACGCCGCAGCCGCCGCCCTCGCCCTCGAAGATATCGTTCTCGAGTATAGCTGGCCAACCGGGAGAACATCGATCGACGCCCCTGTGGCCTTCGATGATAAACTGGAACGGTTCGCTTTTCCGCAACCCGGGGACCGGATCAGCCTTCGCCGCCTTAAAGACAATCTTGAGCTGACAAGCTTCCCCGCCCCGTCGGGGACGACGCAACTCCACTTCAGCAGAGATGGAAAATTTCTCGCGGGACGAATTTCCGATGACGAAACATGGGTCTGGAGGTTGAACGATCCGTCTTCGGCAAACGCACCGGTGCCTGTTTTGAAATTAACCGGAGCGGAGAAGCTTTCCGAGATGGCTTTTTCTGGGGACAGCCGCGTCTTCGCCCTTTCCGCCGCGCCAGGTGAGCTCGCTTTTTACGATTTGACGGGTGCGGTTCCGCGGGAGACAGCTCGCTGGACTGGTCTCCCTCGCCTGCGCGGAATCGGGTTCGACCCGGGCGGCCAGCGCGTCGCGGTGACGAGCGAACGCGAAGCCGTCGCGGAAATTCGCGAGACAAACACTGGCCATGTTCTGCAAAGGCTTCTCCATCCCGCTGGAGTTACAGGCGTTGATTGGAGCCCGGACGGAACAGAGCTCGCCACCGGGAGTGAAGATTTCGTGGTTCGCGTTTGGGATCCGGAGACCGGTGCCATTCGGCATGCGCTCGAGGGTCACCAGAATGTTTCGGTCCGACCGCTTTACCATCCGAATGGTCAAATTTTAGCGACAGCGGGATGGGACGCTGTGCTGCGTTTCTGGGCGTCCGCCACCGGTCGCCTGCTTTTTAACGGACCGGCCAGCCATGACTGGCAACGGTTTTCGCGCGACGGCTCGCATTTGGCGGTCGCGAATTATGATGGCTCTGTCGAAGTCTATCGCGTCGCGCCCGCGAAGCCGGTGCGGATGTTCGCGCCGGGAACGCGCGAGCAAGCACCTCGTCTTTATCGCTGGCTCGATTTCAGTCCGGACTCTCAACGCCTGGTTTTCCCAGGAGCCGGGTGTGTCCACGTCTGGGACGTCTCGTCGGGCGTCGAAACTGCGCGTATCCCCCAGCCCGCCGAAGCGTTCGCGCTAACCTCGGTCTTCGCTGGCGACGGGGCTTCACTTCTTATTGCGGATGAAAATCGCGGGGTCATGCGGCAACCAATATCGACCGCCACTCCTAACGGAGATGACAAGACACTTTCCGAACCGCTCCGGACCGGCGAAGGCTGGCTAACAGCACTCCGTGCCCAGGACGGCCGCATCGTTCTGGTAAATGCCACGCTCGGGGTGGCGGAGATTTTTTCGCCCGAACATCCAGCCGGCCAGCGGATCGGTCCCCACCTTGCCATGCACAACGTTGCCTTTAGCCCGGATGGAAAACGTCTGGCCACCGGGACCTGGCAGGGAAACGACATCAAGATTTGGGACGCCGCGGGTGGCCGGCTTCTCGCCACTCTGCCAGCAGGCGAAAGCGCTCGCGTCTTGTGGTCCTCCACGAACGGCATCATCGCCGTGCGGATGACTGATGCGACCCAGTGGTTGGAAGAACCCGATGGAACGTGGCGCCGCGGGTATGTCTGGCACCCTGACTCGGGCCAAACTTTTTGGGATCACGGCACGCTCACTCCCGATGGACGGTTGCTAGCCCTGCCGCAATCAGCTGATCGAATTCGATTGGTCGAGCTCGCGACCGGGAAAGAACTGATAACTCTGGAACCGCCGAGAGCTTCCGGCCTTAGTGCCATCCGGTTCAGCCCCGACAATCGGTTCCTCGCCGCGTGCGGTACGCGCGAGCAGGTTGTCGTGTGGGATTTACCTGAGTTACGGCGGGAACTTGCAGCCCTGCGTCTGGACTGGAACGATTAAAGGCAATTCCCCGTTGAAGCCCGGGCTTTCGAAACCAGAAGATGATATGGGTGAATCACCCATACCGTTCCCACACAAGTCTTATTGCAAAAAATAAATCTGGACCACTCCCGTGCCGGTAGTCTCAGGTTTACCGCGGACCTGCGCGGTGTATGAGCCGGGCGCGATGGTCTGGATCAGTGCGGCTTCACGATCGTTCGTCGGTTGAAGTCCCGTCGCTTCCAGCTCGGCTTTCTGGTCAGTCATCCAATCGTCATTTTCTCCCACGATATTTCCGTCCTTATCCCTTAGTTGCAGGGTTGTATCGGGCAATGCGTTGGTGATCCCGAACGCAGTGAGCGACGGACCGATCGCGCGGACGACCACGCGCACCGGACCATTCTGGATAATAAAACCTCCGATCATCAGTTTATCGCCCGGCTGAATCAGGCCACGGGTCGCAACGTTAGCTAGCTTCGCGGGAGAAGCTGAGCTCAGGTCGTAGGCGTCGACTACAGCCGTGCCGGTACTGTTATCCACTCCCCGCACTACAGCCGTATAACTCCCCGGCGTCAGATCCGCGATGATTGCCGATTCCAAGTCATTGCTAGGTGCTACCCCGCTATTGTTGATCTCTGCGAATTGATCGTTCGTGATCAAGCCACCGATCTCGGTGTTCTTCCAATCATTATTCGTCGCAATCGTCGCGTTGCTCGAATCATGAATTTCCAGAGTAGGATTTGCCAGAGCATCAGTGACTCCAAAGGGGAGCAGGGACGGCCCTATGGCGCGAACTATGATCTTTTTCGTGGAGCCGGGCGGACCCTGCACGATAAGACCTTCGATAAGCACGTTGTCGTTTATGCCCACGGGCAGGCGCGTAGACACGTTCGCAACAAAGCCTGCAGGTGTCGCAGTAGGAGTTGGTGTGGGTAACGGAATGAATTCGAAAGCGCCGATGTCCGGCGCTCCGTTTCGCGGAAAGCCGCGCTGATCGCTAGCAGGTGCGCCCGGCCCCGCCGCATCAATCGCTGGGCTGCCTTGGCCCAGCGCGATTGTATCGGTCGGACCGCCATTGTTCTTCAGGCCAGCTGGATCGAGCTGCGGATCCTGCCCGACAATGTTGTGCACGCCTTGCGCGCCCGGATTCCAGCCGGTGCCATCGCGGATCAGATCGTAATCAGCCGTAAGGCTCCCGCCGCTCTGCGCGAGGTCCGGCCAAATAGCCGCGGTGTTGTTGGCGATGATCGTGTTCATGATGTCTGCCGTCGCGTTGATCAGAAGCACGCCGCCGCCGCTCTGGCTGCCGGAATTGCTCGCGATATTGCCGGCAAAGGTAGAGGAACGAATCGTCGTTGTCGCACCACGACTCGCTAGGCCAGCGCCGCTCCCGGAGTGGTTACCAACGAAGGTGCAATTCGTCACGTTCACCGTTCCCGCCTCACAATCCACGGCACCACCGAAAATCGCCGTGTTTCCCACCACCGCGCAATTGTCCAGGGTAGCCGCGCTCGTGCTGTAAATCGCACCACCGTTGTTACTGACTGCCTGGCTGTTGC
>JBJMXE010000002.1:0-18121 GCA_045809745.1 Chthoniobacterales bacterium | reverse complement strand
CCGCGCTGCTAATTCTGCTGGAGACGCTTCGTCGATTGGTGGCCCCAGCCTTTTGTCTGGGTCGCATGAGTGTGTTTTGGGTAATGGCGCTGGCAATCATTCTGAATTTTCGATTCATCCTTCGCGATCAGGCCGAGCTCGGGTTCAACACGGCTATCGCCGCCATGATCTGGTTAGGCATTTATCTCTGGAGACGGAACCGGGATCTGCTTGGGGGTTTCAGCCTGGGACTCGCGATCGCCATCAAGTGTACTCCTGCGATTTTTCTCGCGTATTTCTTGTGGAAACGTCAGTGGCGAATCGCAGTTTACGCTGGCGTGGCGGCATTATTGTTTACGCTCACACCTGCTTTGTTCCAGGGACCGGCTTTCTGGACGAGGCATATGCAGACGTGGGTGATCAACGCCACTCATGGTATTACCGGTAGTGGCTCCGGCTTTGAAGCGAACGAGATTTACCGTCTCACCAATCTATCTTTGCGTCCGTGTCTGATGGGCTACGTCACCCGGCTACCGACGATTGCCATCCGCGCCTATGAGCCGTTACCGCTCAGCTTCCTTAATTTCTCCCGTCCAGTGGCCACGGCAATCGTCGATACGATCCTGATCGGACTTGCCGGCATATTCATGTGGTGGTCCCGCCAACCGGTTAGGCTGCGCCAGGACCCGCGACTGCTTTGGGAGTTCGCGGCGACGGGCGTGCTGATGTTGCTGTTCTCGCCGATCACCTGGAGTCAGCATTGTGTCGGTCTCCTCCCGGCCTGCTGCCTGATCGCGGCACTCCTGATCGTGCGCCAGCACCTTCCGGCCTGGGTCATTGCATTGATATTGTTCTACGCCGTGTTCGGAGCATGGCTGGGACGTGATCTCCTGGGTCTCCATCTGTCCCTGGCGCTCCTGCGCCATCACATCAGCACATTCAGCATCGTGGCACTGTTTGTGGTCGTCTTAGCCGGGCCGCGGCTTCAGGGTCTTTCTCCGACTCGTGTCGAGCGTAGCGACGAAGGTTTCGCTAATGAAAAGTCCTCTCGCCCCTAATCCGGGCCCGAGCCACGTCCATCAACCCGTCCGGCTGGAGATAGCCTAACGAAATGAGGAGGGGCTTTGTGATCTCCACTACATCCTGAATCTTCTCGCGCGGTTGGTTGAGGTATTTGTGCACGGAGTTCTGATAAACCAGTGGACGCATCTTTTCGATAACCTGCGCGATCTTTGTGGCGCCGATAAATCGAAGTATTCGTTCCGCTGCCAGTTCGAAGTTTTCGCACAAATCCTCATATCGAACCTCCAGATAACGCTCGCGTAACATGGCACCATAGGTGCGGCCCACGGTGACGCTGTTAGCCCAGTGCATGGCGTTGTAGATATGGCTGCGTCGCTGATAGTCCCGGCCGTGGAATTTCAGCCCGCGCCAAGCCAGGATCTGATCAGTATTGAAGTAGATTTTCTTCCAGAACGGGCGGTTTGGTGCCCGATGATCGGTGAAGGCAACGTCGCGGCCGTCCCGGATCAGATGGATATAGCGCGTCCGGGGGAAGAGGTAATCGAGCACCGGCAGGATGTAGGCTGTCTCGCAAAGCTTCCATCCCCACGGCATTCCCTCTGCCAGGCCTTCAGTATGCGCTGCAAAGACGTCGCGCACGAGGCGGGGTAGTTCAGCGTCGTTATCGGCAACGTTATCCCACAACGAACTGTAATCGGGATAGTAACGGCTAACCAGATATTCGA
Source organism: Chthoniobacterales bacterium (assembly GCA_045809745.1). Lineage (GTDB taxonomy): Bacteria > Verrucomicrobiota > Verrucomicrobiia > Chthoniobacterales > UBA10450 > DATFCK01. The sequence goes on along the minus strand of JBJMXE010000002.1, from coordinate 16,394 downwards.
CGAGCTTGAGAACATCCCACGAGTCGTTCGACTCGTTCTGGTGGGCGCCCATGAAAACTCCGGCTTCAGCAATCAACTGAGCGAGCAACCGGCTCCCCGAATGCGACTTATTGAACACCACGACTGGAGGGGTGAGCCGGCCCAGTTCATCCCGCACAGTTGCCATCGTCGAGTCAGTTGCGTGATTCATCTCAACGGGCGTTAGTCCATGTCTGCCAAACGCCCCCAGGATACGGTAGAGATTCGCACCTGAAATGCACAACGAAGTTTATCGACGATTCGATCAGATATGCGCCCGCAGACGAGCGGGTGGTGCGGTGCTGGAAATCGGCGCGATGCCGTCACCTTCGACTCTCTTGAATCTGCCTTCGCTCAATGGCGCCGCGGAAAAGATCGGCATCAATTTTGAAGGAGCTTCGCAGTTCGATGGCATCACCATTTTTAAGGTTAATGCCAACTCGATGGAGCAATTCCCGGCCGGTCGATTCGATACCGTGCTCAGCAATTCCATGCTCGAGCACGACAAATTTTTCTGGAAAACGCTCTCGGAGATTCGGCGGGTGACCAAGCCGGGCGGGCTCATCGTCCTCGGTTCACCCGGATACGGCCGGCCAATCAGCGAAAAGTGGACTAAGAGGATCGCCCGCAATATCCCGGTGATCGGTGGCAGACTGCAACGACGCTACGCCGATCTATTTGCCTCGACGCTCACTTTGCACGTGCACAATTTTCCAGGGGATTACTATCGATTCAGTGAGCAAGCATTTCGTGAGGTCTTCTTTGAAGGCATGCGTGACGTGGAAGTCTTTTCGGTGCTGACGCCGCCGCGATTGATTGGGGTCGCGACAAAGCCATGAATGGTTCGGTATTGATGCGATAGATTCCTGCCGAAATGCCGCTCAAACATACAAACGACGCTCGCCGCGTCGTCGTTACCGGGATCGGCCTGATCACCAGTATCGGCAACAACCGCGAGGCCGTTCTCAAAAGCCTCCGGGAATCCCGCACCGGGATCGAGTACTTTGCCCCACTCGATCGAGCCGGTGTCCCGGTGCGTCTGGCCGGCACCGTCAAGGGATTCGATTTCCCGGAACTGCGGTCCGATGAGTGGAGCTATCCAGACGGTTACGAAATTCCGCGGGCGCAGTTGCGGTCGATGTCCCCGAACGTTGTTTACGGATTCTGCGCGATGCAGCAGGCGATTGCGGACTCGCAGTTGCCAACAGCTCTTGTTTCGAATCCGCGGACGGGCGCGATGTGCGCGTCAGGTGGATCGGCTTGGCTGACCTATGACTATCTGGACATGATGCTGAAAAAAGGGCCCCAACGATGCAATCCCATGGCGATGGTGGCGAGTATCGCTGGCACTTTGAACATGAACCTCGTCGCCAGCTTCGGGATTCGGGGAGCGTCTCTTGGTTTCTCCAGCGCCTGCGCTTCTTCGGCTCACGCTCTGGGCGCGGCATTCGATAAAATACGGATGAACCGGCAGGACATCGTGTTCGTGGCCGGCGCGGAGGAATGTAATCTGTTTAGTATTCTGCCGTTCGTCGGCACGCGAGCCCTAACGACGCAGAAAGATCCGGCGGTGAGTCCCTGCGCGTTCGACGTTAAGCGGGACGGCTTCGCGGTCGGCGGAGGCGCCGCGGTTTTGGTTCTCGAAGAGCTGGAGCATGCGCGTGCCCGTGGCGCTTGCGTTCGTGCCGAAATGCTTGGTTGGGGAGAAGCGTCGGATGGCTACAGCGTTATGGCACCCGAACCGGAAGGCGATGGACTCGCTCGGGCGATGGAATTGGCCATACAGGAATCCGCTATTCGCGCCGATGAAGTTGATTACATCAACGCGCATGGCACTGCGACGCAGATCGGGGATGTGGCAGAGATCCAGGCGATTAAGCGTGTCTTTGTTGGCGGCAAACTTCCCTATGTCAGTAGCACCAAGTCGATCACCGGACACGGACTGTCACTGGCCGGCGCGATGGAATCGGCGTTTTGCTGTCTCGCTTTGGAGGAGGGATTCACGCCGACGTCGGCCCATATATCAGAGCTCGACCCTCGATTCGACTCGGTTCCAATTGTCATTGAACCGATTGACGATGCGCCTTCGATTGCGCTGACAAATTCAAGCGGGTTCGGAGGCACAAACGTAGCGGCCATATTCCGACGGTGGGAATGATCGCAGCGCCTGTCCCGCAGCGAGCGCAAAGGAGGCGGCGAGGCCCTCTGTTCGTTAGACTCCCCGACTCGCTGCGATGAACCGGACCGGCCTCCTGATTGCTCTTGCCGTAGCGGTCTGCACCGGAGCTGTCTTCGCAATTTATCCACAGCTCGACCTGCAGATCGCGCGAATATTCTTCAACAATAACACCGGTCGGTTTGTGCTCGCGCCAGTCGGCGCTGCCGAATTCGTGCGGCGGGCCTCGATGTGGATCGCCTGGGCTTGCGCAATGCCGGCCATGATCGCTCCGTTGATCAAACTGTTTCGTCCCCGGAAACCGCTGATCGTTCCCGGCCGCGCCGTGATTTTTCTCGTCAGCACCATTCTGCTCACCGCAGTGGTCCTGCCTAACCTGTTGTTCAAGGAGTACTGGGGCCGGCCGCGGCCCGCCACCACCGTGGAATTCAACGGGGCGCATCGCTTTAAACCATGGTGGGACCCGCGCGGCACCAATCCACATAATGGCTCCTTTTTCTCCGGTGAAGCCGCGACGGCGTTTTGGACATACGCTCCGGCTGCCTTGGCACCGGCGCCGCTCCGGCCAGTTGCCTTTCTCGCCGCGACATTGTTTGGCCTGGCCACGGGAATTCTTCGGATGGCGTTCGGCGCACATTACGCGAGCGACGTGATTGCGGCGGGTACGGCCGCTTTTCTCGTCACCTGGCTAATGCACGGTTGGATTTACCGGTGGAAGAAAACTCAACTGGATGACGAACGAATCGATCGAACTTTAGGTGAGGCGATTCTGCGGTTCCGCTCGTCCAGGCTTGGTCTGCTGATCGCGCTACTCTTCGCGTTGACGATTGTTAGGTTAATCGGCCTTCGGTTTTCGGTGGTCGACCTGTTTCCGGACGAGGCCCGCTACTGGTGCTGGGCGCAGGCTCCCGCGTTCGGTTACTTTTCGAAACCACCGTTCATCGCCTGGATTATCGCTGTGGCCAATCAGATCTGCGGCGATTCGGAAGCCTGCCTCCGTTCGCCGGCTCCCGTTTTTTATGCCGGTACTGCCCTACTCACCTACGGCATTGCCCGACATTTGTACGGCGAACGGGCCGCCTTCTGGTCCGGTCTGTCAATTGCGCTGGCAACCGGGACGATTTTCTCTGCTCGCATCATGTCTACCGATGTTCCGCTGCTCTTCTTCTGGGCCCTGGCACTTTTTGCCTACGTGAAGGTGCTGGATTCGCCGCGGTGGCGTTGGTTCATCCTTTTGGGCTTTGCCTTGGGAGTGGGATTACTGGCGAAGTACGCGATGATTTATTTTTTTATCGGCATTGCCGCCGTAGCGCTGATCGATCCGCGAGGGCGGAGGCTGCTCGGAAATCTTCGACTATGGACTGCGATGTTGCTCGCTCTGATCATCGTCGCGCCAAATTTGATTTGGAATGCGAACCATCATTTCGTCACTTTTGCTCACACCCAAGCCAACATCGAAGGCACGGGATTCCAATTAAATCCGCTGAGTGCATTTGAGTTTTTCGGTGCCCAATTCGCCGTTTGTGGACCAATTCTGTTCGCGGTTTTCCTGAGCGCATTGATTTTTTGGAGTCGGTTTCGGCTCGGAGCGGCAGATCGCTTGATGATGGCGTTCGCGTTGCCCTCTCTGGTGCTGGTCACGGCTTTAAGCCTTGTAGCCAGCACCAATGCGAATTGGGCCGCTACTTCTGCTGTATCAGTCACCGTTTTGGCAGTTGCGTTACTGGTTAGGCTGGAGAGCCGAAGATGGCTCGTTTGGTCAGTAGCCATCGGCGTCATTTTCCAAATCGCGGTCATTGGCGGAGACGCGTTTGCCGACCGTATATCGCTGTCATGGCTGGCCAAGCCGGATGTCTATCACCGCACTATGGGCTGGAAAGCGACAGCGAGTCTGGTCAAACAAGCGGCGATCGACAGCGGTGCTCAAACCATCGCAGCGGAACAGAACGCGATCGAAGCTTCGTTGATCTACTATCTGCGAGGCGAGAAGTGGCCTGTCGTCGCCTGGCCCACTGGCATTATGCCGCCGAATCAGTTTGAAGCAGAACGACCGTTAACTGCGGCGGCGACTGAACCAATCCTATTTGTGACCGAGCGGCATCTCCCGCAGCGGCTGGGCGAATTTTACTCGAACGTAGATGTGGTTAGGCCACTAAACGCCCCAACTGGGCCGCATTCTTACCGGCGGCTGTTCGCGTTCAGACTATCCGGACACCGTAACGACATTGCGCCGCTCTCCACTCTCAAAAGGTGAAGTAGTAATGGCGTCAGCAGCGCCAACACTGCGGGCAATGTGCAGGTTCGTCTCCACGGCATCGAGGTGTTTCGAAGGTTCTACCGGATATTGGTTGTAGAGCCACGAGTTAGAATCGACGCGCCGCCCAACCCGAATTGGAATGCCCGCCAGCCACACCGCCAGCGCCGTTTTCCAGTGTGACCCTAAGAAAACTGCAGCGTCGAACTGAGCAGCGTCGCGGATCGTCGAGGAGATCGACGCTACCGATGCCGTCTTCTCATATGGCGAGGCGGAATCTATCGCTCCGCTATCTGCCCACATTTCAGAGAGCTCAGGCGGAGTCAGCACGCCTAACCACGTATCCGGACGGCCCTCCTTGATGGCGCGAACAGCCGGAATAGCAGCCACCGCCTCCTCCCGAGACAGAGGTGAGACGATGAGAATTCGAAAGTGATCGAGGGCGGACCGATCAAAATCGGACGGAAAAAACACGGGGCGCACATTGCGCGCGAAAAGAAAATGCGGGCGAAGAGGTTTCCAGCGGTTATGAGCCCATAGCCAGTCGGCTGGCGATTGGCGGATCTGTTGCTCGAGCTGGCGATTGATCTCAGCAGTGAGCACCTCCGGATCGTCAGTCTGAGGGTAAATCGGCGGGGAAATGATCATCTTCCACTGCGCTTTCCCGCAGGTGTTAATCGCGATTGGGACCACTGGTAGAGCTGTTCGCAACGCCAGCCGAGCTGCGAGAGTGGAAGATGACGTGAGCCGGCCGAAGAGCGGCGACCACAAACCGGAATACCCCGCCCCCTGATCCACCAGGACTCCCACCACTCCGCCTTCCCGCAGAAACCGAACACAACTCAGCAACTGTGTGCGCCGATCGAACAAAGTAATGCCGGCCCGGCCACGGATCTCGCGGACATAATGATCGGTGAATGGGTTGGCCAGGGTTTGGTAAACGGCACCGAACCGATATTCTGGAAACCGTTGACCTAGATGACTATACAGCTCCCAGTTACCCATGTGACTGATCAGGGCGATCCAGCCGGAATTGCCCCGGTCAATGGGAATGTTCGCAGTGACGCGCTGCCAAATTTCCTTGTGGTCTAACGTCGACGCTTTCAGGCCGGCGAGAAGATTTGCGCCCAGCCGGCGAAAATGTTTGCGATTCAGCGCCTCCAGCTGTTGCTGCGACATTTCGCGGCCAAAGGCCAGTCGAAGGTTAGAGAGCGCCAACGCTCGACGCCTCCACAAGATTCGATAAGCGATACTGCCGCCGAAACCTCCGATGCTGAATGCAGCATTGATGGGGAGCAGGCGAATCACGCCTTCACCCGCCCGAAACGCCGCGTATGAGAGAAGGTGAAAAAGGCGAATCAGCGCGCCCATGGCATTGTCAACGAACGGCCCCGATTGTTAGGCCGGGACGGGTTCAATATCCATCTTGCGATCGGACGTGGATAACATCTCCTCAACGATCTGCGCGGTGCGTTCCGTTGGCGACATTGGCAACTCGGCCCCGAGCGCCTGATGAATTTCGTCATAATCCCGAAGCATCGCACCACGGACATTGTCATCGGTCAGAATTTCGACCAATCTCGCTGCGATCTTTTCGGGCCGGCAACCAAGTCCCCACAGCTCCGGTACCACGGATTTTTGGAGAATGATGTTCGGCATCGCAATAAACGGAACCCACCGCCATGCCCACAACAGCAGCCACTCGATTCGTCGCGGTATTGATACATCGTAGATCGCGACCTGTGGAGCCCCGCAAATCACCGCTTCCAGCGTGCCGGTGCCGGTCTTCACGACGGCCGCGTCTGAAGCGACCAGCAGTTGTTTTGCACAATCGGTGACAATTCGGATCGAAGGAGGCAAATATCGCCGGGCTTCCGCCGCATTCTCACCTGGGACGACAGCCACGAACGTTAGCGGCAATCGGGCACCGGCGATCGCAGCTGCCTTGGCTACTCGCGGGGCCAGAACGCGTATCTCACTTGGTCTCGAACCCGGAAGCAGCGCCACCAGTTTATCTTCCGGGCGGACCCCGAAACGTTCACGAAGGTGCGGCCGATCCGCAGGGGTCGGAACATTTTCCAAAGATGCGTGACCTACCCAGTCGGCGCGGGCGCCGGCCGATCGGAGTCGGTCAGCCGACCAGGGAAACGGCGTAGCGATTCGGGTGACGAAGGGGGCAATGCCCAAGCCTAACGAACCACTGCGCTGCCACGAGCGCGGCGGGAAATAGTACAGGGTCGGAATGCCTCGCGCATGAAAACCCGGTAACACTCGTCCATTGAAGGCGCCCCAGTCGCACAGAATGGCCAGATCAACGTGGTGAGTCCGAAGGAATTCCCACATGCCGTCGCGCAAGGTGCGGCAGTGCAGATAAATCTGGCAGGCGGACAGAACTCCGATCGCACTGCAATTGGTGGTATCGGCCAGGAACACGCCACCGCTTGAATGCTGCACAACTTCGCGAAGTCGTCTGCCGCCCAATGCATGAACAGTCAGTTTGGGGTCGCTCCGGACGAGTCTCATCCCCAGTGCCGCCGCGTGCACGTCGCCCGAAACATCACCTGCCAGCATCAAAATGGAGCGGCGAGGACGGTCGGCGTTAGGCATGGCACGCCCCGGGAGTTTGTGGGGCTTCTTTTCATGCTCGCTGCCAGTCCGATTTCAAGGAAAAATATTGCGGGAAACGGAGGACCAATGACATTGTCCGCCTCCCCAGGAAACCTCGGGAACGCTTCTGCACTACTTACTGGACATTCTCCGTTTCGGATCACCGTATTTGCGGCGCTACTGGCTGGCGCTGGTTGCCGGGGTCTGGTTTTCGATTGTTCTAGGAATGTCCAATGGCGCACTGATCTGGGGCACCAAAACAATCCTGGAACGGCTGAGTCCACCCAGCGCGCAGTACGCAGCGGCCGGAGAACTAGGTTCAAAGGTTTCCAAGCTGACCTATCGCGCTGTTGATAATTGGCTGCCTCGTGTCGGAAGAAACATTGATGCCCGGCAAATCGTTGGTGGCTTGCTTTTTCTGCCTCTTTTGGTCGGCCTTCGCGGATTGACCAGTTACTTCAGCGCCTGGGCGATGGCCTCGGTCAGCAACAACGTGGTGAATGATCTCAGGTGCGATGTCCTGAGAAAACTTCAAAGCCTGTCGATGGATTACTTCAATCGTTCCACCATGGGCGATCTGCTAATGCGCGTGAATGGTGACACTGCTGCGCTGAATCGTTGTCTCAGCCTCGGCTTTACCGATTTGATTACCCAGCCATTCACGATGATTGGAATCGCGATTTCGCTGTGCCTGATCGATTGGAAGCTAACGTTGTGGGCACTGGTACTGACGCCGCTTTGTCTTATCCCAATCTCAAAATTGGGCGCGCGCGCGCGGAGCGCAGCTGCCATCGGCACGAAAGCGACCATTTCACAATCCAGTCTCCTGGTGGAAATGCTCAGCGGGATTCGTGTGGTGAAAGCCTTGAACCTGGAAGCCGAACAGACAAAACGATTCAGGAAATTCTCCACCGAACTGGTGCACTCGAGCATCAAGAGCGTCAGAGCGCGCGAGCAGATCAACCCCATTATCGAAACTTTCTCGATGCTGGGCCTCGGTCTTCTGATCATCTACGTTTTCTACAGTCATCGTACCACACCGGAGATGGTCGCTTTTCTTTCCGGCATGCTTTTATTCTTCACGCCGGTCAAGAGGCTCGCGACGCTTCACCTTCTTTTGCAGGAATCCAAGTTTGGAGTGGATCGACTGGCGCAGATCCTGAAGGAGGTGCCGACCGTTCGGGAAAAGACTGATGCTCAGGATCTATCGGGATTTTCGAACTCGATACGGTTCCGCGGAGTTAGGTTCGCCTACGAAACCCACCCCGTTCTGGAGGACATCAACTTGGAAATTCAGCGCGGCACGCGGTTAGGCATCGCGGGTGAAAACGGCTCTGGTAAGAGCACTCTGGTGAATCTTCTCCTGCGATTCTATGATCCCACTGCCGGAACCGTCGAGATCGATGGAACCGATCTGCGGGAGGTGAAGGTCGCGGATCTTCGGAACCTTGTTGGACTCGTTAGTCAGGATGTTGTGATTTTCGATCAGTCCATAGCCGACAACATTGGCTGCGCCAAGCCGGGAGCCAGTCGCGATCAAATTGAAGCCGCGGCTCGCTTTGCCGGTTGTCACGAGCTTATAACTAATCTTCCGCAAGGTTACGACACCCGGGTCGGGGAAAGAGGCGTTCGATTATCGGGAGGCCAACGGCAACGCATTTCGATTGCCCGCGCTTTCATTCGCGATGCGCCAATCGTTATTCTCGATGAAGCAACGGCCTCTCTTGATGCTCGCGCAGAAGCCGAGATTCAAGCGGCAGTCGATCGGCTTGAAGAACATCGTACTGTCATCTGCGTGGCGCACCGGCTGTCGTCTCTTGCGTCAATGGACCGGATTGTCGTTCTATCCGCAGGCCGAATCATTGAGCAGGGCACCTACCGCGAACTTCTGTCGTCCGGCGGCGTGTTCGCCAGAATGGCTGGGCAGCAGGGCTTGGCGCCGCCGCCTGACGAGATGGTTGAGGAGCTGGCCGAGTCTGGAGCTGTTAGCTAGACGATGCTCCGAAAGTTAGGGCTCATTGTTACTTTTGCCGTTACCGCGGCAACTGTACTGGGCCAGGATGCGGGGCCGGCACTTCAATGCATCGCATTCGGCTCCTGCAATCGCGATTACAAACCGCAACCGCTGTGGAAGCCAATTCGTGAATGCAAACCCGACCTTTGGATTTGGCTGGGCGATATCGTTTACGGCCGGGCCGACGACTTAACCGAGCTGGCGCGTAAGTACCGTCATGAGAAAAGCCAGCCCGAATACCAGGCGATGCGCGATCACTCTCGAGTGATAGGTACTTGGGACGACAACGATTATGGCGTCAGTGACGGCGGTAAAGACAATCCCAATAAAGCCGAATGCCAGCGGTTGCTGCTCGATTTTCTGGATGAACCCGCGGACAGCCCGCGCCGCAAGCAAGCGGGGGTCTACGCGGCCTACACGTTCGGTGTCGCCGGCCAGCGGGTGAAAATCATTTTGCTCGATGGCCGATACTTTCGCGACCCTCCAGGGCCCACTGCCGATATGTTGGGGACCGAACAATGGAAATGGCTGGAGCATGAGCTCACTGGAAGTGCCGCGGACGTGAATCTGATTGGATCCGGTATCCAGGTGATCGCGAACGAGCATCCATACGAGAAGTGGGGTGATTTTCCGCAATCGCGCCAGCGCCTGCTGGACTTGGTTGCGCGAAGCCGGGCGCGCAACGTCATTTTTCTAAGCGGCGACCGACATCTGGGGGAGATATCCCGGTTCAATCAGCCGGGGTATCCTCAGCCATTATACGACATCACATCCAGCGGCATGACCCATCACGCTACCAACAATCTTTTTCATAACTTTGACCGCGAGACAAATCGATTTCGGTGCGGCAAGAACTTCGTGGACCTGAATTTTGGATTGATTCTGCTGGACTGGAACTCCGCCCCACAGACCGTCACTTTGCAGATTCGGGACGCAAACAACACCGTGCAAATCCAGGAAAAGCTCCCGTTAAATCCACCGAATGAAGCTCGTTAGTCGAAAGTTCGATTGCGATTGTGATGGGCACCAATAATCATGACGGGATGGCGGTGTCGTTGCGCTGGTTAGCGTCTGAGCTTGGGGGCGAGATTTTGGGTAACGCGGATCTCGAGGTGCGACGAGTAGTGAATCCGGCGTACGCGCGCGATGAGCATGATCTGGCACTCGTCTATAGCGCCTCCGTAGCTGCGATCATCAAAGAACGCGCTATTCAGACAGCGCTCGTTCCGCTTGAACCCGAAGTTGCCGGCATTCCTAATCAGCTCAAGGTGGCGCGGCCGCGAGTAGCGTTAGCGCGACTTCTAGAGATCTTTGCCCGGCCGCCGGTAGTTACGCCGGGAATCCATCCGACCGCTTTTGTCGACTCGACGGCGCAACTCGCTGCCAATGTTCACATTGGTCCGCACTGCACGGTCGGTCCGCGGACGCAGATTGGTTCAAATACTACTCTCGTGGTCGGAGTGCACATCGGCGCTGATGTTCGGATAGGGGAGGGTTGCCTTTTTTTCGGTGGTGTATGCGTCGGAGATCGAATCGAGATCGGGAATCGTGTCATCGTTAAGGCTAATGCTGCCATCGGCAATGACGGATTCAGTTTCCAAACTGTCGAGCCTGGAAGCGCAGAGCTGGCGAGGCAAACCCAGAAGGCTCAGCCGACAAATTCAGAAATTCTTCGGATCAACTCAGTCGGTACCGTCGTCATCGAAGATGACGTAGAAATTGGCGCAAATACCTGCATTGATCGGGCGACTTTGCACGAAACGCGGATCGGCCAGGGAACCAAAATCGACAATCTGGTGCAGATCGCGCACAACGTGCAGATCGGGAAAAAGTGCCTCATTGTTGCAATGGCGGGGATTGCCGGCAGCGCGAAGATTGGCGATCGCGTTTTGATCGCAGCTCAGGCGGGCGTTGCTGATCACGCCGCGATTGGCGATGACTGCCTGATCATGCCCCAAGCCGGTGTAACTCGCGATCTGCCGCCACGATCCTATGTGGGTGGATCGCCAGCGGAACCGCGCGATCAATTTGTAAATAACCTGATGCAGGTGAAACGCATCAAGAGTATCGCCCGTAAGCTGAAAGAGCTCGCCGGCCGAATCGACAAGCTCGACGGCGCTGACTAGTCGATGAAATCTGCGTGGATGGCGGCGGCGTAGCGGCTCGAGTCCGGCGCGCCTGACGCTGACGCGCGGTGTTCCCGCGCAAATCCCCGACGCGATTCGCGGACGAAATGCACAAGATGCCGGACGTTCGCATCATCAAGCCGTTCCATGTCTTCCAGAGCGATTTCGAGCGGCAAGTGCGACCGCATTAATAAATGGCAGGCTCGTTTCAAGTTCAGCCGCGATTCGCACGAAAATCCGGCGCGCCGCAACCCCACTGAATTGAGGCCACGCACCCGCGACGGGTTTCCGTCGGTGATCAAAAATGGCAGCACGTCCTGGACGACTTTCGCTTTGCCACCGACTAACGCATAGCGGCCAAGCCGAACGAATTGGTGGACACCCACTTCGTTCGAAAGATAAACGTGATCTTCTACCAGGATATGGCCTGCGAGGGCCGCTCCGTTCGCAAAAATGCAATCGTCATCGAGGATGCAGTTGTGGGCAATGTGCACACCGACCATGAGATAATTCCGGGAACCAATCCGGGTCGCACTGCCTTCGCCCGTGGCGCGGTGAATCGTCACATTTTCACGGATGACATTGTCGTCTCCGATCACCAGGCTGCTCGGTTCACCTCGGAATTTGAGATCCTGTGGTTCACCACCAACCGTCGCATGTTCAAACACCCGATTGCCTCGGCCGAGCGTGCTGTACCGCTTTATCACCGCGTGAGCTCCGATCTCGCAGCCGGCGCCGATCCACACGTCCCCTTCGACGACCGCATAAGGACCAACGGTTACGTCGGATCCAAGTTCTGCTTTGGAACTAACAACCGCGGTGGGGTGAATTGACACGCTCGGCACGGTATAACGCCTCCGGCTAATGGTAAACAAATTCCGCAATTCGATCGGGACAAAATCCGTTTTTGGCTGTGCCTGAATGAAAATCGGCCTCGTCCTGGAGCGTTTTGATCCCACTCGCGGGGGACTGGAGAATTGGAGCTGCCAATTTGCCCGCCAGCTGGTGGGGAAAGGTCACGAAGTCCATGTAGTAGCTTTCGGGGTCGATCAGGAAGCGGCTCGCGACGGCATCGTCCCGCACATTCTGGATATGCCGCGATCACGTCTTGAACGGGCGCAGGCCATCGCGAATCGCCTGCCTGGACTTCACTTCGACATCGTTCATGACATGGGCATCGGCTGGGCGGCGGACGTAATTCAGCCGCATGCGGGCTCGACCAGAGCGCTTTGGGAGCACAACCTGATGCGAATCCCGAAGTGGCGGCAGATTCGGTTCTGGCGGGAAAAGCGTTATCGCGAACTCGAGGAAATCGAACGACGCCAGCACGCGAATCGCAGCGCGATCATCGTGCCCGTTTCCCGAATGCTGGCGCAGAACTTTGAAGAATACCACCAGCTGCCGCCGGAACGGATGCGAGTGATCTACAATGGCGTTGAAGTGGATACTTTCACGCCGGCGAACAGGCAGCGTTTTCGACAGATGACCCGAGCGCAGTTAGGCGTGGCTGATCATGATACGGTTTTTCTTGCCTTAGCGCACAATCTTCTTCTCAAAAATGTAGAGGCTAGTATCCGCGCCATCGCAAAGTTAGCGAAGGCTGGAGCCGCGGTGCGATTGGTTGTTGCTGGTGGCAAGAAACCCGATCGGTTCGTCAAGCTGGCGGAGAAGCTCGGCATCGCGCGCACCGTGACTTTCCTTGAGCTGGTCGATCCGCTTCCTTACTACGCTGCCGCCGATGTTTTCGTTCACCCCACCTGGTATGACCCGTGCAGTCTCGTTACCCTCGAAGCATCCAGCTGCGGCCTTCCAGTCATCACCAGCCGATTTAATGGAGCCGCTGAATTGATGCGTGATGGCGTGGAGGGGTATGTCATTTCTGATCCTGCCGATGTGGACACACTTGCCCGCCACATGAAATCGCTGATGGAACCCGGGGAGCGCCGGCAAATGGGGGAGGCCGGTCGCGCAATGGCGATGCGACACACGTTAGCGGACCAGACCGACGAGTTCATCGATCTCTACCAGGAGATCTTGTCAACCAAACGAGCGCGGAAATCGCGGTGAAAAGAGCAGAGGCTTCGACCGAAAATCCAATCCAGTCGCTCATGAAGGAGTGGGCGAAACTTGCGCCTTACAATTTCGTACATGCGATGCGTGTGCCACGGGCAGCGGATCTGCCGAGGTGGCAGCAGGCGATTGAGACGGCAACGGCCGGCCTCCCTTTTGGCCGGATTCCGCCTACTGACTTGGCCACCGATCTGGACAGCCATCTCGAAGCAGAACTGCACCGGCCATTTTCATCTTATGATGCACCGTTTCGCTTTTTCGTAGTGTCAACCCCCTCGGAGAGTCACTGGTTTGGCGCGACGGTCGATCACTGGGCGGCGGACGATTTTTCCATTCGTCGCCTGCTGCATCGAATCTATACGGTCTACTGCGGGAAGAGCCTTCAGTCTCCGGAGCTGCGCCTTGAATTGGAATCGTTCGCCAGGCGGCGCAGATTCTGGCGGGAATGGAGCCGCTTTTTTCGACAAGTAATTTTGTTGCGCCGCGCGTGCCGCACTCCGGTCGCCGACCCGATGAACTTCACCGTTCGTACTTTGCGACATGCGCTTCCTGAGCAGGCGTTAGAACGCGGCCGCGAATTCGCAAAGCAATGCGGCGGAACATTGCACGATCTGTTTTTGGCAGGCGTGATGCAGGCTTTTGCCTGCGCCCACGACTCGCCCGGTACGAAGCGTGATGCCGTGGCGATCACCTCGGCGATGGACATGCGTCAATTCGTGTCCGAATCCAATCGCGCCGGCTTCGGTCTGTTCCTGAGTTACTTCATCGTCGTTGAAAAAAGGCCGCGCGATATCTCGCTAGAAAGACTGGTCACTCGGATCGCCCACACCACCCGTCGAATTAAGGGACGACCGTGGATCGATTCCGCTGGCCCTGCGCTGGTTCTGTGGCGCATGTCGCGTTCGGATCGAGCGAAAGCCACATTCTTTTTGCGCGGCGCGCCAACCGTTGCTGGTGTATCGAACGTCAACCTAACCGGAACTTGGATCGATCGATCGGAGTTGATTGATTACCGACGGATCGGCCCGGCCGGGCCAGTCGTGCCGATGGTCCTTATGATCACCACGTTTCGCGGTCGCGTATTCATCGAATCCACTTTCCGCACGAGCGCCTTTTCAACGGCTCAGGCTGAGGAACGGATTGGCGACTTCGTCGAGCGGGTGACCACCCTCGCCTGACAGTCCTCGTTTTCCTTCAGTATCTCGATTGCGGCACCACAATGTAAGCCAGCCGGTTTGTTCGCCGTCCGGATAGTTTTGGAGGCAGGTCCACGAACTCAACCGGCAGCTCTTCCGAGATGTTCAGGCCCAGAGTAGTGACCGAAAACTCCCGCAAATCATTCGGCAAAGTGTTTCCGTTTCTTTGGTTCCATACCAGGATCCATGGGCCTTTGAACCCATCGAGCGGCGGCAGGTAGAGTGGATGTGAACTGGTGAGGTGACGAGCAGTTGGAAGCTGATAACGCAGATTACCGGCGAGCTCGCGGTCTTGGGATATGACGATGGCGCCGGGACCGCCGCGTCCACTTAATGTGCGGGCTGCACCGGTGAAGTCCATTTGAAGCGGGTACACTCCGCGGTCGAAGCCTCCGAAAAAGATCTGACCAGTGCGCACGCCGGCATATGCAAGTCCGGCGACGACAACAATGATTGCTAATCCGCGGAGCGTTCCAGCCGATCGGACCTTGCATGACGTGAAGGCGAACAGGGGCACGAGCAACGTGAATGGTTGCAACCAGCGTTCGTGAAAGCGGCTTGCTCTGCCTAACAGGATAAGGAGAAGCAACACACCAACCGCAACGATGAAGAACCGGACGAAGAGACGCTGGATGTCAGTAAAATTGCGCAAACGCTCGAGTTGCGTCCGGAAGACAGCGAAGACAGCCGCCGTCGGGAGAAGGATCAAACCAACATTGCTGAACAACGTGGCGAAGCCACGCAGCCTTCCAAATTGATGATCAACTGCCGGTCCATGCAATTTTTGGTCAAGAACGGCGACAACCGCGGTTCGATGGTCGAACAGCCAGATCAAATTTGGGAGAACCAGAACAGCGACGATCACGATTGCGAGTAACATTCGATAGTTCAGCAGTCTTCTCCGTAGCGATGGAACGGTCAGCGCTGCTATGAGCAAAGCTGCGGCGACCAGGGTGAAATTGTATTTCGAGAGGAAGCCGAGCCCGA
This sequence comes from Chthoniobacterales bacterium, assembly GCA_045809745.1. Classification (GTDB taxonomy): domain Bacteria; phylum Verrucomicrobiota; class Verrucomicrobiia; order Chthoniobacterales; family UBA10450; genus DATFCK01. Next base: position 946 of record JBJMXE010000002.1, on the reverse strand, counting down.
GCGTGGTCCCTAACAATGCGTAATTGATCCAGTGTTCCGAACGTTCCAACCGGCCGATGACGTAGAAGGTCATTGCCGTGGCGGCACAAACCAGGTTCGTGTTCGTCAGGTAGGAAAACGAATGCCAGGCGAACGTCGGCATCAGCAATAACAGGAATGTTGCCAACACCGCTGTCGAGCCCCGCAACCCTAGTAAACGGGCACAGCAGAAGCACCCGACGTAAACCAAACCTAACGAGAATGATTTTACGAGAAAGTAGCTCGCATAATGGAGGCCGAGAAGTTTAAACGACAACCAGCTAAGCCATGAATACAGCGGCGGCTGTTCGTAATAACCGGCCGCCAAACTTTGACTGAAGATCAACTGGTCGGCGTCATCCGGAGTAAACGAGCCGCTCAGCGCCATGCTGAGAGCGAAATGAACACCAAGGAACATCATGAGCACGATGGCAAAGCGGCGGTAAGACGCCATGTCCGGCAAGTGTTGTGCGGTCGCGCCATTCATTGGCCGCGGCAACAGTAGGGAGCGACTCGGAGGGCTGACAACCTTCAAACGCTGACGGCACCGGTTGTCGAAGACGGCCCGGCACGACTCATCACGATTTCGCTGGTCGCGAGGGTGCGCGCCCGGGGTGACTCGAACACCCGACCCACGGATTAGAAAGCCGTAGCACTGCTGGGTGGGATGCGGCTGTTGCCATAGTGTTGCCGTTTTCGGTGGGTTTCCAGCCCGTTGCTGGCGCCATAAGCCCACAAGTCGCCCGCAAGCCCGTAGGAGGCACCATAGAGGCTCCCAATTGCTAGTCGTCGCTAAATGGCCGACGCCGTTCAATCTCTGAGACGGCGTGAAATGACAACTTTCGTCCAACTTTGCCCAACCGTTAGTCAGCCAGTCATTCAGCCCAGGCAAATTCCAAATGCGATGTAAAAATCGCACTTTTATCCT
>JBJMXE010000001.1:0-7534 GCA_045809745.1 Chthoniobacterales bacterium | reverse complement strand
GGTCGGTGTATTGCTTGCACTCGCGGCGGGCGGGTGCTGGGCCGCTTACATCCTGTTAGGCGGCCGGGTGTCCCGCATCATGCCCGGCGGCGAGTCCGTCGCAACGGGAATGGTGATCGCTTCGTTCGTGGCGCTGCCCGCCGCCATTGCAACTGGCGGATTCGCGGGCCTAACGATGCCGCTCTTCGTCGCCGGAATCGGAGTGGCGCTGCTCTCGAGCGCGATCCCTTACACGCTGGAGATGATCGCGTTGAAAGGACTTCCGGCACGCACTTTTGGAATCCTGATGAGCCTGGAGCCGGCTGTCGCTGCGCTTCTTGGGGTCGTGTTCCTGCGCGAATTGCTCTCAATCCGTCAGTGGTTAGCCGTTGCACTTATCATCGCCGCAAGCACGGGCTCAACCCTAACCTCGCGCCGGCCGGCGCCCGTTGTCGGCGGCGAGTCGGGAGAAGGGTGGCAGGGAGCGTGATTCTGCCGGTCACCACTTTTTCGTGATGCGATTGTAAACTTTACTTTCGCGCGCAGGAGCTGAGACTCGCTCAGCGCCAAGTCTGTTGGTCGTCTCTCGTAAAGAGCTCCGCCTGACCCGCTTTCCGCCGGGTACCGCGAACGGTTGGTCGTCCGCATAGCTGGAGAAGGAGCAAATGAAGATACTGATGGTCCTGACGTCCCATGATCAATTGGGCGACACCGGTCGGAAGACTGGCTTTTGGTTGGAGGAATTTGCCGCGCCTTTCTTCGTTTTCAAAGACGCCGGAGTTAAACTGACGCTAGCCTCTCCGAAAGGCGGCCAGCCACCGATCGATCCAAAGAGCGACGAGCCGGGAAATCAAACGCCGCCGATGGCGCGTTTTAAGAAGGATAAGCCGGCTCAGGAAGCCCTCGCGAACACCCTTAAGCTTTCGAGCGTGAAGTCCGAAGATTTCGACACCGTGTTTTACCCCGGTGGGCACGGCCCGATGTGGGACCTGGCGGAAGACCCCGTTTCGATTGCGCTGCTCGAATCTTTCTATAACGCAGGCAAGCCAATTGCGCTCGTCTGCCATTCGCCTGGCGTGCTGCGCCACGTTACCTACAAAGGCGAACCTCTGGTAAAAGGAAAGAGCCTAACCGGTTTTACCAATGGCGAGGAGGAAGACGCGAAGCTGACCAAGGTCGTGCCCTTCCTGGTCGAAGATGAACTGATGCGTCTCGGTGCCGTCTTTGAGAAGAAGGCGAACTGGCAGCCGTTTTTCGTCATGGACGGCCGTCTCATTACCGGCCAGAATCCTGCGTCATCGACGTTAACGGCCCAAGCCCTTCTCAAATTCATGGCTGGTTTGCAATCGGAATCGTCAATGAACGCCGTGCGAATCGGCCAGAAGAGCTTCGAGATGCCGCCGCGCGAAGGGATCAGCGTCGCGTATTTTCTCACCGTCAGCGACATCGATAGATCGCTTAACTATTACGAGAAAGTGTTCGGTGCTGACGTTCTGAGCCGAGGCGACGGTAACGCGCCTGGTTACCTTCGACTGGCAAACACCTGGATGATTCTTAACGTGGGCGGCGGTCCCACGGCCGACAAACCATCGGTAACGCTCAGCGTTCCGGACCCGAACCACATCAACAGCTTCATGAATATCCGGGTCGCGGATATCCAGGCGTGTTATGAATCGTGGAAAAGCCGGGGAGCCGAGTTCATCACCGAACCGATCCCGAAGTACGGCGAGACCCGCTGCTACATTCGCGATCCCGATGGCTATATCATCGAGGTCGGCCAGAGCACCGAGCTGACCTACGGTTAACGCTCAACCCGCCTAAGAAAGAAACAGTCATGAAAAAGAAGACCCGCATTTTCGGAGGCGTTGCTTTCACACTAGCGATCATCGCACTTACACTTGCGACGAGGTCAGACACAGCTGCGAAAACGGATGACCACGAAGCTGTCCGACCCTACCAGATCAATGTTCCAGAAGAAGCCCTAACCGATCTTCGTCAACGCATCAAAGCGACACGTTGGCCGGAGATGGAAACTGTGACTGACCAATCGCAGGGCGTGCAGCTGTCGACGATGAAAGAACTGGCGCAGTATTGGGCAACGGACTACGACTGGCGCAAGTGCGAAGAGAAGCTGAAAGCTCTGCCGAACTTCGTAACTACGATCGATGGATTGGATATCCATTTCATTCACGTTCGCTCGAAGGAAAAGCATGCGCTGCCGATGATCATCACGCACGGCTGGCCGGGCTCGATCGTCGAACAACTCAAAGTCATCGATCCCCTAACTAATCCGACGGCGAATGGCGGCAAGGCGGAAGACGCCTTCGATATCGTGATCCCATCGCTCCCCGGCTACGGCTTTTCCGGAAAACCTACTGCTACCGGTTGGGATCCTATGCGCATCGCTCACGCCTGGATCGTGCTGATGAAGCGCTTGGGATACACGAAGTTTGTCGCGCAGGGCGGCGACTGGGGTAATGCGGTGACGGAACAGATGGCATTACTGGCGCCACCGGAATTAATCGGCATTCACACCAACATGCCTGCGACCGTCCCGCCAGAGATCGATAAGGCGGCTCTCGCAGGCGCGCCGCCATCATCAGCTTTTTCGGCGGACGAAAAACATGCCTACGATCAGCTGGCCTACTTCTACAAGCACGGCCTTGGTTACGCCGGCGAGATGGCAAACCGGCCCCAAACGCTCTACGGCATTGGTGATTCGCCCGTGGGAATGGCGGCTTGGATGCTCGACCACGATGGGACGAGCCTGGCTCTCATGTCGCGTGTGTTCGATGGCAAAGCCGAAGGACTCACGCGCGACGAGATCCTCGATAATGCGACCCTTTATTGGCTAACGAATACGACCGTATCTTCGGCTCGTTTGTATTGGGAGAGCAAGCTGGCTTTCTTCGCGCCCAAAGGAATCAAAATCCCGGTCGCTGTGAGTGCCTTTCCGGACGAGCTCTATCAAGCTCCCAAAAGCTGGGCGGAAAAGGCTTATCCGAAACTCATCCATTACAACAAGCTCGACAAAGGAGGGCACTTCGCTGCGTGGGAGCAACCGGAAATATTCGTGAGCGAAATGCGCGCGAGTTTCAAATCGCTGCGCTAACACCGAACCAGGTCATGAAAATATCTTACCTTCTATTCTTCCTCTGCGGCGTCGCTGCGATGATTGCTTACAACAGTCTTGGCTCGGACCCGCAGCATCACGTCTACGAACTACGCATGTACCATGTTAGTCCGGGAAAAATGGATGCGCTTAAAGCCCGCTTTGCCGACCACACCGATTCGATCTTCAAACAGCATAACATGAAGAGCATCGGTTATTGGCAACCCGAGGATGCACCGAACTCGGAGAATCTGTTCGTCTACGTCCTGGAGCATCCGAGCCGCGAACAAGCTAAGAAGAACTGGGACGCCTTTCATGACGATCCGAAATGGAAGAAAGTGAAGGACGAATCGGAAAAGAATGGCCCGTTGACCACCCAGATCGACAGCTACTTCATGGATCCGGTCAGCTTTTCGCCGCTTCAATAAAGGTCAGGAATCGAAGGATTCCTGCAGCGACGATGCTTAACATTCGCGTGAATTAGCGTCCATTAGCGGTTGTTGGTTGCTTGTCCGGAGGAGTCATCCACTGTTCGCATGCTGCGTATTGCGCGGGAGGCAACGCACTGTAAAGCATTGAAAGCTTTAGTTAACCACGAATGGACGCGAATGAACGCGAATAAAGGTCAGGAATCGAAGGAATCCTGCAGCGACGATGTTCAACATTCGGGTGAATCAGCGTCCATTAGCGGTTGTTGGTTGCTTGTCCGGAGGACATGACGGCCGCTGCGCGATGAGCCGCAATTTTCACGAGATCGATTCACAGGAAACGCCTCTCGGCCTTCTGAGTTTGCGCCGAAGACGCATGTTGTCGTTAGGCGATATCGAGATTCATGAGATCAAACTGGGCGAGGCATTCCTCATGTCGAGCCTGTTTCACGAGGCGGAAGTCGCGCTGGCTCATCGCGGCCTTTCCGAACTAACGGGGGTCGGGTGGGACGTTGTTGTCGGCGGGCTTGGGCTCGGGTATACGGCCGTGGCGGCGCTCGAGCATCGTGAGGTTGCGTCATTACTGGTAATCGAAGCCCTGCCACAAGTGATCGGATGGCATCTCAGTAGTTTGGTGCCGCTGGGTGAGAAGCTGGTGAACGATCCGCGCAGCCGACTCGTGCACGCAGACTTCTTTGCCAGTGCTTCTTCGGCAAGCGGGTTCGATCCGGATAAACCCGGCAGGAAATTTCACGCAGTCCTCTTGGACATCGATCATTCCCCGCGCGATCTGCTCCACGGTAATAACGCCGCGTTTTATCAACCTGAAGGGCTGCGCGCCCTTTCGGCACATCTTCTTCCCGGCGGCGTCTTCGCGCTTTGGTCGGATGATGAGCCGGATGCGGAATTTCTCCACAAATTGGGGTCCGTTTTCGCAACGGCACGTGCCCACGTGGTAACGTTCGACAATCCTATTCTGGAAAGTAAATCGGACAGCACCGTCTATGTCGCGTGCCTGGACGAGGACAAACAAGACGGGGCGGAGCTTAAGCGATAAGAATCGGGCTCGTGTCTATACTCCGAAACGATTCGTCCGCCGCCGCGGGCAGGCCGAGCGGACTGTTGATATTTGGTTAGGCCAACCGGGGTGGTTGCGGCAGCAGCTTGGCGGAGGAGATTTCGATTTTTGCGATCGGTTACCGCGGTGCCGCGACTATCGATCCGCGTTTTAGAAAGATAGCGGCTCGCTGGCGGTGTTAGCGTATGAATAGAAGGGGTTTTCTGGCGGCTTCGCTACCCGCGTATGTCGCACCGCTTGCCGCTGGCTCCATTCTTGCCGCAACGATTCGAGCTTCAACTTTCCCGGAGGCTGTGGGCGGGCAGCGCCAGAATGCAGGCAAAGGTGCCGGCGCTCACCGCTGTCATCATGAGCAAGCCGACGCGAAATCCGCCTACGGTTGCGGCTAAAACGAACGCGCTCACGCCGAGCGCAGCGCCGATCTGCCGGACAAATTGCTGGCTGGTGGTGGCGCTACCCATGCGGGCAATCGGGACGCTGTTCTGCACTACCACCGTTAGGGCAGGCGATATCAGTCCCATGCCCATTCCGCTGATCAGCGCGGCCGCGGTGACAGAGCCAAGTCCATGTTCAAATGCCACCATGAAAAAGAGAAGACCGGCAATGTGCACAACGATTCCAATCACACTCGGCAGGCGTTCTCCGATTCGATGGACCAGTCGTCCACTGGCGAACGAGCAGAGGCTCCAGCCGATGGTGAACGCGCCAACCACTAAGCCGACGATCGCGCGATTATCGTGAAAGGCGGCATTGGTTGCGAGCGGCAGATAGCCGCTAAGACCGAAGCCGCTGAAGAAGGCGAGGAATGACGAAGAGATCGATGCTGCGTAGCCGGGATGATGAAAGAAACTTAACGGCAAGATCGGATGAGGTGTTCGTCCCTCATGCCAGACGAATACGGCGAGCAGAATGATTCCAACGCCGATAAGCGTGGCCTGCACCAGCCCAATTTCTCCCTCACCGAGATCGACGAACGCCCACATCAGGGAGCTGCCGCAGGCGCCCGCGAGAAAGGCGCCGGCAAAATCGAAACGGCCGATGCTATTCCCAATGCTCTCGCGCATTCCGGCGATGACGAGAAAAGCAGCCACAATTGCAATCGGCACGTTGATGAGGAAAGCCCAGCGCCATGAAACGTGCGTCACGATCAACGTTCCGAGCAGTGGGCCGGCGACACTCGCGACCGCCCATGCGCTGGCGGCCGCGCCCAGCGCCCGGCCGCGCTTGTTAGGCGGATAAACCACGCCGAGCAGAACAAACGGAAGAGTCGCGATGGCTCCCGCTCCAATGCCCTGGATGGCGCGGGCGCCGATGAACTCCATCATCGTGCGCGCGACCGCGCAGAGTCCACTACCGGCCGTGAACGCGATAATGCCGACAAGATAAGTGCGCCGGCGTCCCCACCGATCGGAGCCGGGCCCCCAGATCGGCATCGATACTGCCGCGGCGAGCATGTAAGCGGCAAACGTCCACGCGTACATATGGGCGCCGCCAAGCTCAGGCAACGCCACGGGCATAACCGTGCTGACAATGGTGTTGTCGAGCCCGGCCAGAATGATGGTGAACAGCACGCCGAGCAAAACCAGCCTGCTGCCGCGTTTGGAGGAATCCACGGTTGAGATCGTTAAATCGTTAAAAGCGTTAACTGGTTACAACCGAGCGCGTGCTATGGTCGTGCTCGTTCTCTTTTTGTAAACAACAATTCGAGTCTATTCGTCTGCATTCGTGGTTAGCGCTACAATTTGATGGTTGGCGCTTTGGCCTAATGCCAAAATGCACGGCAACGCGGCCCAACCACCCAGTATTTCAACCGTCTTCGACGCCGGCGGAAAGCGCCGCGGGTAGAGGAGGCGTTCGGTCAACCGGGCTTTACGAAACTGGGAATCGGGGGCAGACGTGAATCCATGCGAACAAAGGCACACACTTATAAAATCAGCTGGCGACTACCGACCTACCAAGTTCTGCCGTTCAGCTCTGGACGAGGATTCGCGGGTCGTGATACACCTAACGTCTGATGCGTATGCGGTGGTCGATTAGGGAGGTGGCGAAGGCGCTAGTTTGCTAAGACATGAACGAACACAGAATCCGCGCGGACATCGATCGACATTGGGCTGCTTCCGCCGCGGGTGACCAGGTAGCCGAACACGACATTTATCATGACGATGCTGTTTGCGAGTATCCGCAGTCAGGCGAGACCATTCATGGTCGCGCAAATCTGCAGGCGCTGCGCAGTCATCATCCGGGAAAGCCGTCGGGCTTCACCGTCCGGCGCATCGTGGGGCAAGGCGAGCTCTGGGTTACCGAGTACCAGATCGACTACAGCGGCAAACCTGCGTTTACGGTGAGCATCATGGAGTTCCGCGACGGAAAAGTATCGCACGAGACCCAGTATTTTGCCGATCCGTTTGACGCTCCAACCTCGCGCGCCCAGTGGGTGACGCGCGCGACGTGATTCGCCTGGCGATCTGCAACAGAAGGTAACTCCGACAGTTGTCGCGACCAGGTGAAGTTAACGAAAGTCGAAAGCCTAACCGGGTTTTGAACTCGATTCCGCGGCGGTCTTCCGCTCGGCCTGCCACGTTTCCGTGCGACCTTCTGTTGTGTAGTTCCCGGTGAGTATCCCATCAGTGTTCAGCTCACCTTTCAAAACAACCGACTCGTGCCTTTCGAAAACCAAAGTCGCCTCGAGCTTTTGGTTAGTCCATTTCCCGTTTTGAACCGTTCCGGGTCCAGTATGAGGCGTCTCGACCGTGCCGGTGAGTTGTTCGCCATCAGCGTGAAGGTGCAGGTCTCCCGAAGCGGTCTGGTGTCCCGCATGGAAATGGATGGTCCAATCTCCACTGATGGGCCCGGCTGTTACCGGTGGTGGCGGCGCCTGCTGCTGACCCAAGGCGAGGGATGCTAGTGCAATCCCGCCGCATATCAGTGGTAATACTT